>JBEKFI010000065.1:0-16766 GCA_050013395.1 Verrucomicrobiia bacterium | reverse complement strand
CCGCTCTTGCTGGCGCTGGGGAGATTGTCGGTAGCGGAAACGCGGCGGGGGCAGGTGACGAGGCACGCGGAAGGCTTGGCGGAACCGGGGGCGCCGGGGCGATGCTGGTTTTCTGCAGCAACTGGAGGGGCACAATGCAGGAGCCGGCCTGCCCACCTGGCAACGGCACTTTGATCATCGCGGTTTCCTGGGTTAGCGCGACCACCTTCACTGTGTCCCCTGCGCGCAACGTCACGCTGGTACCGGCGACAACTATATTCGTGGACTGCCTGAGAATGTATGCGGTTTCCTGCGCAGAAGCGGATGCTATCCACAATGCCCAACAGACGATCAAAAGAATCCTCCGCATGGTGGATCAACGCTGTTAGGGACCGTGATCCTCAAAGTCAAGGCCAAAACCCACTCCACGCAGAGGAATAAGAGTCAGGTCTCAACATAAAACAAATTGATTGGGTGCGAAGCGGTGAGGGCTTGTTGTACTTGCCATGCTGATTTCTGCATCGCGCTCGCTTTTCAATACGTTTGCATCTATTTCACCGTCGAATATCGCGCCATGAAACGCCTCGCCTAACCCGGATTATTCACGAATCTTTACGCGAGCGAACGGCCCCTCACCTTAATCCTCTCCCCGCAAGCGGGGAGAGGAGATTTCCCCTTCCCTTTCTAATGGAGAGGGTCAGGGTGAGGGTTCGCGTGGTCACACCCTGTCGCAAATCTGAGCGTCTCGTGAATAGGTCAGGCTAACGGGCACAGATTAACAGAGTCAATATAGTGGGACGAGGGAAGACGGTGGGGATGGGGGAGACGTGGAGCGTAACGCCGGCAGGCGGGACGCCTGCCCTACTATTCACGGGGCGACCCGCGGCAGGCGGAAAACTGACCACTGATGACTGATAACTGATACCCGAAATGCCTTGCTGTTGCCGGGGCTCGGGCATAGTGTTTTCACTTCCAAGAAGAGCGCGCCATGAAGTCACTTGGCATCGCATTGCTGTGCGCATCATTTCTCGTCCCGCATGTTTGGGCAGACAGGGTCACCCTGAACAACGGCGATGTTGTGCGGGGCGAAATCATCTCGGAAACGGATACCCAGGTCACGATTCGGGTCGCTAATCACAATCGCAGCATCATCCACAGCGAATCCATCCCGAAGTCGAACATCAAGGCCATCGACAAGGAAACCCCGGAGGTGCAAGCTGCGCGTGAGCGGTTGGAGAATGAGGAACTGAGCGCGTACAAGGCATTGAGCCGCTTCCAATCGAATCCAAATCAAGAGTTGAGCGCCGCCGAGTACGCGCGGGGGATTGCTGCCTACAACGCGTTCATGGGGAAGTATCCGAACTCCAAATATCTGGGGGATGTCCAACAGCGTCTTGCCGGATGCAGGGATGAACTTGCTCACGTCGAAAAAGGTGGGGTCAAGTTCAACAATGCCTGGATGACTCCGAGCGAGAAGAAGCCGTTGATGGAAGCTTATCTGGCGCAGCAGAAAGTACAGGGACTTGAGAGAGAATTGAAAGATTTGGAAGACCAGCGGAATCGATTGATCGATGCTCTCGCGAATACACAACGAGCCATTGCGGAATGCCAGAATACAATTAGCAATCCTCCACAGATTGCCACGGCTACTCCTGCGCAACCCCAGCGTCGCGATCTTGCTGGACGTATGACCGCGCGCGTAACTGCCCCACAAGGGGGAGGAGGCTCGGGTAGCGTATCGTACCGCACCAATGCGGATGCCGTAAAAGATGCTCAATCGAAACTGGCAACCTGTCAAGCGCAAGCCGCCAAGATACAGCAACAGGTTGCCGACCTTAACAGCTCAATCGAGTATAAAACGCGAAGACTCTCCCAAGCAAAAGCGGAGGCCGATGCGCTTCGCTCTCGTTAGTCGGAATGATGAGGGATGAAGGCGGAACCCATACGCCTCAACGCTCAACGTTCAACGCTGAACTTCCAACGTCGATCTATTCGTCAGGCGCAGAGCCCTGAACCCGGAACGTTTACCCCGAATCCTTTTCGGGGCTGAACACTGAACGCTAAACCCAGGTTCCACGGCTGGCACTCAGCTTTACAGCCTCGATGACTCGCATGTTCGCCAGAGCATCCTCAAGCGGCGTTGGTACCGGGCCGTCGTCGAAACGGGACAAGCTGGACGCTTGTCCTACTTCCCCCGAATTCCATTCGCATCGGTGCCTGCACTTCGGTATTTTGCTGCGTTCGCATGAAGGAGACGAGTCAGTCAGAACCGGCTGCCGTGTTGAGCCGGGTGTTCGATGGCAACGACGAGTTGCTGCTGATGGACCGCGTCCGGCTCCAGCGGCGGGCGCGCGAGATCCAACAGCGTCTCCGCCAGCGTCAGCCAGCGGATCGGATGTTGCGGCAATGGGAGGCTGAGTTCAATCGCGCGACGCAGCGCTGGAAACG
Source organism: Verrucomicrobiia bacterium (assembly GCA_050013395.1). Taxonomy (GTDB): domain Bacteria; phylum Verrucomicrobiota; class Verrucomicrobiia; order Palsa-1439; family Palsa-1439; genus JBEKZD01. The sequence continues at coordinate 14,339 of JBEKFI010000065.1, read as the reverse complement.
GCGGACCGGTTTCCGCCCGGACGTTCGCTTCCCGGACGATCTGCCTATCACCGCCCATCGAGAGCGGATCCTCGAAGCGCTGGAGAAACACACGGTCATCATTGTTTGCGGGGATACCGGCTCGGGCAAAACCACCCAGTTGCCGAAGATGGCCCTTGCCGCCGGGCGCGGTTGCCTTGGCCGGATCGGCTGCACCCAGCCACGGCGGTTGGCGGCGGTGAGCATGGCCCGCCGCGTGGCGGAGGAACTCCAGTGCAACCTCGGCCAACAGATCGGGTATCAGGTCCGATTCGACGACCGGACCAAGGACGAAACAGTCATCAAGTTCATGACCGACGGTATTCTGCTGGCCGAAACCACCGCTGACCGGTCGCTCCTGCAATACGACACGCTGATCATCGACGAGGCCCACGAGCGCAGCTTGAACATCGATTTTATCCTCGGTTACCTCAAGAACCTGCTGCCGAAACGGCCCGACCTGAAAGTGGTGGTGAGTTCGGCCACGCTCGATGTGGAGAGTTTCTCGCGGTTCTTCAACGGCGCGCCGGTGCTCACCATCGAGGGACGCACGTACCCGATCGAAGACGTGTTCCTGCCGTCACCGGATCCCGACGCCGATGTCGCGCGGCAGGTGGCGCACGCGATCCAATGGGTCCACGAACTCGATCCGCATGGTGACATGCTGGTGTTTCTGCCCGGCGAACGGGAGATTCGCGACGCGGCGGACGTGCTTCGTGGCAAACAATACGCGAACACCGAGATCCTGCCGTTGTTCGCCCGGTTGACTCTGGCCGAGCAACAACGTGTGTTCACGGTCGGCGGTCGCCGCCGAATCATTCTGGCGACCAATGTGGCCGAGACCTCGATCACCATTCCGGGAATCCATTATGTGATCGATTCCGGCCTTGTCCGCATCAATCGTTACCAGCCGCGTCGGCAAATCCAGTCGCTGCAAATCGAGCCTGTCTCCCAAGCTAGTGCCCGCCAGCGGCGCGGACGTTGCGGCCGCGTGGCCGAAGGTCTTTGCATCCACCTGTACAGCGAGGAAGCGCTCGCACAGAGTCCGCCGTTCACCGACCCGGAAATCCGCCGCGCTTCGCTCGCGGGCGTGATCCTGCAGATGGCCGTGCTCCGGCTGCCGCCGGTCGATGCTTTTCCGTTCATCAATCCGCCGCAGCGGATCATGGTTGCCGAAGGGTACCAGACGCTGTTCGAGATCGGCGCGCTGGACGACAAGAAGAACCTGACCGATCTCGGCCGGGAACTGGTCACGTTCCCCGTTGATCCGCAGATTGCTCGGATGATTGTCCAGGCCCGCGAAGAAAACGTGGTCAGCGAACTCCTTGTGCTGGCGGCGTTACTCAGCATTCAGGACCCGCGAGAACGTCCCGCGGAACACGAATCCGCCGCCGATCAAGCGCATCGGCAATGGCAGGACGAGCGCTCGGATTTTCATTCTGCCTTGCGTTTCTGGAACGCATGGCAGGCCCAGCGCAAGAAGACGAAGTCCAACACCCGCCTCCGCCGCTGGTGTAAATCCAATTTCGTGAGTCACCGGCGCATGGTGGAATGGCAGAACCTGTTTCGCGAGCTGGCGGACGTGGTGGTGGATGAACTCCGCTGGAAAGTCCGGATCAGCGAGACCGTTCATGACGATTGCTTCTACGACCGGGTCCTCCGCTCGGTGCTGGCGGGCATTCCGATGCACATCGGGCGACGCGGCGAGCGAGCCGAATACCAAGGCACGCGGGACCGTCTGTTCTACATTTTCCCGGGTTCGGGACTGTTCAAAGCGACGCCGCCGTGGGTCGTGGCGTTCTCGTTGGTCGAGACCCTCAAGTTGTACGGCAGGACCGTGGCCGCCATCGAGCCGGAGTGGCTGGAGAAGGTCGCCCCGCATCTGTGTCACTCTTCGTACTCCGACATTGCATGGAGCACCGAGCAAGGGTTTGTCTATGCCCGCGAGTCTGTGACGTGCGGTGGGCTCACGATCCTGACCGGTCGTAAGGTGCATTACGGACGGATCCGACCCGACGTGGCGCGCGAGGTTTTCATCCGCGAAGGAATGGTTCCCGGCAACCTGCGGAGCCGGGGCGCGTGGTTGAAACCGCACCGCCAGATGCTGCAGACGATCCGGAATCTGGAACAGAAACTCCGTCGTCCCGACAGCCTGCTCGACCCGCAAGCGTTGTACGAGCATTTCAACCGGTTGGTGCCCGCCGACGTCTGTTTAACCAAGGACCTCGACCGCTGGCTGCAACGGAACGGCCAGATTATCGGCATCTCCATGGAAGACGCGATGTATCCGCAGACCGAGCCGATTGCGCCCGCTGATTACCCCGATCAATTGATGTTTCACGGGCATCCGTTCGAGGTTCGCTACCGGTTTGCTCCCGGTGAACCGGATGACGGTATCGTGTTGCGTTGTCCGCAGCGTTTGTTGGCGGCGCTGCCGTCTTGGGTGCCCGACTGGTTGGTGCCCGGCTGGCTGTCGGAGAAAGTCCGTCTATTGATCCGCTCGCTGCGGAAAGACCTGCGCGCCGCGTGCAATCCCGTGCAGCAGATCATGGATGATTTCCTGCGCGGGCTGGCCGAAGGCCGCATCGCGAGAATCCAACCACTGACGGATGCGCTGGCGGATTACCTGACCGAACGATTACGGGTCGCTGTACGACCAACGGATTTCGACGTGGCCCGGCTGCCGGAACACCTCGTCATGAAAATCGCCGTGCTCGATGACCACGGCATGGTGGTGCGGTTCATCAGGGAGAAGCCGGCGGAGATTGCCGACGGGGTCGAGGTCGATCGGTCGTCTTTCTGGATGCCTTCAGGATTGTATCGAACCGGGATGACCGCTTGGGACTCGGGACCGTTGCCCGAACGGATCGTGTTGGAGAGGTCCGGTCCCAAGGAGGTGCTCGGGTACCCGGCGTTCGTCGATGAAGGCAGAAGCGTTGGGGTGCGGCTCTTCCTCGACGCGCAACTCGCCCGGGAACAGCATGTCGCCGGGTTGCTACGCCTGTTCCGGGTCCAGCATGCCCACCTCGTCGAGTCGCTCGAACGGCGATTGCCGTTGCCAACCTCTTTGCAAGTGTCCCTCAGCGCGCTGGCAGGCGAAAGCCAGAGCGCCCTCGAGGATTTTGTAAACCTGCCGATTGAAGATTCGCTGCGTGACGATTCCGGTGCGTACCCGCGAGACCCGGCGACATTCGCATACCGTGTCGAGGCGGCGCGCACCGCGCTCTACGCGACCGCCCAGGAACGTGGCCGCACCCTGGCCGGAATCATGGACGCAAGGGCAACGGTCATGAAGAGAGTGGGTGAGTTGCGAAAGAAGGGCGCTGCCGTGTCGGCCATGCTGATCGATATCGAGAATCAACTCGCTTTCCTGTTCCGTCCCGGGTTTCTGCGTGGCGAAGATATCTGGCGGCGCTACCCGCGCTATCTCCAAGCCTTGTCCGTGCGGTTGGAGCGATTGAAACTCGACCCGTCCAAAGACCGGTCGAAATGGGAAGCCGTCCGCCCCTTCCAAGAGTTCCTGGATGCGAAGCTGGCAGGTCCGACAGGCAAGCGATTACCCTGCGATCTGCTCAGGTTCGCCACCCTCCTGCAGGAATTTCGCATTTCCCAATTCGCCCCGGAACTCGGGACGCTTGAGAAAGTTTCGCCCAAGGTTCTTGACTCCGTTTGGGCAAGCATCGTCAAAAAAGCCTAGAACTGGTCCGGAAACCCCTGCCCCAAAGCCTGTCATTCTGATCCCGCCTTGGCGGGAGAAGAATCTCTGGTTTTCCCGCAGCTTCCCGAACGACTGAGACCCTTCGCTGCTCTCAGGGTGACAACGCATAGGAGTTTCCGGACAAGTTCTAAGGACTACGGCTTGTCCCTCCGCGAACATGCCCGCCCTCGGCTGACCTGCTCGAAGCACACGCGGCGAATAGTGGATCCGCGGCGGAGCCAACTATTCATTGGCAAGCCCGACCCGAATATCGTCGCCATCACGGACGGATTTCAGCACGCGAGGATCGCCTTCGAGTTTACCCAGCAGGTTCACCTTGGTGACGAGGCGGCATTCGTTGCTACGCGAAACCGGGGTCGGGCCGAACGGGATTGCCAGCGATTTGCCTTGGACCCAGAAGCGGATCGTGCCCGGCGGCACGACTTGCTGTGCGTCAGGTTCCAAGGCCGCGCTCACAGGCACGCTGCAATAGACTTCCTCACCCTAGGTGTTCGCGGTGGATGAACACGGAAGAGCACTGAGCAGCTTCCTAGCATTCGGCGTGTCGTTCAGAACGCCGAACGCCTCGCCGTTCTCCCACGAAATTCGAATCCGCATTTGAGGCTCGCCACGTTCCACGTGGTAATTCGGCTCACTCGCTGTGATCTCGTCTCCCGTCCTAAGTGCTGCGTGACGCTTCATTTGCTGTGTAGCCGCGCCCTTTATGGGTGCGCAGGCTAAAGGTTTACCCCGAATGCCTTCGGGGCTGCGGCTACGAGATGCACCCGTCAAATCAACTTTGACTGAGCACTACACGAGATCGCAGGCTTCGGCCGGCATCCAGTGCTGGTCTTTCCCCTCCCACTTGACGTTGCAGCCGATGGGATTGGTCATCGGCTTGCTCACGGGCTTGCCCGCCAGATGTTCCCGCAACGCGTTCTCCAGATCGTTCACGGTCATCTTGCTGGTATCACGCGGATTGTCCACCCCGCGTCCGGTGTAGATAAGCTTTCGGGACCGGTCGAACACGTAGAAATGCGGCGTCCGCAGCGCGCCGTAGGCCAGCGCCACCTTCTGCGATTCGTCGCGCAGATACAGCCAGGGAAACTTCTTCTCCTTCATCCGTGCGACCATGTGCGTGAAGTCATCCTCCGCGTAGGTATTCGCACTGTTGGAATTGATGGCCACGAACTTGACTCCTTGAGGGATGAACTGTTCTGCCGTTCGCCGGGTCACTTCGTCGGACCCGGTCACGTAGGGACAATGGTTGCAGGAGAAAAAGATCACCAGCACCTTGGCGTCATCGAAATCCGCGAGCCGGTAGGTCTTGCCGTCCGTGGCGGGCAGCTTGAAATCGGGAGCCTTGTCTCCAATTTGCAGTGTGAATGCCATAGATACCGTCCTTTCCTGATTCTTTGACCTTTGTTATCTTATCGCCTTCGTTGCGTGGCCGGCAATTTGTTTGTCGTTTGGCTGCGATGTGCCGCCGCTGGCAACGACAGTTTCGTCAGTCAGGTCGGAGAGGTTCTCGTTGTCGACGTGAGTCGGTTCTCCAGTTGGTCTAAAGCAAAGCGCGGCGCGATCGTTCCCGCGCATCCGCCGCGGCGTAGGCGGCAACGACCTCGCCGAAATAGACGCGGTGGTAATCGCCGTTGCGGTACGCCGATGCCTTGATGTCCGCGGCGAGATTGGCGGGGATGACCTCATTGGTGTGCACGATGCGGCACTCGTAATGCACCAGACCCTGCTCGATGATGGGTGCCCGGACACGCTGCGCGGCGACAGGCTTCAGCCCCGTGTGGGCAAACTTGTCGCCCTCGCGGCCCGATGCCGTCCCGCAATACTGCACCGCCTCCGCCAAGTCGGGCGGCAACACGTTGACGGTGAACTCAGGGACCTCTGCCAACCGACTGTGGGTCCACCGGCTCGGTCGGACGAGCACAATGATGATGGGCTTGCTCCAAATCGCGCCGCCCGTCATCCATCCGATGGCCATCACATTCGGTTTGCCGTCGGCGCCGACGCTGCCCAGCAACAGCCCGTCGCGCGTCAAGGCATCGATCGTTTCCTGCCACAGCTCGAACAATTTGATGGCTTGTTTCATGATCCTCTCCGTTGTGGGAGCGACTTGTGTTCGCGCCCCGCCATTCTGCTTCTCCTTTGCCGTCGAATATCTCGCCATGTAATGCCTCGCGTAGCCGGCACAGATTAACAGAGGCGCAGACAATTGGGCAAGCGCGCGTCGAAGCTCAACTGTTACGAGTGGTGCGCGGCTTCCCTGCTCGGTGAACCTGTAATGAATAACCATTCCCATTCTCAAACGGTTCGACGGTCGCTGTCACCTCAAGCACAGGATACCGGACAGTCGCCAGACCGTAACTTCTATAGGTATCGGCGAACAACTCCGTCTCGACGATTCCCGTCCAGTCGGCCAGCGTGAGGAATTTCATCAGTTCACTTGTGACCTGCTGATGGATGCGGTCCTCGACAATCAGGCCGCAGCAGGTAACTGTCTGGCCGACATGCTTGCCGACGAAATCCGTTGCCTGTTTATGGCGCTGGCAGAATAAGTCGCAAATCTCTGTAACCTTTGCGCCGTTTCCCGTCTGTAGGTAGTGGAAGCAAGAACTGACGCGAAGAAACTTGTGAATGCGCAACGCAAAACCTGCGCGAAATGCGGAGCAGAACTGGCAGACGGTGCGTTGTGGCCCGTGCTCACGCCGGCGCGCGGCCCGCGCGACCGCCTCGCCGGCATTTGGCGGGTGCCGCGTTTTTAACGGTGCAATCAGAGGCAAGACAAATGTAGACTCAACCTATGAAAACTAAACTTCAGTCCCAGCTCCTGCTCGGTGGCATGGCAGGTTTGCTCGTGTTGGGGGCTATCAGTTGCGGCGACAACACGTCGGTGAGTTGCACTCCCCTCCGTGTATTCAACAATTTGAATCAGGCCACCGAAGAACGTCACTTGACGTTGCCGCACGTGGCCAACAGCGGCTTGGAGGTGCGCACGTCCTTCGGCAGCATTTCGGTCGTGGCCGATCCGGCCCTGACCAACGTGGAGGTGACGGCCAAGCTTGTAGCCGGTGGCTACACCACCGAGGCCGCCATGACCAACCTGACAAAGATTGCCGTCAAAACCAAACGGCGTCCCGACAACATCTTGGAAATCTGGGCGGAATTTCCGGAAGGTTCCACCAGCTCCGAGAGCTTCCCGTTTGAGGTGCATATACCTTTCTTCCACGTGTCCCGAAGCTCGCGCGGCAGCGGCTGCTCGTTTGAGGTGCGAATCCCCGAAGCCCAAGGGGTCAAAGCGAAAACCTCGCACGGCGCCGTGACCTTGAAAGGTTTGAGTGGAACCGCTGAAGTCGAGACCACTTTTGGCGGCGTCACCGTGACGGAGCACCGTGGGCCCGTGGAGGCCCGCACATCCAATGGGCCTGTACACCTCGAAAACGTCGAAGGAACTGTCCATGCCAGAACCACGTTCGGTCGGGTCACGGTGCACGGGGTCCGGGGAAAAGTAGAAGCAACCAATAGCAACGGAGGGATCGAGGTGGCCGAGGTGACCGAATCGGTGCAGGTCACCACGACCTTTGGGTCGGTGACGGTGCGGGAGGCGGGGGGAAACGTGACCGTCGAGGACTCCAATGGAACGATCAAAGTGGAAAATGCCAAGGGCAACGTGCGGGCCGGCACGACCTTCGGGTCGGTGACGGTGCGGGAGGCTGGTGGCGAGGCGGACCTGAGAAGCAGCAACGGCTCGATCACCTATGCCCCGGCGACGGGAAACGAAAATCGCTTTGACCTGAGGACCACCTTCGGGAAAGTGGAGGTCCGTTTGCCCGCAAGTGCCAAAGGAAAGGTTCAGGCCGAAACATCCTTTGGAAACATCAAGGTGGACGGCACCCGTCAGCCGCTCTCGGTCACCGGCGATAAAACCCACAAACAAATCGTGTTAACGGAAACGGGCCCCGAATCGCGAATCAACACCTCCCACGGCAGCATCCACATTTCCTTGGAATAACACGCCCTGGTTGAACATATGGACACACCGCCCATCATGACGAATCCGCCTGCCGCTCCCGCCAGACGACGTTGCGGACTCGCGCGAACCAGTTGCATTCTCGGGCGGATCTCGCCCAGTGCTGCATGCCGCCCCTGGTAGGGCTCGCTCCTTTTCCTTGGTCCTTTCCAGCGTAAAATAGCAGCAAATCTCGCGGAATCAAGCGCTACTCCCCTACTACTCCACCAGTACTCGCACGTACTCCTTCACTGCTTTTCCCTGACAGTTTCCCTGACAGTTGATCCTCCCTGCACACACTCACTTTCAAGCTGGTTCAGTTTCAGGGGCTCAGGTCAAAATCTCAGAAGTGATGGTTGGTTTTGTTCCGGTTCGCAGTTTCAGGGGCCGGCGAATTGGCATCCGACGGACTGGTAGAATCCCATCACGAGGTCGCGTTTCTGTTGGAGGACAGGGTATTTCTTGCAGAGGACATCGAATTTGTTGCGTTTGGTGAACAGCCAGTCGACCATCATGTTGAAGTCGTTTTCGAGGGAGCTTTGGGACTGACACCCTCCACGAGCACCCGCCGCCGAATCTCGGTCCATTGTCCCATGTTGCGATACATCCTCCTGTTCTATCAGGATGCCGCACTTTTGGACCGCCCCGCCCCCCACCGCACTTTTCAACCGCCCTTTACAGGGGGTTTGCCGCAATGCTAAGCTGCTGCCGTGAAAACGGTCATTTTACGTCAATGGCACACGCCAATGAGTAAGGCCGAATACAAATGTTCGGCGGCATCCCGTGAATAATCCACGCCAAGAACTAATCTCATTATTGCGCGGTTTATTCGCCTGTCCTGTGATCAGTTTTTTGGGACGGCGTGGCTTCGTTGATGCACTCACAAACAGTGGGTTGAGCTTCGATGCCGGCGACAGGCGCACGGACGAGCTTGTGTCGCTCCTCCGCTATCTCGTCGCGCTCGGTCTTCTCGACGAGGCCACACCGCTGCGATTCACTGCGACTGAATTGGGCCATAAGGTTTTCCAGCGCTTCGGTGCATTCTGCCTCATTGAGTCCTATGATGAGTATTTCCGCGATTTGGATTGGGTCTTGCCGCAATCCAACTTGCCCCGTCCAAGCGTCAACCGGGAGCGCAACGTCATCGGCAGCGGACAGCTCCATGCGCGCAAGTTTTTCCCAGCGGTCTTGTCTCACATCGCCGACACTCCTTACGAGCATCTTACAGACTTGGGTTGTGGCGACGGCACCTTCATTCATGAGGCACTAACCGTCCAGCCCGCCCTATCCGTTACAGCGGTGGACTTGTCCGGGCAGGCCGTCGGCATGGTTCACCAGCAACTTTCAGCGCACCACCCGTCCACCAAGTATTCGTCCGCCGTTTGTTCTGCCCTTGATGTTTCCGGCTGGGCAGCCGCCCTGCCGGTTCGTGCTGAGGCTCGCCAGCTCATCACCATGTGGTTTCTTCTTCACGAGATCTTCGATGGAGATGTCGGGCATCTTGCCGATTTCTTTCGCCAGTTGCACCACCGCTTCCCGAGCGCATCCGTTGCCTTTGGTGAGCTTTTTCGTCTCTCTCCGGAACAGATGGCTTCCAGTCGTCACGAGTCCATCATGCCGGAGTACGTGCTCTTTCACGCGCTGTCCGGCCAGCATCTCATGAGTGAGAAAGAGATTTCAGAGTTGTTATCACAGATACCTTACCGGCTCGTTCACCGCCAGACTTTCGACCCAGTTCTTCACGGCTCACGCCCCGTTCCGAGCAGTGTCGTGTGTATCCTCGCCCCTATCGCGACGGACTCATGACTCTCTTCGCATGAGTATTTGAGAGCCAATCGAGATTGCTAGACGAGTTCGAGTTGTCCGCGCGACACTGGGTCATCTTTAACGACGCGGAACCGGTCGGACCCCAATCTCACGAATGAAATCTCACATTGGGTGAACACCCCATAGCGCCCGCCTAAATGATCGGCGATAGTCGCGGGGCATAAGTCATATGGGAAATATCGGTTAAGGGCGGAAAACTCTAAATGGAGGGATGTATCATGAGATCTAGGAAATTTGTGGTCGCCGCAGGATTGGTTATGGCTGCGGTTCTTCTGCTGCAGAACACCATGGCCAAAGCGGGTGCGAAGGGCGGAACCAGCATCCTGCACTGGATGGTGACCACGAAAATGGTCGCTTCCGGAGTGGAGAGCGGTGTCAGAGGTTCTGTCAATGCTAACCAGAACAAACAGGGCAACGCCGATAACCAGCGGTTGACCATCGCCGCGGCCGGCTTGCAGAGCAATGCCACGTATCTGTTGGTGGCTGTGACTGTCGCCGACACGAACCCCGTGGTTGTCGCCGATTTCCCGACGAACGCAAAAGGCGTCGGTCTTGTCAAGTACGTGTACAAGAACAATGGCAAGGGTAACGCCGGCGGGACATCTTTGCCTGTCGTGCTGAATCCCATCAGCGATATTCAGGGATTGGGAATCGCGAACGGCAGCACCCAAACCGTGCTCAGCGCCGATCTGACCGACCCGGACAAACTCCAGTATCTGGTCTCGCGGTCGCTGACCAATGACGGGATTGAGTCCGGCGCCGCGGCTTCACTGCGGATCAAGGCCACGCAGAAGTCCGTCCAGTTCCGGTTACTCGCCTCGGGGTTGCTTGCGACGAGTGGCTACTTCCTGGCGGTAAACGATGTTCTCGATACGAATGTGACTACGGATGCCGCCGGGAATCTGTCGTTCAACGCACTGCCCGCTGGTACGCCGGATGTTCTGGATATTCACACGTTGGCTATTTTGAACAGCAGCAGCAACAGCGTCCTGAGCACAACACTGCCATAGGGGATCAATGATCTCGATTTCCACCGGCAATGGGAGAGGGAACCTGGAGCGTTTGCTCACTCCACTTCCAAGCGCCGGGTGATGCCGAATAACCCCCCCTACACGGCACGACATAGCGGCTGGCTAGAAAGGGCCGCCGGGACCGGCAGTTCCATCGGCAGCATCCTCGCGTTCTTGAGGAAGAACCTGAAGTAAAGCGCGACGGCAGCGAGCTGGCGATGAATTCCCATCACGAATTCTTAAACCTGCTTATTGCACCAGTGCGAGTGCGCTGGTTCAATAAGCACCTCAAGACAAATGGAGTGGGAACTCCATTTGTCAGAGGCCGACAGCGCAGAGTGCGTTGTCGGGGTACCCCCCGACAATTGGTCGAGATCCCAATTGTCGGCCCTGCGGGTTAGTGTGAGGTATGCACCAGCGTCTTCGATTCCGCGAACACCCAGGCAGCACCGAATCCAGCCATCACGGAATGGTCGGTCTTCATGAGCGGGCTGTCCGCAAACACCGTGCCGGACAGTTCATCATAGCGGGCAAATGCACCGAACCAAATGTGGCCAAAACGCTTGGTCACTGACAGGATCAGGAGCGATCCGCTGTATCCGGCGCGCGCATCATAGGCCGGTCGAAAACCGGAAACAGCAAACTTGGGGGCCACCTCGTAGTAATAGTCGTGGTACGGTTCCGTGGCAAAGAGCGGGCCGACGGCCAACCCGAAATTCCACCCTTTGCCCGGCCCGATGTTTCTAAAATCAACAGTAAGCTGGGGATTGACAACGTAACCGATACCTTTCCACCGGGAAAGATCCGTGGCAATGACGGCACGGACCGGGAGACGGAGCTGCACCACGCGTTCGGAATTCGTGTCTTTGAAAAGGCAGATCTCGAGTGCAGGTCCGAGTTGGATCGTGGGATCGAGGTCCGGCATCCCGCTCCGGGCCGTGTCCTTGGTGCTCTGGGCTGGCATCGAGGCATCGGCGCTGATGTTGAGTCGCACTCGCTCCGAGTGGAAGAGCAAACCAGCTAACCCGTTGTTGTCCAGCCGCAGGAAATCACCGCGATACACCAGATACGGCATCGGTAACACGTAGAAGCGTTGTTGGTCAGAACCGCGGTAATCGGGAAGGCTCAGACCTGCAACTCCGAGTCCCACCTCCCACAAGGGAAGTTCTTCCGCACGGCTGATATGAGTGGACGTGACGGCCAACAGGAATCCCCCCAGACAAGTGATCAGTCGTCTCATGGGCCTTGATCAGCCCTGTTGTTCCGCGATAATAAACCAATGGTGTCTAATGTTCGCCACCTGCTTCTGATTTCCTGAATTATGTCCTTGGCCGCCATTGTGATCACTCTCCTACCACCCGATTCCGAATGATCTCCAGTTGACGAGAAACCACTGATTACCCCTTGTTTGGTGATCAACAATTATCGATATACCGAACAATACTAATGAACAGACCACCATAATCAATAATGCCAGAAACACCCATTTGAGTGATCGACCTGGCGTGCGGCCAATGCAATTGAGGGTTTTTCCCCAGAGTTTCCCTGCTTTGTATGCGAGAGATTCTCCGTACTCCTTTTGGTCGTGCGAACGCTCCCGCAGTGAGGGCGGTTGTGATACCGGGGTCTGTGGTGTTGGTGTAAACGATGACGAACTTTGCACCTCCGTTAATGCTGCACCACATTTAGCATCTTCTCTTGGATATGCCCTGCGTTTTTCAATCGCTTCGATGCAAGCTCTCGCCTCTTTCGCAAGGTCTGACGTTGGTTGCTCCATTAAGATTGTTTGATAATGCGTGATTGCCTCATCGTACTCGTCCTTAGCTTCGAGTTTTGCCGCTGTCTCAAATAAATGCTGCATCACTGCGTCTTGTTCCAGCAATGCTTTCCCCTGTTCCGCCAGTTGCTTCGCTTCATCCTTCCAGAGACCCAGCCTCAACCTTGCTTTCTCGGCCGCGTGGCTGAAACGCATGGCCGCCAATAAACAAACGAGTGCTAGACCGTATAGTAGTAGGATGAGATTGAGTTCACTAGGTTCGCCCCAAATATGGATAATGAAGAGTGCGAGCAACCAACCGAAATATGAACCGCAGCTGATACTGCTGAATCGCACCATACGTTGGGCGTCTGTACTCTTCGCTGCCCGCGCTATGCGACGGAAACGCCTGCAACGAATATACTCACGAATAAATAGAATGAAGAATATGAGTCCCATGTATCATTCCCCCTTTCAGCATAACGTCGCGACTGAGGCGCGAGCTGCCGCGTGTCGCCTCCAGCCGGCTTGTTCTTTACACACGCGGGCTTAATGGGTGTTAGGCGACACTTTCGTCACTGACTCTGCAAAACCCGGCGCCATAACGCTCTCCAGTCGTCGCGACGGTGTGTTCACTTCTGTGGCGTAACCGCTTTTGCTGGCGCCAGTTTCAAATCTGTCACTTCGATGGAATGATCGGAGAGTTCCCTACAGTCGAAGGCAACTTGCGAGCCAGGCTTGAGGACGGTCCAATCGACGTTCGGCTTATCCGCAACGCGGAATCTCAAAAGAGGCCGGCCGGCCGGTGTCGTCGGGTGCTCCAACTGTACCCGGATCGATGGGAATGCAACAACGGTTGACCCTTCATCCGGCTCCATCAGGATGACTTGCGATGTCGGGTCCACCTCAAGAACTGTGCCCGTGACATGCCCCGTCGCACCAGCAGGCGGATGTCCCACAACCACGACTGAGTTCCCTTCTCCAAAAGCAAACCCCAGCGACAGTGGCGTCGTTTGCGTGCGTCCAAAACTTGACCGAGACGCTAACCACCCTTTGGCATACGGGTTACCCGCATCTGCCGCCCGACGCATCCATTCCCTTGCTTGGTCCTCATCTCTGCTCACGCCCTGGCCGTTGTCGTACATGGCACCGATGTCGTACATGGCGCCGGAATTTCCTGCACCGGCAGCTTTCCGAAACCACTTCATCGCCTCTGTGTAATTCGTACTCACCCCTTCGCCGCCGTAATACATGCTGCCGATATCGTACATCGCATCGACTTCTCCAGCCTCAGCCGCCTTGCGAAACCACGCCATCGCTTGGTCAGTATCCTTTGCCAGCACATCACCACCAAGGTACACAGCACCGATACTGAACATGGCGCGGGAAACTCCTGCGTCCGCAGCCTTCCGCCAACACGCGATTGCGAGGGCATAATCCTTCTTGTTCCAGTATTGCACACCCAAGTTGTACATGGCGACGGGATGCTCTGCATTGACAACTGCCCCGGTCTTTTGCGAAGAGGTAGTGTTACAGCCGGCCACGAAAGACAACGCACCGGCGGCAAAAACGCCTAGCCACAGAGCCCTGCGCTGCAATGCTGCGAAGATGCAAGTCGCCGACTTAAGTTCATTATTGTTCGGCACCCTAACCTGTAGGCCTATACGGAGTTTGAGCACTGAAGAGCACATCGCGAAATCTCCTTTCTCATTCGTCTGGGTCAACCCTTGGAACTTGAGAGTTCATCGGTTGCCCTGTGTGTTTGCGATCTTCATGCACGCCGGCATTCTTTCCGAACGTGATTCCTTCGTCAAAGGGAAACAAGCCGTCGGGAGAGCACGGGAATGGTTTCCTGCTGCCTGCGAACGGTTGTGGAGGGTTTGCCGCGAACACATCTGCGCGGTGTATCAGTTGCACGCAAAACCTCATGGGTGCGTCTCGCTTAGCTCGGCTTGCTGCAGACGACGGCGTCGTCTCGTCGGATTGCACTCGCTCGTCTGACTCGGCTCG
>JBEKFI010000064.1:0-16769 GCA_050013395.1 Verrucomicrobiia bacterium | reverse complement strand
CTCCCTTCCCAAGGGAGAGGGCCTGCCCGCCGAAGCCTCGGCGCAGGCGGGTCAGGGTGAGGGTTCGAGCAGTGACACACTGTGGGTTGTTTAAGCGCATCGTGAATAATCCGGGCTAGCAACAACGCCCGCCGCGAGCACCGGGGCTCGGGCATCGGAGCGAATACAATTCCCCGTACTTCTGCCGCAAATACCGGACATACGACTGGACGTTCAGCGGATTGCCGGTGACGCGCTGGACAAGTTCGTCGGGCGTGAACTTGCGTCCATGCTGGTAGATGTTCTGGCAGAGCCAGTCGTGGAGCGTGCCGAACTCGCCGCACCCGATCTCGTCGGGGATGGACGGATGCGCGCGCGCCGCTGCCTCGAAGAACTGCGCGCTGAGGATGTTGCCGAGCGTGTATCCTTGAAACGCTCCGCCGATAAGGCCACCGAACCAATGCACGTCCTGCAACACGCCGTCGCGGTCGTCGGGCGGGGCGATGCCGAGATCGGCTCTGTAACGCTCGCGCCACGCTTCAGGCAAATCGCGCACGGCCAGCTTTCCTTCGAGCAGGGCCAACTCGAGATCAAACCGCATCATCACGTGCAGGTTGTAGGTCACTTCGTCGGCGTCGGTGCGGATCAGCGAGCGCTCGACTTTGTTGATGGCGCGGTAAAACGTGTCGAGCGGCACAAACTTGAGTTGGTCAGGGAACGTCGCCTGCAACTTCGGATAGAAAAACTGCCAAAACTCGCGGCTGCGTCCGACAACGTTCTCCCACAGACGTGACTGGCTTTCGTGGACACCTGACGATGCACCGGCCGCGAGTGGTGTTCCCTCGAACTCCATCCGAATCCCCTGCTCGTACAGCGCGTGCCCCGTCTCGTGCATCGTGCTGAACAACGCTTCGCTCAGGTTGTTCTCCTTCACGCGCGTGGTGATGCGGATGTCGCCAAGCGAAAACTTCGTCATGAACGGGTGATGCGTCTTGTCTTGCCGTCCGCGCTCGGAGTCGTAGCCGAACCGTTTGACTACCTCCTGCCCGAACGCCAGTTGCTGCGCTTCGGAAAACGTCTGCCGCAGACAATCGTCGTCCGCGACGGGCTGCGCCGTGATCGCCCGCACGATCGGCATCAGTTCCTTGCGCAACTCGGTGAAGATCGCGCGCACGGTCGAGGTTTTCATGCCGTAGTCGGCGAAATCGATCAACGGATCGGCGATGTGTTCGTAGCCCGGAAAGAAGTTGGCGAGCCGACGGCTCAGGTCGAGCGTCTTTTCCAAGTGCGGCTGCACCGCCGCGAAATCGTTCGCAGGCCGGGCTTTCGTCCACGCGACGTACGTCTCCGAAGAGTGATTGGATAATTCGGCCGTGAACGCGGGCGGAACCTTAACCGCCTTCTCGTAATCTCGCCGGGCGACGCGAATCAGGCTCGCGTCGTCGGAATCGGCGGGCAGACTCTCCTCGTACGGCCGCAACTCGTCGAGCAGTTTGCCGATGGCAAAATCGGTGAACTTCTCGTGGGCGAGCCGCTGGAGGGTCCCCATCTGACGGGCGTGCGCCAGCGCTCCGCCCGGCGGCATGTACGTCGCCTGATCCCAGTGCAACACCGCCGCGGCCGATTCAACGTCATCAATTTCCGTGAGTCGTGCTTTGAGTTGCTGAAGTTTGGGGTGGACCATATCGCGGAACCGCACTAATCGCGGAAGACGAACAACGCCACCGTCAACACAAGACCGCAGGCGTACATCGCGGTTGTGCTGGGGACGAAGTAGGGATACGCCATCAGCACGACGCCAATCGCCATCGCCTTCCAACTGCTTTGGCGCTTTCCGTACAGAAACGCGCCGAACCCGATACTGCTGAAAATCACTCCGCCCAGTAGATTCGCTGCCGTCATGGTTGTCGCTTCACATTACCTGCAAGATGAATCCTCGCAAGCACCCCAATCCGGGCACGGCAGGTAGGACCGGGTGGCCGCCCATTGCGATAGGACGTTCACCCGGCCCAGTGCTGCTGCGGTGTCAAACGACGACTCTTCCGACCGGCAACGGAGCAACCGACACCATCATTTCGTCGACGGTCCGCCGGTAAACTCGATCACATCCGCGGTGATCGTCACCGTGGGAATTGAGAACAGAATGAGATACAAGCCCGACTTATCTTGCGTCTGATTCGCGAGGGCGATGGAGCGACCTTTCACTTCTTGACCGACAGATTTATACAGCCGCTCTTTTGCGACTGCGAAACTGGGACTCGTAATGGGAATGATCCCGAGAAGAGAGAATCCACTGCTTCCCCCCTTGGCACCGGGTTGAATCACGCGATAGTTGTTTGCCGAAAGCCCCACAGCCGTGGCGTCCCCGTGCTCAAATCTTCCTTCAGAAGCACATCCTGCGAGAAGCACCGACACCACTCCTAAAACAAGCGCTACACCTTTCATGAATAACCTCCTAGCGTGGCTTAAGTTTCGCAGGAGTATGTCGGCGCGTCTCGACCTTGTCGATACAAAAATCAACCCATTACCTGCAACATGAATCCTCGCAAGTACTCCGTCTCCTGCACGGCGGGCAGAATCGGATGGTCAGGAGACTGTGAGAGGACGTTCATCAGACGCACCGTCTTCTTCGCATCCGCCGCTGCGTCGACGATAACGGCTTTGAACAGTTCCGAGCTGATGTGATGGGAACACGTAAATGTCGCCAGCACCCCACCCGCAGGCAGCATTTTCAGCGCGCGGAGGTTGATTTCTTTGTAGCCGCGCAGCGCGTCGTTGACGTTCTGTTTCGTGCGGGTAAAGGATGGCGGGTCGAGCACGATCACGTCGAATTGACGCTTCTCGCTGTCGTACTTTTTCAGCACATCGAACGCGTTGGCGCAGAAGAACTCGATCTTGCCGGTGAGACCGTTCAACTCCGTATTCTTGCGCGCCCGCGCGATGCATTGCTCGGAAATCTCGACGGCCTCCACGCTTTCGGCTCCTGCTACCGCGGCTGCCAACGCAAACCCGCCGTGATACGCGAAGCAGTCGAGCACGTCCTTGCCTCCACACAGCGCCCCGACTTCGCCGTAGTTCAGGCGTTGATCGAGAAAGAACCCCGTTTTCTGATCTTCGAGGAGATTCACCTCGAATTCGATCATGGGCGGCGCGCCGACGCGGACTGTCACCCATCCGTCGCTGTCGCCAGATAGAATCCCCTTCGCCTCTTTAAGCCCTTCGAGACCCCGACTTGGCACATCGCTGCGTTCGATGATGGCCTTCGGTTGGAACAAGTCCTGGACGATTTCGACGATCCAGGATTTCCGTTGGTCGATGCCGAGCGTCAACGCCTGCAGGACGAGATAATCGCCGTACTGATCGAGAATGAGGCCCGGCAACAAGTCGCTTTCCGAGAAAACGAGCCGTTGCGTGCTCGGAGCTGTGGGCGTCGCATTGAGCACGGCCGGCAGCGCGAGCGAAGCGCGAAAGCGCCACGCCGCTTCGATGCGCCGACGGAAAAACCCTTTGTCGAGTTCTTCTTTCTGTGTAGTGAATCGTCGGACGGTGATCTGCGACCGGGTGTTGAGCAACCCGCGACCGAGGAAACGGTCTTTATGGTCGCGGATGTCGACTTGATCGCCGGCGGCAGGTTCACCGGTGATCCTGGCGATTTCACCGGCGTACACCCAGCAGTGGCCTGCCTTGAGCCGACGCTCCTTGCCCACTTTTAGAATGACCGATGGCATGACGCGCAGTGTAGTGGCGCTTCTGCGAAGCGCCAAGTGATTTGTCGTGGAAAACTGCGGTTCGTAGAAGCGCAACGCACCTCGTTCTCCCGTGATGTTGTAGCGGCGTTTCTGTGAAACGCGGAAGGTTCAAGGGAAACAATCTGCGCTTCGCAGAAGCGCAGCTACAACAGCCTCACGCATGGAGGGCGCAAGTATAGCTACGGCCACCAGCGCGCGTCTTCAGTCACGATAACCTCAGCGGGCGTGGCGATCTCTTTTCTGAGATGCTCAACGATGCTGTCCACAACCATCCTCACAATTGTATCGGGCACGCCGTCAAAATGCTTCGACTGCGGGCGCATGTCGCACGGATCGTTGACGTAATCGACAACAACGTAGCGGCCATCGCGGTCGAAGGCGATTTCCGTGCTGAAAAAATCCAGTTGCGAGACTTCCGCGATGATCTTCACGATGCGCGACAGTTCCGCCACGTTCACCAGCGTGCCGTCCGATGGCGTGACGATGGCGTAGCGATGGGACGTGTCGTCCCACCAGCACGGGATGATCCGGTCGCACACATTGTAAACACGAAACCAAGCGCGACGGCCCCCGAGGACTTGCGGTTCGATGCGTTGCTGGACGAGGAAGCGTTGGTTGCGAAACTTGGCCCGCGTCTGGCTGACATCATCGGGCCGCGTCGCGCCGACCATCACGCCGAAGCCGCCGCTGCCCTTCGCGGGTTTGACAACGAACGGCTTGGCCAGCGGTTCGATCACGCGCGGATCGAAATTCGGTTCGCTGTCGTACGGCGGGAGAATGATCGTCAGCGGCAGTTGCAACCCGTGCGCAAGCAATTCGCCGTGGATGTTGGCTTTGTCGATCGAGCGCTGGTAGTGATGATGCGCGTTGATGAACTTCGTGCCCTTGGACTGCAACAGATGATTCAGTTGCAGGAAACGAGGGTCTTCGTCGCTGGCGCGATCGAGGAAGTACGCGAAGCGGCGCTCGTCGTTTTGGACTTCGAGATAGGTCTGCTGGAGATTGTGCCCGCCGACGAGATAACAGCTCAGTCCCGCGTTGAGGCAGGAGCGATCCAGCAGGGTGATGAAATCCCGATCGTGCTCCCAGTTCCAAGCCAGGCCAAAATGATTTTCCGAACTACGTCTTGCAGTGGCATCCATGTCCCGTCTCTGCTTTGGTGGCGCTAGAGAAAGCACGCTCTGCACCAGTTTCACAGGGTGCGGGAGGGACACCTTGCCCCGGTTGAATCGGGGTGAATTCTTCGTTCAATTCGGGGTATTCGAAGACTTTGCCTTCGTAATTGCGAATAATGATGCGCTTGGCGTCGTGCGCCAGCACATACGCAGGACCAATCGGCACTTTGCCGCCACCGCCCGGCGCATCGATCACGTATTGCGGCACGGCGTAACCTGTCGTGTGACCTCGAAGTGCCTCCATGATTTCCAGGCCCTTGCGCACCGACGCGCGCAGATGATGCGTGCCTTTCACCAGATCGCACTGGTAGATGTAGTACGGCCGCACCCGCATCATCAACAGCTTGTGCATGAGCGCTTTCATCACCGACGCGTCGTCGTTGACCCCACTCAACAACACGGTCTGATTCCCCAGCGGAATACCGGCATCCGCCAGCCGACCGCACGCCTCCCTGGCTTCGGCGGTCGCTTCCTTTGGGTGATTGGTGTGAATGCTCATCCACAACGGATGATACTTCCGCAGCACCGCGCACAACTCCGGCGTGATACGCTGCGGCAGAAAGATCGGGATTCGCGTCCCGATCCGCAGAAATTCCACATGCTCGATCGCGCGCAACTGGCCGAGCAGATATTCGAGCCGATCATCGCTGAACAACAGCGGATCGCCGCCGCTCAACAACACGTCGCGCACTTCCTTGTGATTCCGGATGTAGCTGATTGCTTCGCTGAAATCGGTATGAAGATGCTGCTCCCCTGCTCCACTGACCACACGGCTCCGAGTGCAATACCGGCAATACGCCGCGCAACGGTCCGTCACCAGAAACAAGACGCGATCCGGATACCGATGCACCAGTCCCGGCGCGACCATGTGCTCGTCCTCACCGCACGGATCGATCATCTCCCACGGCGCCGGAATCGTTTCCTCGACCCGCGGCACAACCTGCCGCCGGATCGGGCAGCCGGGATCGTTCACGTCGATAAGATTAAAAAAGTAAGGCGTGATCGCCAACGCCAGATGACTCCCTGCTAGTTGAACGCCGAGCCGCTCCTCTTTCGTCAGCAGCATCAGCTTCTCAAGCTGTTCAAGGCTGGTAATCCGGTTGCGAAGCTGCCAGCGCCAATCGTTCCATTCGTGATCGGGAACGTGGTTCCAGACACCGCGCCCGGCCGGCATAAAACGGCCATCAGCCGCGTGTGTCACTTCCAGTTTTTGGGGGCCGTCCTCCTTGGTTGAGCGTTCGACGGTCGCGGCGTTACCGCGCTGTCCCCCAGGCTCATCAGATTGCATATTGTCGCCAGTATATGTCATTTCGTCCCCCTGTCAAGCTCGCTAACTCGCATGGATATAGATGCGTGACGTGGCCGAGAGGATTCAATTCAATGAAACCGCCCGCGTCTGGCTGAGAAGGCCCCCTCGGTTCGGTAACGCCAAACACCATGATCGTTCACTCAGTCAGGTGAGCAACTTCTTTACGGATGTCTTCGCCTGCGGCCTTGATGCCGTTTGAGATGTCTATCCAAACTATGCCTTGAATATCGGATGGCAATTCGAGCGTCCCTTTCTTCAACACTATGACGCGTCCAGAACTTCTGCCCATTTGCCCATAGAAAAAACCAAGCTCCAGAATCACGTTCTGACGCGCTCTGCGCTTCTCGTCGTTTGTCGAAAAGCGTGCATTTGGGTCGTCCGGAGTGAGAAGAACAAACACGCAATCTATCCGCGACGCGAATTCCTCGAATTTTTCGATGATTGTCTTCCCTCGATTCGGCTGCTCACGAAGAACGACCGGTTCTTGCCACTTGAGTGTGTTTTGGAGATAGTTCTTCAACTCTGCCAAGGCAGTATCGTCGTGGCCGTGAACAATAAAAGCCTTTGGAGCCGGTAGACACTTGAGCAGCCCGCACCTTTCCAACGCATGCAGCAGGGCACGTAGCCCATCGTGTTTGTACACGAAGGGAACACTATTCTCCCCCGCCCAATCATCTGCCTCCCCAGGCGCAGCCGCACCTGAAAGCAATACAATTACGATCAATCGGAATGCTTCTGTCTTTCAGCGCTTCGATGCTCCATTTGATGGCGCCCAATGGTGCGGTGAGTTGATGTGCCACGTTCTGGAGGTAGGCTCTGGTTTGATCTCGCGTGGCTTTGATCTCTCGTTCTAAATCGTCAACGCGTTTCTGAAGATTCTCTATCTCATTCATAAGTGTGCTGTATCGGGTTGCTCAGACCATTATCTCGCCCGACGATGACTTCGGCAACCCGGAGTCCCAAGCATCGCGAGCATGAACTCAGCATAAAAGTTTCGATCCAGATCGATAACAATGTCGCCGGAGGATGGACGATTCATGCGACCCAGAATACTACCACCAGAGAGTGCGGGTCAAGCCAACGGCGCGCGTGCGATGTTGTTCAAGAGGTTAGTCGGCCGTCTTCACTGTTTCCACTTTGATCAGCACCACGCCGTGACTGGCGACGGTGGCACTGAAGGCATCGGTGAACGCGCCCAGGTCCTTTCGCTGCCAGAGATCGCGGACGAGTTGTTTGCCGCTCAACCCGAGGTCGGACCAATTCGCAATTACCGCCCTGGCATCACTGCCCCGATTAAACAGGCCGACGGCCAGCGTGCCGTCGGAGAGAGGTTTCGCCCACACTTCCAGGTCGCCATCTTTGGCGCGGCGGTTGCCCTGGATGCCGAGCGGGTCCTGATCAATATCGATCACCTCGTCATTGGACAGCGCGTCGAGCGTAAACTGATGGAGCTTGGACAGGTCGCTGCCGATGAGCAACGGCGCGGCCAGCAGACTCCAGAGCGAGAGATGCGTCAACTGCTCGTTGGGCGTGAGCGAATGCAGCCAAAGCATGTCCGGATCGTTCCAGTGGCCCGGGGCCGCATATTGCTCAAGGCCGTTCTGCCGAAAACCGATGTCCGACATGCTTTTGTAGTTGCCCTGTATGTCGTCCGTGGTGCGCCAGAGGTTGCCGCCGACATCCGCGCCCCATTTCCACACCTCGCCCATCCCATACTGGCAAAGACTGTACACGATGTCGCGGTCGCACCTGTCGAGTGACGCGCGGAAAAGCTTGTACGGCGCTTGAAAGAACTCCAGATCAATCTGCTTCCGCTTGTCCGGGTCCACCTTTTGGTAAATCTCATTCAGTTCCTGGTTGGCAAATTGCAACTGATCGTCCTCTTGCTCCGACCGCCGGCGTTTCGCCGAGAGCTGCGCCGCCTCGGCTGTCAGTAATTTGAGCCGGTCGGCGAATTCGGGTACCAGTGCGGCGTACTTCTCTTCCTTGAGATCTTCGGCAATCCGGTCGTACGAGCACCAATCGTACTTCACGTAATCAATGCCCCAACTCGCGTATGTTTTCGCGTCCTGATCCTCATGGCCGAAACTGGCCTCGAACCCGGCGCACGTCTTCGGACCGGGCGAGGAATAGATCCCGAGCTTCAATCCCATGCTGTGAACGTAATCCGCCAGCGCTTTCATATCGCCAAACTTCTTGTTCACTGTGATCATGCCGTTGGTATCGCGTCCGTCCTCCCAGCAATCGTCGATGTTGACGTACTGGTAGCCGTGCGCGGCCAGACCCGTCTTGATCATCCAGTCGGCGGCCACGCGGACTTTCGCTTCGTCCACGTTGCGGTGCCAGATGTTCCAGGAATTCCACCCCATCGGCGGCGTCAACGCCAGGTTGTGTTCGCCGCCGACGATGGTCAGTTTGCGGCGCGCGACGGCACGCGGCCCTTGGACAATGATTTCAACGACGCTCGTGCCGGCCCGCTTCAGCGAACCGCTGATAATGCCTGTGCTTCTGTCCAGCGTCAGGCTCGCCGGCAACCCCCTCGCCGAGAACTTCAGCGGCCCTTCGCCTGTCGCGGGAATCAAAAACTGAAACGGCTTCCCCGGCGTCGTCCCGACGATTCGCGGGCCGTTGACGCGCGGCTCAAGAGCGGGCTTGCTGGAGGCGATGCACGGCACTTCGACTGCAGGTGCGGCGGGAGCATTGGTTGACTGTTGCGCACTGGCTGCAGTCACTCCGAGCAGCAGGGCGAGAATGAATGAGCAAGTTTTCATTGGAAGTTCTCCTTCGAGCCCCTGACAAAACTTGTCCGACACCGTAGCCGCACCCTTGATGGGTGCGTAAACGCGCAGGCATGAAGCCTGCGACTACAGGTTTTGTCAAGCGCTCATAACGTCCTCCATAGCAAAGCCGGGCGATGATGTCAGCGTTATTCGCAGGATGTGATTAAAACTGATTTTCAGTGGGGATGGGTGGAAAATGCGGCGGCCTGGGGCCGGCCGCCCTACCACCAACTTCCGCGTCATTGCGGTAGGGCGCGCTGGCCCAGCGCGCCGCTGACGTTCAAACAATCCGCCCACCACTTTTAATCGCAGCGTTATTCGTAGGCTGACGCCTCCTTTGGCCGGCGTACGATAGCGGGTAAATGAATCGCTCCGAACCATCAGGTGATGCGGTGCAACCGATCAGTCGGCGCGCGTTTGTGCGACGCGGGGCGCTGGTGATGGTGGCGGCCGCGTTTGGCGGACAGTTTCGCAACGTGCTGGACGCGGCGGAAGCGGCGGCTCTGTGAGCCGCAGATTTCTTCGGGCACCCAATGACTCGGCGCTTCGCAGAAGCGCCGCTACACAGTTTTCTAGCAGCCTGCTAATCCACAGACAAGTTGGCCACACGGCGGCACAAGAGGCAGATTGTTGACACGGCGCCGCTGGTTTCTTAGGCTCGAAAGGCAGGGGGGATACGTGTTCGTTTTGTCCCAAGAGGCCGGGCACGAGACCGCACATTCCCGCTTGGGGAACGCTTCGGATGTCGAGCGACAAAGTCAAGGAATCGAAGTCTTTTTCGGAGAGCCGCAAGCACAGCATGATCGCGGTGTTTACGATTGCCGCGATTATTACGCACCTTGTGCTCCGCTTTGGCTTTCACACGACCAAGTTGATCTTCGATCTGCCGCTGTTTGCCGCGCTGGCGCTGGGTGGGATTCCGCTCGTGATCGAGTTGCTCGTGAGACTTTGGAGGCGCGAGTTCGGCTCGGACCTGCTGGC
Source organism: Verrucomicrobiia bacterium (assembly GCA_050013395.1). Classification (GTDB taxonomy): domain Bacteria; phylum Verrucomicrobiota; class Verrucomicrobiia; order Palsa-1439; family Palsa-1439; genus JBEKZD01. The sequence goes on along the minus strand of JBEKFI010000064.1, from coordinate 6,796 downwards.
GGGTATTTCGATTGTGACGTCGGTCTGGCTGGACGAATACCTGGCCGGCTCGCTCGTTGTACTGATGTTGTCCGGCGGTGAAGCCCTCGAAAACTATGCTGTGCTCCACGCTTCTTCGGTTCTCCAGGCGCTGGCCAAACGCATGCCCTCCATCGCCCATCTCAAACGCGACTCCGAAGTCATCGATGTGCAACTCGACAAGATTGCAGTCGGCGACACGCTTCTCGTGTATCCGCACGACATCTGTCCGGTGGACGGCACGGTCATTGAAGGTCATGGCGTGATGGACGAGTCCTATCTGACCGGCGAACCGTTTCAGATGTCGAAGACTCCCGGCTCGGAAGTCCTCTCGGGCTCGATCAATGCCGATACCGCCCTCACGATCCGCGCCACCAAGCTCGCCGTCGATTCCCGTTACGCCAAGATTATGCAGGTCATGCGCGCCTCCGAGCAACAGCGTCCGCGTCTGCGCCGTCTTGGCGATCAACTTGGAGCGTATTACACGCCGCTGGCCGTGGTCATCGCGATCATCGCCTGGCTTCTCAGCCACGATGCTGATCGGTTCCTCGCTGTGCTGGTGGTGGCGACACCGTGTCCGCTCCTGATCGCGATTCCAGTGGCAATCATCGGCGCCATTTCGCTTTCTGCCAAGCGCGCGATCATCGTGAAGAACCCGGCGGTGCTGGAACAGATCGACACCTGCCGCACCGTGATCTTCGACAAAACCGGCACGCTCACCTACGGCGAGCCGAAGTTGACCAAGCAACTCTGCGCGCCCGGCTTCGCTCAAAAGGACGTTCTCACCCTCGCCGCCAGCGTCGAACGTTACTCGAAGCATCCGCTCGCCCGTGCCATTCTTGCCGCGGCGAGCAAGTCTGGCATCGCGCCGCAGGAAGTCAGCGAAATCAGTGAACGGCCCGGCGAAGGTCTGCGCGGAACTGTCGCGGGCCGCGAGATTCAAATCACCAGCCGCAACAAGCTGGCCGCGCAGCAGCCGTCCTTTGCCCAGCATCTTCCACCCGCAGGCGGCGGGTTGGAGTGCTTCATTCTCGTTGATGGCGCTTACGCCGCAACTTACCGCTTCCGCGACGCACCACGCGTTGAAGGCGTCTCGTTCATCGGCCATCTGCGACCCAAACATCTGTTTGACAAGATCATGCTGGTCTCAGGCGACCGCGAATCCGAGGTGCGTTATCTCGCCGAGCTGGTTGGCATCACCGAAATGCACGCGGGGAAAAGTCCGGAAGACAAGCTGGCGATTGTCCGCAACGAAACGAAAAAAGCGAAGACCCTTTTCCTCGGCGACGGCATCAACGATGCCCCGGCTTTGATGGCCGCGTCAGTCGGCATCGCGTTCGGACAGAACAGCGACATCACCAGCGAAGCGGCCGGTGCGGTGATCATGACGACTTCGCTGGAGAAGGTGGACGAGTTTCTCCACATCAGCCGCCGCATGCGCGCCATCGCCCTGTAAAGCGCCGTGGGCGGGATGGCCCTGAGCGTGGCCGGCATGATCATCGCCGCTTTCGGCCATCTGCCGCCTGTCGCGGGAGCGATTTCCCAGGAAGTGATCGATGTCGTTGTGGTCCTCAACGCCCTCCGCGCTGCGTGGCCGCCGAAATCGTTGACCGATTTTGGCGGCGATAGGAGAACCTGAACGAGGCTATCTCCTTGACGCTTTCCACAGCCGCCAATTAGCATCGCCGCTTTATTCATGAAACGAATTGTTTTGGTCGCGTTGATTTTCATCGCGGTTGTTGCCGCCGCGTTGGTCTGCTTTAACTACAGCAAACCTGCGCCCCAAGCGGCGACGTTGCTGCCGGACTCGACACTGTTGTTCCTGGAAATGCCCGACTTTTCCCGCTCGCGCGCCGGATTCCAACACACCGCCCTCTACGCGCTCTGGCAGGAACCGGAGGTTCAAGCGTTTCTGGAAGAACCGCGGCGCGCGCTCGGCCAGTTGCTCGGCAATGCGAAGCTCACGCAAGACCAAAACAGCGTCAGTGAGTTAATCCTCGATGCCATTCAAGGTGAAGTGTTCGTCGCCCTCACGCGCATTTCCATAATCCCGACTCCCCAAGCAGGTGTCGTTTTCGGCATGGACCTGAAGGGCAAACAACTGAAAGCAAAGGCCGCGTTGGCGTATTACGAGCACGAGTTGAAGACCAGAAATCCCGATGCAAAGTTCGACACCAAGAAATATCTCGGCGTCAAATACGCGATTTGGGAGCCGCGGCCCAACCAGTCAATCTGTCACGCGTTCTTGAATTCAATGGTGGTCTTCACGTTCGGCGAAGACGAGATGCGCGACGTGATCACGCGCTTCACGGGCCAAGCGCCGCCCGATGCGCCGTCACTCGCGGCGAGCGATAAGTATCAGAATGTTCTCCGCCACCTGCCTCCGGCACACGAGTTCGTCACTTACCTGAACGTCGAACAGGTCATGAGCCTCGTCGGTCCGTTCCTCGCGCTCGTGCCGCAAACCGCGGGAGCGTTCCAGAAACTGTCGCGCATCCAGGCCACCGCTTCGAGCTCCGCGTTTGCAGACAAACAAATCCAGGATGTCGGGTTCACCGCTTACGGTTCGGAATCGAAACCTCCACCCGTGACGCAGCGCAAAACGCTGGCGCTGACCACACCGCAGACTTCGGTGTACGCAGTCGAATCCTCCGATTTGGGCAGCATGTATCAAGAGATCATGGACTCCATCGCCCAGTCCGGGAACGCGACGCTCATTTCCAGCGCCGCACAGTTTGAACAGAGACTTCGCAGCGGCGGCTTGCACATCCGCGAAGATCTGCTCTCCTTTCTCGGACCAGAGACCGCCACGGTCGTTACGTGGCGTGACGGCGCGACAATCCCCGACGCGGCGCTCGTAGCCGAAATCAGAAATGCCACGCAAACCCGCCCGCGATTGGATCTTGCGTTGAACGCGTTGAAGGAGATGGCGCTGGGAAGCGATGAACGATTTCCGTGGGAGGAAATGCAGTACCTCGGCGAGACACTCCACACCGTGCGCGTTGGTTCAAGCCTCATCGCGCCCACATACGTAACGACCGAAGCATTGTTCATCCTCGCCCTCACACCCGACTACGCCCGCGAACTGCTCGGTCAACTCAAACAAACGAAGCCGACGCTCGCATCCAGCGCGACCTACCAGCAAGCGATGAAACAATTGCCCGCCAATGCCTGCGCGTACAGTTACTACGACCTGAGCGCCATCTTCCCTCCGCTTTACGCACGCCTGCGATCAAACCGGTCAGGCAGCAACACCGCCTCGTTTGTCGAACTGACCAAGCTGCCGCCGACTGAAACAATCGCACGCCATTTGTCGCCCTTCGTGTCCGCCACAGTGACGGAAGCAAAGAGCGAAACAACCACGTCCTATTCCCCGCTCGGGAAACCGCTCACGTTCGTAATTGCAGCCGCGGGCGGCTTCGTGGTAGCACAACCATACTTGGGCCAGTACCTGCCGATGATCAGTCTAGGCGCGCCCAAAGCGTCTTCAGATACGGACGCTCACCTTCAGCCACGCGGAAATCGAACGGCAACGTCTCAAACTCCACCGACGCAATGACGCGACCAGTCTGCCGCGCGGCTTCGCGGAGTGACCCCTCAAATTTGTCTGGCGCCAGCGTTCGCTGATTCGTCGAGCAAAACAACGTGCCGCCCCTTGCCACCAAAGCGATTGCCAGCGCCTCCAACTCTTCATAATCGCGTTCGGCCTGAAATGCTCGCCCCTTTTTCGTCGTGGAAAATGTCGGCGGATCAAGAACCACGATGTCCCAATCCTGCCCGCGCTTCTGAAACCGTTTAAGCCATTCGAGCACGTCGCCGACCAGAAAACGGTGCGCTTCGGGATGCAAATCATTCGCTCGAAAGTTGTCTTTCCCCCACTCCAGATAATGACGCGAGAGATCAATGCTCGTCGTGACCGCGCCCGCTTTCGCCGCCGCGACGGAAAACGCACAGGTGTACGCGAAGCAGTTGAGCAACGTTTTACCCGCGAGGTTCGCCATCAGCAGCCGGCGCCGATTCTCGCGCTGATCGAGAAAGATTCCCGTCGAAAGTCCCTCACCAAGACTGATCAGAAAGTTCAGCCCGTTCTCGCGAATGCTGAACCGTTGTAGTGGCGCTTCTGCGAGGCGCCGATTCAGTGCGGCTTCATTTTCCCCTCGGCGCTTCATAGAAGCGCCGCCACACCCTGTCAACCCTGGCACTGTCCGCTTCCGCTTCGTCACCAACTGCTCGTAAATCGCCTGCCCTCCGCATCGTTGCTTCAACTGCTCCAGCAATGCTGGCCCGGTCTTCGCTGCTGCCTCCGTTTGCCATTGCACCAGCAGATTCCCAGCATACGAGTCCACGATCACATCGGGAAATCCGTCGGCTGCGCCGCTGATCAGCCGAAACGCGTTCGTGTCCTCATCAAAAATCAGGTCACGGAATTCCTTGGCCGCGGCCAGCGCATCCAGTTCCTCGAACGCAACCGGCACGGACGCCTCCATCGTCATCTTCTCGCCTCTCGTTGGATGCTCGAACGTGAGCTTGTGGGCGTGCAACATCAGGCGCGGCGCGGGTTCGCCTCCGTACTTCGTGTCGCCAACGATGGGAAATGCGTTTTCCGCTGCGTGACGGCGGATCTGATGCATCTTGCCCGTGATCGGCCGCGCTTCGATCAGGAAGAATCGTCCGTGGGGTTGAACAAATGCGAACTCAGTCACCGCGTCCGCCGACCTGGCGCGGAATTTTGCGCGCGTCGGCCGCGCGGACGACAGCAGGAGATACTCCTTCTCGATTTGGTGCGACTCAAACTGGCGTGAGAGCGATTGATTGGCGCGCAGCGTCCTGCCGAAAAGCAACACGCCCGACGTTTCCTTGTCCAACCGGTGCAGGATGGAGAGTGGGGCTGGAGGGCGCGAGTCCGCTCGCGCCGCTTGCGAGTCACGTTGCGCTTCGGCGCGGCCGGAGCCGCGCCCTCCAAACCTCTTACAGAACCATTCGTGAATACCGTCGGGCGCGTAACGGTCGGGCTTGTGCGTATTGATGCCAGACGGCTTGTTGACGACGAGCAGATGTTCGTCGTCGAAAAGAATCAGTCCGTTCACAAGCCAGCGGACTCAGCCTGGCGGCCACTGCAATGGGCGGCCGCCAAGCAAATGCACGTGCAGATGGGGCACGCTCTCGCCCGCGTCCCGTCCCTTGTTGATCACCAGCCGATAACCCGAGCCATCAATGCCTTCCCTGCGTGCGATCTCCGCCGCCACTGTCAGCAAATGCCCGAGCAACGGCTCGTCTTCGGGTTTCGCCTCGGACACGCGCGGGATTTCTTTTTTTGGCAGGATGAGTATATGGACTGGCGCTTTCGGATTGATATCCCGAAACGCCAACGCACGTTCATCCTCATAGACAATCGTAGCTGGAATTTCTTTCGCGACGATCCTGGCAAAAATATTCTTCTCGGCCATACGATAATTCTTTCGTTGTAGCAGCGCTCTACTTGTCACGTTCCACGTGATGAGCACCGAACGTTCGCATGATCATAACAGCGGTCATTCACCCCGAAAGCTTTCGGGGCAGGGACCGCCGCTACAGTTACTCCAACACCGCCAACCGCAGCGCGGCGGCATGATCGGGCCTGATGTTGCTCACGCGGGTCCTCACGTGACCGACAATCTCCTCGGCGAGTTGGCGGCAGCTTGCGCCCCAGCGATGAGCGCCGCGCAACTGCATCACACACGCCCGCAGCCCGCACAGGCGGACAATCGACAGCTCTTCATCCGCCACAGCCCGCAATGCCGTGTCGAGTTGACGGAAGAAACCGAGCTCAAATCCGCCGCTCGCCTGCGCCAACATCTCATCGAGCCGGATTTCCGTCCGCTCGCCGCGCCGCGCATACGCTTGCGAGATTTCCAGATAACCGAGCATCGCGAGCAACTCGACTGCGATGCTGGCCACCTCGCTCGCCGCGATCGTTTGCGCGCCCGTGCACTCGACCATGTAATGGTGGATCGCCGCCGCAACCGACTCGGCCAGCCACCAGTCGTGGTGACCGACCGACTCCGCTGCGCTGTGGATCGACCCCGCCAATTGGCGTTCATCAAACGGCGTCAACTGGCCGTCCTCAGCCCGCACCCAAGCAATATCGTCCCGCGACAGAATCATTGCTTGCTCAGTCCCTTGATTTCCTCGACGAACTGATCCACACCGTCAAACTTGCGGTACACCGAGGCGAACCGCACGTAGGCCACCTGGTCGAGATTCCGCAAGTGTTGCATGACCCGCTCGCCGAGTTTCTGCGAGGGAATGTCACGCCCGTATTCATTCTCCAATTCGGTGATCACCCGCTCGGCCAACGCCTCGATTTGCTCGCTGCTGATGGGGCGCTTCTCACAGGCCTTTTCAATGCCCGCCAGCAACTTGCGCCGATCAAATTCCTCGTACTCACCGTCCCGCTTCTGTACGCGCAGCTTCTCGCGGTGAATCTCCTCGTACGTGGTGAATCGCGTTCCGCAGCGGATGCATTCGCGACGGCGACGAGTCAAAACCCCGTCCTTACTCTCGCGCGAATCCACCACCCGATCGTCCTGCGCTCCGCACTTCGGACACCGCATTTCTGTCGGCTACCCTCCTTAACCTGACCTATTCATGAACTTTTGCGCAACGAACTGCCCCTCATCTTGATCCTCTCCCCGCACGCGGGGCGAGGAGATTTCCCCTCTCCCTTTCCAAGGGAGAGGGTCAGGGTGAGGGTTCGAGCTGTGACAGACTGTCGAGCTTTCAAGCGCATCGTGAATAA
>JBEKFI010000063.1:0-17249 GCA_050013395.1 Verrucomicrobiia bacterium | reverse complement strand
ATTGCGCTGGTTTATCGCAGCGGTTACGTCACCGGACGGACGCTTGACAACGGCAAGGTCGTCCTGCAAGCCCAGATTCCCAAAGTATTGGCGGGAGAACTGACGCCGTACGTGATGGAGGAAGAATGAACCACGAAGGCACAAAGACACCAAGAACGTCCCGGCGCTTTCTGCCTTGGTGTCTTGGTGTCTTGGTGGTGATCTTGCCGTCCTTTGCCGACAATCCCGCTCCCCCGCGCGACTGGCAATTCATCGTTATCCATCACAGCGCGACGCGGACCGGGAATGCGGAGATTCTCGATGGCGCCCATCGCGCGCGCGGGATGATCAACGGCTTGGCCTACCACTTCGTCATCGACAACGGAACGGACGGCAAGGCCGACGGTCTGATTGAAACCGGGCCGCGCTGGGTCAAGCAAATGCACGGCGGCCACTGCCGACAGGCTTGCATCAACGAGCACGGGATCGGGATTTGCCTGGTCGGAAATTTTTCTCGCGATGAGCCGACGGAAAAGCAACTGGAGTCGCTCGTGTTGCTTGTTCGCGGGTTGCAGGAACAGTTTCACATCGTCGACGATCACATTCTCGGCCACGGGGAGGTCATCGGTGAATTCAGCGAATGCCCGGGGCACGTGTTTCCGTGGGAGAAATTTCGAGAGCGACTGAAACAAGCAGGTGGCGCGGGCGTCCGTGCCCGCACCCAATGACTCGCAAGCACGGAGGCTTGCGCCACTCTGAACTTATGATGACTTACCTGATTCGGGAAATGCCCGCATGGGATCGACCGCGCGAGCGGCTCATGCAGCGCGGCGCGGAAGCGCTTGGCGATGCCGAACTCATCGCCATCCTGCTTCGGACGGGAGTGAAAGGTCAGTCGGCTGTTCAGTTGGCGCAGCAGCTTCTGAAGGACTTCAAAACCCTGGAGGCGCTTGCTCGTCTGCCGCTTGAGACGCTGGCCGAGGTGAAGGGTGTCGGCCAGACCAAGGCGATTCAACTGAAGGCGGCGTTCGAGTTGGCGCGCCGGCTGAGCGCATCCTCGCGCGACAAGCAACAGATCATCAATTCGCCCGAAGATGCCGCGGCGGTGCTGCGCGAGGAGTTGCGGCTCCTTGACCGGGAATCCTTCCGCGCGCTGCTACTCAACACCAAGAACGGGCTTATCAAGATCAGCGACGTGTCGGAAGGCTCGCTCAATGCGAGCATCGTCGAACCGCGCGAAGTCTTCAAAGGCGCCATCACCGCGTCGGCAGCCTCCATGATCCTCGCCCACAACCATCCCAGTGGTGATCCGACGCCAAGCAGCGAAGACATCTCCATCACCAAACGCCTCGTGAAAGCGGGCGAGCTTCTCAACATCGCCGTCCTCGACCACATCATCCTCGGTCAGCGCACCCAAGACCGCGAGCAGGATTTCGTGAGCATGAAAGAACTGGGGTTGATGTAGTCTTGTCTTCCCGCGACGTGCCTCCTCGGCAATTGTTTGACCTGCGGCTGATGCAAGGAGATAATAACGAGCCATGAACGGACCCAATCGAAACGTGGTGGATTTCACATCGGAAGAGCCGTGGCGCGTGTTCCGCATCATGGCTGAGTTTGTGGACAGTTTTGAGGAGATGAGCAAGATCGGTCCTGCCGTCAGCGTGTTTGGCAGTGCCCGCGTAACGTACACTGACCCTTGGTACGAAAAGGCGGAGCAGTTGGGTCGGCTGCTGGTGAAGAATGGTTACGCGGCGATCACGGGCGGAGGGCCGGGCATTATGGAGGCGGCGAACAAGGGCGCGTTTGAAGCCGGTGGCATCTCGGTCGGGCTGAACATCGAGTTGCCGCACGAGCAGAGGCCAAATCCGTATATGAACCGGCTGCTGAATTTCCGTTACTTTTTTATCCGCAAGGTGTGCTTCGTGAAGTACGCATCGGGATTCGTCCTGTTTCCTGGCGGATACGGAACGCTCGATGAGTTTTTTGAGTCGATCACGTTGATTCAGACAGAACGGATCGCGCGGTTTCCCGTGGTGTTGATGGGTCGCACGCATTGGGCCGGGCTCATCGAGTGGATGGACGAGCGACTGCAGACGGCTCAACTGATCGGACCAGGCGATTTGGGATTGTTCCATACGGTAGATGAACCGCAGGAGGCGGTGGATTTCATCGTCGAGCGGGACCGAGCGCGACAAGCTGCGCTGAAGCGAGCCTGAGTAATCGTGTATAGAATCACCCAACTTTCGGGCGGGTTGCGAGTGGCGACTGCGGAGATGCCGCAGATGGAGAGTGTTGCCATCGGCGTGTGGGTCGGGATCGGCGGCCGCTACGAACCGAAACGCGTCAGCGGCATTTCGCATTTCATCGAACATTTGCTGTTCAAAGGCACGGACCGTCGGAACGCCAAACAAATTAGTGAGACGGTTGAAGGGGTTGGCGGTTACCTGAACGCGTTCACGGGCGAAGAAAACACCTGCTACTACGCCAAAGCCAGCCACAAACACTTGGACACGTTGCTGGATGTACTGAGTGACATGTATCTGCATCCTCGATTTGCCGTGTCCGAAATCGACAAGGAACGGCAGGTCATCAAGGAAGAACTGCTCATGTATCGGGACCAACCCGATCATTACGTCCACGAGCTGCTCACGGAGATTGTCTGGCCCGAACATCCACTCGGCCGCTCGCTCACGGGCACGCCCGAATCGCTCGACGCCATCCGGCGTGCCACGCTGCTCGACTTCAAGCACAAAAAGTACGTCGCCGCGAATACCATCGTCGCGGTTGCCGGACACTGTCGTCATGACGATATTGTGTCGCGCGTCCAGCGCACCCTGTCTTTGTCTCGCAACGGCGCTGCGCCCAGCTTTGTGCCCGCCCGCGAGGGCCAACGCGCTCCACGGTTGCGGTTCCTCAGTAAGGGCATCGAACAGACCCATTTGGCGCTGGCGATTCGCGGCTACTCACGCAAGGACCCGAAGCGGTTTGCGATGAAACTGTTGAGCGTGATTGTTGGCGAAAACATGAGTTCGCGCCTGTTTCAAGCCGTCCGCGAACGGCACGGCTTGGCGTACTCGATTCAATCGTCCACCAGCTTCTTCGCCGACACGGGAGTGCTCATCATTTCCGCGGGCTTGGATACGAAGCGCCTGCCCAAGGCGTTGGATCTGGTGTTGCAGGAACTGAAGAAGCTCTCGCGCCGGCCGCCGTCCGCTGTCGAGTTGCAGCGGGCGAAAGACTACAGCATCGGACAGATGCGGCTTGGGCTGGAAAGCACGAGCAATCAAATGATGTGGGTCGGTGAACATCTGCTGTCCTACGGCTTCATCCACACGCCCGAGGAAATCGAGCGCAAGATCGAAGCGGTCACGGCGGAGGAGGTTCAATCCATCGCCACGGATTTGTTCCGCGACAACCGTCTCAGCGCCGCCGTAATTACGCCGAGCAAAGATGATAAGGCGGTTGCGGATCTGCTGAGTTTTTCCTGACGTTGTAGCGGCGCTTCTGCGAAGCGCCGATTCCAGTCCCGAGTTGCGGTCTGCGCTTCATAGAAGCGCAGCTACATCAATCGCTTTATCAGTGCCCACATCATTGCCGGCAGCGCCCACGCCCACGGTGCGCGGAACTGACGAAGTTCGTCCAGCGTCTTGGCGGCCGCGTAAAGATGCCGGATGCATTCGGGCCGATCATGGTAATAGGTGACGAAATCGCAGAGCCAGATGCCGCCTAAGGCCCACGACAGACGCGGGGCATTCAGCGCGAACACTGAAATCGCCAGCGCGGCATAGATAAGGAACTCGACTTGTTTCTTGGCGGGCAATTCCCGCAACATGCGCTCGCGCTCTGTGCCCGTCATTTTGGAGCACAATTCAAAATTTTTGACGACGATCCCCCAACGGAATAACCGCCACAATCAAGAAGAGCACACTCAGCCATTCCCACCCGTACACTCCGATCCAGTGAACTTGGGCGACGTTCGGCAGCGCAATCAACACAAAGGCGATATTCATCGCGCCGCGCCGCACCCGATCGTGCAACGCTTCGCTGGGATCGTACATCCGCGTCGCACCGCCCATGCCGCCGGGCGCGGCGTCGGATGGGTGGGGAAATGGATTCATGATTGGCGCGGATGATAGCGGCGGATATGATGTAGCTAAACAACAACCTTGTGGCCAAACGCGTGACCCGATTTTCCGTTGTCGAACAATCCGGTTGGACTGAACCACGCACACAATTCCCTGCGTTTGCGGCCAGACCGTTTTGCGTGTGGCTCGACACGGCGACCGCGCCGCCGGGCTATTCGATTCTGGCCGCAGAGCCGACGCAAATCCTCCGCTCGAAAGGGGGTTTAATTGAAATCATCTCGCCCGAAGGCGTGGCACGTCTGCGCGGCAACCCGTTTGATGTGCTGCCGGAACAACTCACGGCACATCGGCACGCCGCCGCGGCTGATTTTCCCGTCGGCGCCGCCATCGGCTACTTTGGCTATGACCTGAAAAACTTTGTCGAAAAGCTTCCTGCCAACGCACAGGACGACGTGGGCTTGCCTGATTGCTGGTTTGGTTTTTACGACAACCTGCTCGTCTTCGATCACGCCCAGCGAAAGACTTGGCAGATTTCGCATTCGCACCGCGCCGTTTCCCACTACTCCAACACTCCAATACTCCAACACCCCATCTCTGCCCTTCACTCCAACTTCACCCGTGACTCCTACCGCCGCGCCGTGCTCCGCGCCAAGGAGTACATCGCCGCGGGCGACATTTATCAAGTCAACCTCTCGCAACGGTTTCAATGCGGCGTCGAAGCTGCGCCAGCAAAAGTTTATCTGGCGCTCCGCGAATCGAATCCTGCGCCGTATTGCGCCTACCTCGACATTGGCACAGCACAGATACTCTCATCGTCGCCCGAATGTTTTCTCAACATCCGCGACTGCCATGTTGTCACGCGGCCGATCAAGGGCACGCGCCCGCGCGGGAAAACGGCAGACGAAGACGAGCGCGTTGCGCAGGAGTTACTGGCGTCGCCGAAAGACAATGCGGAACTGGTGATGATCATCGACCTTGAGCGCAACGATCTCGGCAAAGTCTGTCAGTTCGGCAGCGTCCGAGTGAAGGAGCTTGTCCGCGTCGAGCAGTACGCCACGGTGTTCCACCTCGTCTCGACCGTCGAAGGTTTACTGCGACGAGACGTGAGCCATGTCGATTGTGTTCGGGCTTGTTTCCCCGGTGGCTCAATCACGGGCGCGCCGAAGATTCGCGCGATGGAAATCATTGACGAACTCGAGCCGCACGCCCGCGGCGTTTACACGGGGGCAATCGGCTTTCTTGGATTCAACGGCGTGTCGCATCTCAACATCGCTATCCGCACCGTCGTTTATCAACCGATCGGCTCTGTGGGAGCGGCGTCCCCGCCGCGACCGGAGTGGCCAGAACCGACCCAGTCCATCGCGGCGGGGACGCCGCTCCCACGAAGAGGGTGTGCCGGACGGTTGACATTCCACGCCGGCGGCGGCATCGTGGCCGACAGCGAGCCCGACTCCGAATATGACGAGACACTCGCCAAAGCGGAGGGAATCTTCAATGCGATCGAACAACTACGCCTACGTTAACGCGCGGTTCGTGCCCGAGGCGGAAGCGACCGTCTCCATCTTTGATCGCGGCTTTCTGTACGGTGACGGCGTGTTCGAAACCATGCGGGTGTATGGCGGTCGTGTGTTTCGCGCGCTGGAGCATTTCCATCGGCTCTTTGAAGGATTGCGGGCGTTGCAGATCGAGTCGCCGCTCTCGCCCGAGGAATTGCGGGCCGTTTGCCGTGCGCTGATCCGTTACAACAGCGTCGCCGACGGCGTGGCACGTGTCTACGTCACGCGTGATTCGATCACGGCCACCGTGCAAGCGCGTGAGTTCGCGCGGCGCGAGGTGCGGGCTATTATCCCGGGCGTGCGGATTGACCCGCAACTGTCCCGGTTCAAGACAGCCAACCGGCTGCCCTACATCCTGGCGCGACACGAGGCCGAACGCGCCGGTGTAGACGACGCGGTATTGCTGAATGCTGCCGGACACGCCGTGGAGTTTACTGCCAGCAACCTGTTCGTCGTCAAGGACGGCGCGTTGTTCACGCCGCCGCTGGAGGATGGGCCATTGCCGGGAATCACGCGTCACGCCGTGCTGACGTTGGCGGTGGGGCAGGGGATCCGGGTGCAGGAGAAGAGTTTTGGCCCGGGGTTTCTCGACACTGCCGACGAAGTGTTTGCCACGAACAGTCTGATGGAAATTGCGCCAGTTGTGACGTGGAGCCGCCGCAATGAAGTGACAACACGCCTACAAGCAGCTTATCGTGCGCTGGTAATTCAGGAGGCCACGTCATCGAAATGAAAAAGGAATTCCTTGGTGATTCGTACGACGTTGTGAAACAAAGTCTGCTTCGATGTCTTCAACCATGTGGCAAGTGGAAAGCTCATCCAATGTTCACAGAGGAAGTGAAGCCAAACGAAGCTAAAGCATTCGCTAAAGCGTTCTCTCGGCTCATTGGTGTGCCGCTGGTCTCACGCGAGAAGCTTGATTCGATAACAGACCGGAAGAAGTATTTCGCCGCGGCTCGAAACTGCAAGTGCCACCTGTTCCTTGATCCAGACACCGGCCTCTACATCGGGAAACGTCGTTGCTCCAAGGCAACCCATCTCTCCTTGTCAGAACTCGTCGATATCGCTTGCAGCCGTCCACACTTACTGACGCTGGTATTCGATCAGTGCTTCGACAGAAGACAAAAGCGGGAAGAACAACTCCGGAACAAACTACGTGCGCTTGCGGTGGACGGAGTCCATGGCATCGCGTATCACTCACATGCCTGCTTCTTACTCGTGGGCTGCGATGCCAACCTCGTGGAACACGCTCGTGATGTTCTTCTGCAAGAATCGCACTTTCCTCCAGAGCGATTTATCCCCGAGCACAACCCGCGCGATGACAGAATGCCGCCGCCGCCTCAGCGCGCCGTTTCTACAACTGTGCGTTGCCTCAACGGTAACTTGCGCTCGGGATGATATATCGCCTGCCGATATATCATCCATTGGATGTCCACATGGAAGACAGGACGAGATCCATCGCGGCCGAGAACTGCTGCCACTTGCGGATGCGTTTCTGAAGTTCGCCGCGGCCTTTGGCGGTGATGGCGTACTGTTTGCGCTGCCGCACCTCGCCCGCCTTCACCCAACGGGCGCTCACCAGACCGCGATGTTCCAAGCCGTGCAACAGCGGATATAGACTGCCAAAGGCGAACTGAAGGTAATGATGCGACCGCAACGCCAGTTCCTTGCGGAGTTGATAACCGTAACATTCATCCTCCGCCAGCACCCCGACACTCAGTGTCGGGGCGCCGTGTTCCCGTGCAACAATTCGCGATCCAAAGTTCTCATGGCATCCGATGATATATCGGCAGACGATATATCATAGCTAGAGCAGGCAGGTCAATGACGGACATGTCCATCGGAGTGTCCGTGGCCAGATGAGCACGAGGTAGGGCGCGCTGTTGCGTGCCAGACGCAGCCGAGCCGCAAAACCACGACCATCAGTATGCCCGGGCCATGACGACGCGCTGAGCGGACCGTTCGCCGGTGAGGATGCAGCGGCCTACGCACTCGTTTCCCGGCTTGCCGGTGCTGGGCGGAAACGGTAAGATGTCGTCGTGAAACTGGCACGCCATATCATCACCAGGTCCTCGCTGCGAGAGCATGCCGACGACAACTTCGTCGCTGGCACTGTCGAGCAGCGGGTGTTGATGGTCTGGCCGATCACCCGTGAGATTGCCGCGTTCAGCCCTCAATACGATGTGGAACGAAGATTACAGAGAGATGTTGTGCGCGTTGCACGTCGAACTGCTTCGGAAGCACACCCGATAGACTTCAGTACGCCCGGGCCATGACGACGCGCTGAGCGGACGGTGCGCCGGTGAGGATGCAGCGGCCTTCGCCCTTCGCCTCGTCGGGCGTCTGGTCGGGGAATGGAATACAGCGGATCGTGGTCTCGAACCGCTTGGCCAACTCATCTTCCTGCTCGTGGTCACCAGCCCAGTGGACCCAGGCGAAGCCGCCGCCGTCTTTGGCGAAGAACTGTTCGAATTCCTCCAGTGTGTTGATGGCGCGGGTGTGTTTGGCGCGGAAGACGCGGGCACGTTCGAGTAGCTCGCGCTGCATCGAGTCGAGCGTCGGTTTGATGGACGCAAGCGCCTCGGCGCGGGGGAGAAAAGTCTTGCGGCGTTTGCGGAGGTCTTGTTCAGTTTCGCCTTCCTTCTCCAGCAGGAAGCGGCGCACGAGGCAGATGCTGCCTTTCTCCAAATCTTTCGGGCCAATCTCGATGCGGATCGGCACGCCCTTGGCCTCCCATTCATAGTATTTTGCGCCGGGCATGATGCCGTCGCGGTCGTCGAGTTTGATGGCAAGACCCTGCGCCTTAAGTTCGGCGGCGATCTTGGCGGCTTCTTCGAGGACGCGCATTTTCTCGGCGTCGTTTTTGAAGATGGGAATGACAACGACGTGGAGGGGGGCGAGCTTCGGCGGCAGCACGAGGCCATTGTCGTCCGAGTGGGTCATGATGAGCGCGCCGACCAAACGCGTGGAAACACCCCAACTGGTAGCGTAGACGTACTCGCGTTTGCCGTCCTTGTTGAGGAAGGTGACGTCGGCGCTTCTGGCGAAGTTCTGACCGAGGTAATGGCTGGTGCCCATCTGAAGTGCCTTGCCGTCCTGCATCATGGCTTCGATGCAGAGGGAATCGAGCGCGCCGGCGAAACGTTCGCCGGGCGTTTTGCGGCCTTTGACGACGGGGACGGCGGCGACGCTCTCGGCGAAATCGGCGTACACGTCGAGCATACGGTAGGTTTCCTCCAGTGCCTCCTGCTCGGTGGCGTGGGCGGTGTGGCCTTCCTGCCAGAGAAACTCGGTGGTGCGGAGGAACAAGCGGGTGCGAAGTTCCCAGCGCACGACGTTGGCCCATTGGTTGATGAGAATGGGCAGGTCGCGGTAGCTCTGGATCCAGTTCTTGTATTGCGCCCAGATGATGGTTTCGCTGGTGGGGCGGACGACGAGCGGTTCTTCCAGTTTGGATTCGGGGTCAACGACCACCTCACCATCGACGGATTTGAGGCGATGGTGTGTGACGATGGCGCATTCCTTGGCGAATCCGGCGGCGTGTTGCTCCTCGCGGGCGAGGAACGAGAGCGGGATGAACAGCGGGAAATAGGCGTTGACGTGCCCCGTGGCCTTGAACCGGTCATCGAGTTCGCGCTGCATTTTTTCCCAGATGGCGTAGCCGTGGGGTTTGATGACCATGCAGCCGCGCACGGGCGAATGCTCGGCAAGGTCGGCACGTTTGATCACGTCCAGATACCACTGGGCGTAATCCTGCGCGCGCGGTGTCACGCTTGCCCCGATCTTATCGGGGCTGGTGGTGTCGGTTGTCTTTGTCTTTCCGGCGTTCGGCTGGCTCATGCAAGAATTCTTCCTTTCACAAACGCTGTCTCTGTAACGCAGAGTCGAACCGAATTCGAGAGGAAAAGCGATGAAGGAGGCGAGGGCCAGGAAGAATGAAGGGCGGTCAAAGAGCGTGTTCTGCGAAAAACGCCTAAAAAGGCTTTGACGTTCCTGCTTAAAGTTGTATAAGTACGTGTTGGTCGTTCTGCACGACCGTACAAGGAGGATTGGGGATGAACGTCGTTCTCGCAGTCGGAGGACTGTTGTATTCTTTTCAACAGGCCGACACGCAGGGGAAGGTGATCGTGCTGATTTTGTGTTTCGGCTCGGCGCTGACCTGGTCGGTCATGCTTACCAAGTGGCAGCAGTTGCGCCGGGCGCGCAACAGCGGCAAGGCGTTCCTGGCCCAATTTCGCCGCGACCGCGACCCGCTGCATTTGTTCATCAACAATTTCGAGATGGCGGACTGTCCGCTGTACAACATTTATCGGATGGGCGCGGAGGAGGTCTCGACGCAGTTTGGCAATGCGAACGGGCCGCGCAAACTTAACGGCGGCTACAAGGCGTTCGGCGGCGGCGGCGCGGGCGACCCCGACACGAGTGTCGGGGTTGATACCGATGTGGCCGTCGCCGAGCGGACGATGGTCAATCTCAACACGCTGCGCGGGACGTTGGGACGCGCCATCGACGCTGAGATCATGAAGCTTGAATCGCATGTCGGTATTCTTTCCACGGCGGTGCAGGGCGGGCCGTTTCTCGGATTGCTCGGCAGCGCGTGGGGCGTGATGAGCGTGTTTTCGCAGATGGGCATTTACGGAACGGTGCGGCTGGGCGCCGTGGCGCCGGGCATTTCGGCGGCATTGCTGGCAACGGTGGTCGGGTTGCTCGTAGCCGTGCCGTCGTTGTTCGCCTACAACTGGCTCGCGGCGCGGATTCGCCACCAGACGATCGAGCTGGAAAACTTCGCCGACGAGTTTGTCTCGGCGGTCGAACACAATTACGTGACGAATTGATGGATAGAAATGAAATTGTAGCCGCGAAACCTTTTCGCGGTGATGGGAAGGCCGCGAATGAGATTCGCGGCTACAACTTCTATGAATAGGCGCGTTTCAGGCCGATCACGCCGCTACGGCAATCTCGACGCGATCAAAGAGATCAACGTGATGCCGCTGGTGGATCTGTTGCTGTCGCTTTTCATTGCCGTGGTGATTTTCTTTCCCGTGGTCGAGTACGGGATGAACATCAATCTGCCCAAGGGTACGACTGACACGATCAAGCGCGAACAGACGCGGACTCTATCCGTGGACAAGAACGGCCGCGTCTACCTGAATGACGTGGCCAAAACGCCGCAACAGTTGCGCGCCGATCTGGCGGCGTTGGCGAAGATCAATCCGCCCGTCACGATCCTCGTGAAGGCAGATGAGGGGAACAATTACGGTAAGGTGATGGAAGTGCTCAAGGAGTTGCACGCGGCCAAGATCACGCGCATCGCGCTGATGACACAGGAGGAGAATCCGCCCAAGCTGGCCTCGGCACGTCGATGAGCACGGTCGAGAGGACATTTCGGAAAAACTTCGTTGTCGCATTGATTCTCCACATTGCGCTGATCGGAGGGATTATCTGTTGGGAGGAATTTCTCCCGCACGGCCCGAACAACACGGCGGCATTTGTCGAACTCTACACCCCCGCCGACATTCTGGGTGACCTACCCAAAGGCCCCGGTCACGGCCGCGGAGCATATGCGCCGCCCAAGGAACCGGCGGGTGCTGATGCGGTTGCCGGGCCCAACGAGGCGATGATGCCTGCGGACGAAACGCCCGCGCCACAGCCAAGAGCGGTCTCGTTACCGAAGTCCGATCCGAACGAGATCGCGCTCCCGAAGAAGGCCGCAACGAAGAAGCCGACACCCCAAGCGAAGGCGCCACCGTCAAACGGCAAAGCGGCGGCCACATCGACGAAGAAGTCGGCGGACAACAAAACAGTGAATAAGGCAACTTCGATGACTGCCAAAGGCACGGGCACGGGCAGCGCCGAGGAAATTCGCAACCGGTTCGCAAAGGTGTTGGCCGCGGCGGAAGGCGGCACGCCGTACGGGGACGGCCAGGCCGCGGGTGGCGGCAGCGGCAAGAGCAATCGCATCGGTTCGCCCAACGGTTCGCCCGATGGCGTGGTTGGCGGAGTCGGGCAAGGCTCACCGTTCTGGCAGTATTATCAGCACGTGCACGACAGGATGTACGAAGCGTGGGAGCAACCGGGCCAGGTGCTGGACAAGAAACTTGTTGCCACGGTTCTGGTCCGAGTCGCGCGGGACGGCACGATTACTGATGTGACGTTGAAGAGTTCATCGGGCAACAAATTGATGGACGAATCGGCGCTGGCGACTGCGCGCAGGGTGCAGCGTCTGGAGCCGCCGCCGGACGCGTTGGTCAAAGATTCCACCGCAAACATCACGGTTGATTTTCAAGTGGAGGGTTAGGGAATGCATGCAGTTCGGAATAGTGTGTTGGTGGTCACGCTCGTTTTCTGGAGCGCGGCATATGCTCAGTCGCAAGTCGTCGTGGGAGTTCATGCTCAAAAGAGACCTTTTGCCGTTACTGGTTTTGCGGGCGATCCGACCGTGGCGGGGCAATTGACCGAGGTATTGAAGAACGACGTGCGGTTGTCTGGTTGCCTGGCGCTGGCACAGTCATCAGAGGCAGAGTTCGTCCAACAGGGAAATGTGCGCTCGGATACAGGCGGTCTGACGATTGAATGCGCCGTTACCCAGACGGCGACAAAGAAGACGATCCTGTCGCGATCATATCCGGGCAGCGCGCAGGATTTGCGGCGTGTCGTCCACGTGATCAGCGATGACATCATCAAGGCGATTACCGGCCAGCGCGGGATCGCGCAGACCAAGATCGCGTTTGTCTGGTCGCGCGGCAAGGTGAAGGAATTGGCCGTCATGGACTACGATGGCTACACCGCGCGGCAACTGACTTACGACAAAAGCATCAGCGTGCACCCACGCTGGTCGCCGAATGGCCGCAAGATCATCTATACAAGCTTCCTGCAGACGTTCCCTGACATACTGGAGGCCGATCTTTACACGCACCAGCGGCGGCGCGTGGCCAGCTTCCCGGGGTTGAACTCCGGCGCGGAATTTTCCCCTGATGGCCTGAGCATCGCGCTGACCTTGAGCAAGGACGGCAACCCCGAACTTTACACGATGAATGCCAATGGCGGCGGCCTCCAACGGCTGACGCATACTCCGGGAGCGGAATCGTCTCCCACCTGGTCTCCCGATGGTCAGAGCATCGCCTACGTCAGCGACGACCGCGGCAGTCCGCAGATTTATCTGATCAGCAAGGACGGCGGCGAACCGACCCGCCTGACGGTGTCGCCCGCTTACAATACCGAACCAAACTGGTCGCATCCGCCGCCAGGCTCAGAGATCAAGCCGATGCTGGCCGTGACCTCGCGGGTCGGCGGAAGGTTCCAAATTGGCATCTACGACAGCGCCACCCGCGAGGTCGTACCGAAGGTCGCGGATGATGCCGACAACGAAGACCCGTCTTGGGCGCCGGACGGACGACATCTGGTGCTCGCGAAGACGCGACAGTGGCGGTCGCGCTTGTATCTGCTTGACGTGCTGACGGGCGAGCAAGTAGAGTTGCCAGCCATTGAAGGGGGCGCGTCCGAGCCAGCGTGGGGACCTTGACTTGAGGCGCGGAACAGCAACGAACAATTTTCATAACAAGGAGACCATTTCCGATGCGCAGTAGATTCTTATCGCGTGCCGTCGTGGTGACGTTGATCGCAACGCTCGGCTTAACCGGTTGCAAGAACTTTCATTGGCCATGGCAGAAGAGGACGGGAGCATCTGCGGCATCGCCCGTAGGGCAACCGCCGCCTCTGGTGGAAGGCGCGGGCATACCCAGCGGGGAGCGGCCGATCGTAACCGGCGAATTGACCCACGGCCAGTTTGCGCCCGTTTATTTTGATTTCGACAGCGGCAAGATTCGTCCCAGCGAAGTAGCCAAGCTCGAAGCAGTGGCCGCCGCGTTGAAGGGTAACAGCAATAAACTGGTCATCGAAGGCCATTGCGACGAACGCGGCACGGCTGAGTACAACCGCGCGCTCGGTGAACGTCGTGCGCAGGTCGCACGCGAGAAACTGGTGGCGTTGGGCGTTGGCGCGGGCCGCATCACGACGATCAGCTACGGCAAGGACAAGCCCGCCGACCCCGGTCACGACGAAACGGCATGGGCGAAGAACCGCCGTTGTGAGTTTGCGGTCGTTAAGGAATAACGGCGCAGGACGCGTTGACAAAGTAGCGGCGCGGGTATACGCTGGACTGCTCAGGAGTGACCGATATGGCAATACAACTCGCAGTGTTGAGTGAGTGGCACATCATTCTTGCCCTGATCATTGTCTTTCTGTTGTTCGGGGGCAAGAAACTGCCAGAATTGGCACGCGGTATCGGGGAAGCGATGAAAGAATTCAAGAAAGCTTCTCGCGACATCCAGGATGACACGCCGCCTGCTCCAAGCAAGCCTGCCGCGCCGACCGCGACGAGCGCCCCTCAAAAGACCGACGAAGGCCATAACAAATCCGCGTAGCACCGGCCACGCGCGTGCGTAACTGGTTTGCGAGGAGAAAGTCTGCCGACGATCCCGCCCAGGCTGAGATTGTTGTTACGGAAGAGGATGAGGGTTTAGTTAAGCCGTTTTTCGAGCACCTCGAGGATCTGCGCAAGACGTTGATGCGGATTCTCGGATGCTTGTTTGTCACCTTCAACGTCTGCCTCGTCTTCGCCAATCGCATTCTTTTCTTTCTGGAGCGTCCGCTCTACCAGATTTTGCCCACGCCCGAGAACTTTCTGCAGAGCCTGAACGTAACCGACTCGTTCGTGGTGGCCATGAAACTTGCCTTCTACGGCGGCTTGCTGCTCGGAGCACCGCCCATTTTCTACTACCTCGCACAGTTCATTCTTCCCGCGCTTAAACGACACGAAAAGCGAATGGTTCTTCCCGTCTTCGTGTTCGGCACGCTGCTGTTCGTGGCGGGCGCGGCCTGCTGCTATTTTCTGATGGTGCCGCAGACCTTGCGCGTGTTCATCAAATACAGCAAATGGCTGCAGATTGAGCCGAAATGGACGGTCACCAGTTACGTTAGCTTCGTCACGCAATTCATGTTGTCGGTCGGACTGACTTTCGAAGCGCCGCTCATCATTTTGATCCTGGTGCGGCTCGGCATCCTCAGTCAGCGCGCACTGCGCAGCGGCAGAAAGATGATGATCGCCGCCGCCGTGGTGATCGCCGCCATTCTCGCGCCACCCGACCCATTCTCGATGATGCTCATGGCACTCCCGTTGGTCATCGTCTTCGAGATCACCATCTGGCTCGCGTGGTTCGTCGAACGCAGACGACGGACATCTGGCTGATCCTGTGCTGTTTCGCGTTTTGCGGTTGCCAGGAGTCGGGTCGCTCCGCTAAAAGTGACGTGAACCTTTGTTAGCCAGATGTCCAGCAACCCGAATGACAGGGCCCTCTGTCAACGGTCGAGAGTCGGATTTCTTCGACTGCTGCTCCGGATGTGCGCGGGTCTGCTGCGACTGGTATGCGCGGCTCGCATGCTCTGCAAGGTCCCCGAGGTCACTGTTGGATTTCTGATCCTGATCCTCTCCTCGTTGGCTGCCTCTGCGGGATTCGTCGACGTTGGGCCGCTGAATTATTGGGCGTTGACGCGCCAGTCTGCGGTTGTGGTTTGGGGAACGGTAACGACCGTAGATACAGATGTCACAATCAAAGTGGCCAGAGTTCTCAAGGGCTCAGAGGCACTTACGACAGTCGCCTTTCCTTGTCCGCCCATCCCAGACATCCCCCACGGTGTGGAGATTCGTCACGGCCCGAGGGTGCTGAAGTTCGCCGTGGGCGAATCGTGGCTTGTGTTCCTGCAGACGAGCCAGTCCGCCTCTTACATTTTGCTCGATGCTGTTTCGGGAAATACTACGGCGGGCGAACAGGCGATCAGGGACGTGTTGGAACTCGACTCGCTTACAGATGGCCGCGCGAAATGTTCTCTGTTGGTCCGCCTCGTCAATTCGGCGCAGGGGATATCTGTCGGCTTGGCGGCAAGAGAGTTGGACACCTTTAATACTCCGGAGTATCTGGACTTGTTCGCGGGATTGGTGGAGAACAACGCCTTCGCGAGACGCACGTATGTTCGGTTGCTGGCCGAGAACATTAGTCCCAAGACGCTGCCAATCCTGCGGGGCTTGCTTAAAACTGCCGACCGCGAGTTGCTCCCGTCTGTTGTCGATGCATTGGCCCGGAAAGATGTCAAGAGCGTCGAGTTGTCCGAAGAACTGCTGGGGCTGATCGGCCACGACAATCTCGCAGTACGGGGGCGCGTCATTCTCGCGTTGGAGTATCGGGACTATTTCGAAGCGTTTCCCCGGATTGTGGAATGTCTCGACGATCCCGATCCATCGATCCGTGCCGTGGCTCTCTCTTGGCCTTGGTATGCCTATGTGAGAAAACATCCCGAGGTGTTGGTACGCATCCGCAAGCTTGCCCGCGATCCCCATGAGCTTGTGAGATCAAGCGCGTGCAGAGCTCTGATCGGTGCACGAGATTTGGCGTCCTTTTATCGGCTGTGGTTTATGTCGGTGTTTGATCGATCGAAGTCGGTTCGCGACGAAGTGCGCCTCGACTTGCTTTTGGAGCACGATCCGCTGGCTTGTGCGACTTTGCTGCTGTGGCCGTTCCTCGTTTCCGTAGTTGCCGCCTGGTTGGTTGCGCGCCGTCTTTCTCGCAAGTCTCGCATCTCAACAATCGTAGTTGGCATCTGCGGAGGATATGTCGTGGGATTGTTTGGCGGATGGTTGATCGGCACCTATCGTGCAACCAATCCTCTGGTTCACGCGCTTTTTCTGGTGCCCGCCGTAAGCGTCCCGTTTGTGGTTTTGCTCTGCGCGGTTGGGCGCTCGTTGGTGCAACGTGCTGTTGGGCAGCCCCGACTGTGAACCAAGCGACTGGGCCTGATTCGCGAAGAGGGCCAAGCCCGAACGATGCGCGTTTCTTCTCGACAAATGGCGATATTGTAGCTAAATACGCGGAGCAAAGGAGGTGGATTTCCCACCATGACGAAGAAGGCGTTGGGCCGGGGACTGGATGCATTGATCAGCGGCGGAATCGTGCGGAGCGTGGCGCTGGAGGTGCCGCGCGTTGACCCAAGAGGACTGGAAGCTCTGCCCGAGCTGCGGCCTGAACCTCAACATCATATGCCCGAAGTGCGGACAGATGACGTTCTTCGGCGACTATTGCCAGAAGTGCGGCCAACGCCTCACCGTCGTCTGCCCGAACCTGAAGTGCAAGACCGAACAGCCGCCTATCGGCCCCAATTGCGTCAAGTGCCACAAACCTTTGTTCCAGCAACAGGTGGTCAAGAGATGAGCGACAAGCTGATCGCGTTTACGAAGAACATGGAGGACAACAGCACGGAGGCGGGCTTCGGCTTCACCTTCTTCTGCGACATCTGCAATGCCGGCTACAAGACCCGGTTCGTCGAATCGACGACGTACAAGAAGGGCAAGCTGTTCCGCGGTCTGGGCAGAGCGGCGAGCGCGGCCGGGTCGCTGACCGGGCACTACAACGTCGGCTCCGCGGCGGACCAGGGCACGAACATCATCGGCGAGAGCTTCGAGGGCATGACGCCGGAGTGGCACAAGGAGCACGAGAAGGCGTTCGAGGAAATGACGCATGAGGCACAAGGCCACTTCAAGCGCTGCCCCAAGTGCTACCGCTTCGTCTGCGACAACGAC
>JBEKFI010000062.1:0-17579 GCA_050013395.1 Verrucomicrobiia bacterium | reverse complement strand
GACCAGACCAGCGAACGTCCTTTGTGATGGACTTCGAGCATGAGCTTTTCGGCTTTCTCGCGCGGGTAGCCGAAGACACGCTGGAACACCATCGTCACGTAGCTCATCAGGTTGATCGGATCGTTATAGACGATGACGTTCCAGGGAACATCAAGCTCTTCCTTCGTCTTCGTCTCTTCGATCTGAATGATCCCCGGCTCCGCCATGCCGGGAAAGAATATCAGAATCCTTCACCCGGCTCAATTCCATCAACCGTTGTCTTGACCCCGCGACCGGTAGGCGATTAAATCCCGGCATGCCTGACCTCCGCCAAAAGTTGTCCACGCTTCTCAATCGCTACGACCGCGACAGGGAACGCAACCTGACCGAGGCGGATGTCAGCGCCAACTACATCGACCATCTTTTCGCCGCGCTGGAGTGGGACATCCTCAACCCGAACGAGTACAACCGTCAGCGATATGTGCGCGAAGCCGGTTTTGCCGACGTCGGGCTGCTGCTGCATGGCGACCCGCGAATCTTCGTCGAGGTCAAACGCTTTGGCCTGATCCCGAAATCCACCGAGCGGCGCGGCGACCGCACGCCGGAGGAAAAGCAGGCGTTCAAGTACGCCCGTCAGGCAAAGATCAAGTGGGCCATCCTCACCAACTTCGAGCGGCTCCACGTATTCGACGCCGACCAAGAGCGGTTGATCCTCGCCTTCGACGATCCGCAGGAGTATCTGCCACGTATCGAAGAACTGGATCGTCTCGCCAAACCCCACATCGAGCGCGACAGCCTTGAACACTTCGCGCAACTCCAGGCGAAGGAAGACCTTGACCGCGGCTTCTTGGAAAGCTTGAAACGGTGGCGCAAACTGCTCGCGCAGGACATCCTCGACCGCAACGCCAGCAACGAAGTCATTCTCACGGGGAGCCAGCCCCGCTCCGAGCGGGGCCAGCCCGATCTGGACAAACTGCGCCGTGTCGTCCAGCGCATTCTCGACCGGCTCGTCATCATTCGTTTCGCCGACGACCGCGAACTGCTCGACGATTTCGGAGTCGTCGAAGGCATGCTCGGCGGGTTCAAGACGCGGCGCAGCTACGCCGCCGAAGGCCAGCTTTACCGCGATTTCCTCGGCTTCTGCGCGGGGATGGACCGGAAGCACAACACGGAAATCTTTAGCCCGAAACACCCGAGCGAAAAGATCACGGTCGGGAACGACTGCCTGGCGGAGCTGTTTGACGAAATCACCGGCATCAGCTTCCGCAAATTCAGTTCCGACATCCTCGGCAACACCTACGAAAGCTATCTCGGCCACCGCTTGGAACTCAGGGATGGCTGCGTCGAATTGGCCGAACGCCGCGACCTCCGCAAAGGCGCGGGCATCTACTACACGCCGCCCTACATCGTCCGTTACATTGTGGACAACACGCTCGGCAGAAAGCTGGCGGAACTCGAAGCGCAGCACGGCCTCAACGCCGGACACGAAGCCCGCAAACTCAAGGTACTCGACCCCGCCTGCGGCAGCGGCTCGTTTCTCATCTACGCCTTCGACGTGCTGGCCATGTTTTACGAGCGCTGCAACGAGCGCATCACAGCGGAGAACACACGCTTGCTTAAGGATTCCAAGCCGGGCGACCAACTCGAAACACAGGCTGCCGTCAAATCGCTGCCGAAAAGGTTGTACGATTTTCCCAAGATCATCCTTGAAGAAAACCTCTACGGGGTTGACCTCGACGAAGAAGCCGCCGAACTGGCAAGCGTCAACCTCATCATGAAAGCGTTCGGCTACGTCAGTTCCAACAGTCGCAAGCTGCCACTGATCCTCAACCAGAACATCAAGGTCGGCAACTCGCTCATCGGCTACCTGCCCGGGGCGAAGCTCTGGGAGAAGACCGCCATTCCCGACAAGGAACTCGAGGATCTCATCGCGCTTCGCCGGCGCATTTGTGCCACCGACGACGACACCGCCAAACGCAAGCTGCTGGACGAAGCCGCAGAACAGACGCGACAAATCGCCGCGCCGCTTAACAGCCCGCTGAAAGAATTCTTCCGCGATCCCACAGCCAAGCGTCCCTTCCACTGGGCAGTGGAGTTTCCGGAAGTGTTCGCCCGCGACGGCAGTGGATTCGACATCGTGGTTGGAAATCCACCGTACTTGATGCTTCAAAATGCAGCGAACGAACGCGACACGTTCCTTTTCGCCAAGACGGCTTTTCAGGTCGCTCAATACAAGATTGATACCTACCACTTGTTTCTTGAGAGAGCGATTCAAGCGCTGAAGGCGGGCGGAAGACAGGGCTTCATCACTCCGAACACGCTTCTCAAAAACAAGTTCTGTATCAACCTACGGGAGTATCTATTGACCAACTGCCTCTTGGAGAGAATCGTTACCATTCCAGAACAAGTTTTCCCTGACGCGAGTGTTGATACAGCAATCATTATCACGAAGAAGTCGCGACAGGCCACGCACGAGATCGAATTCTCCAAGATTTCTTCCGCCGTATCGGAGTTAGCTGCTTCAATACACTATGACCGAACCCGACAAGACAAGATCACCGCTTCAAACGAGTACCAGATCGAGTTGGTTGCCGACGATCCTCTTTCTAGGTGTTTCACTCGTGCGTTTGCAAACTGCGAACCCCTCGGCACGTACGCAGAACCGTACTTTGGCATTCAGACGTTCGACCGCAAGAAGTACGTCGCTGATCGGGAGGCGGATGCCAGCTATCGTAAGACGCTGGATGGAACGAATATTGAACGCTACCGAATCCTAGCGTCTTCGGAATATGTGTGTGTCAAGCCGGCTGCCGTAAAAAGCGGCGGAGACGCGGAGGTCTATGAGCAGGACAAAATCTTGGTGCGACAAATCGGCGAGTTTCCTGTCGCAGCGCTCGATACAGAGAAGCACTACTGTCTCAACACGATCTACAACATCACGCGCAAAGCCGGAAGCTATGACCTCCGCTATTTTCTTGCGGTTGTAAACTCCAAGCTGATTCAGGCATACTGGCGCTTCCGGTTCTTCGATTACAAGGCTACGTTCCCAAAGATTAAGAAGGCGCCTCTTCAAAAGATTCCGATCCGTGTCATTAACTTCAAGGAGCGAGAGGAGAAGCGCTCATATGACCTAGTCGTCGAGGGCGCGGAACGGATACTCCGCCTCCATGCCGAAAAGACTCTGGCAGAACGATCATTTGCCGAGGCCCTCAACAATCACCCGCACGAGTGGAGAGAGTTGGGCGACAGCTACTGGAATCATCCAGACTTCGTATCGCTCATCGAAAAGAAGGCCGTCACACCGAACGATACTGGCGCGGTCACGGGTTTCCGCTGCGAGTTGGACGGGAAGACAATCCAGATCAGCGCGAAGGTCGCCAACACTTGGAAGCCCGTCCTCGACATGACTGTCGCCGACGACAAGTTGCGGTTCTTCATCTTCTACGGTATCCGCCAGTTCCTGCGCGACAATGCGCGGAAGAAGAAATGGGGCGAAGGCCGACTCCTGGAACTCGCACTCGAAAAAATCCAAGTGCCAGTGTTTCTCTCGCACGGCGTCCACCATGTCGAGCACCACCTCAAAACGCTTGAGCTTGTCCTCGCCGAGATGAAGAAACATTCGCCCCTCCACAACCTCACCGAGATGGAGCGGGCCATCGCCGCCACCGACGACGAAATCGACCAGCTTGTTTACAAGCTGTACGGTCTCACGCCCGCCGAAATCCGGCTGGTTGAGGAAAGCACGAGCAAGCCAGGCGCGACGAAGTCGTGAGGGGTGCCCCGGGCGCACGAACGCCGCCAAAAAAATCGCAAAAAAGTTGTTTTTAGTGCTTGACGATGTAACGGATTTTCTACTATATCCGCGTACAAGGCTGTAGGGAGAAGGCCCTGCAAGAGGCTGCGGGGGGGGCATTAGCTGAGGGGAAAAGAATCAAAAAATTGTATTTTAGTGCTTGACGATGGTTCGCAGTTCCGAGTATATGGCCGCACAAAGTCACTTTAGTGCTTGACGATGCGACGGTTTTTTTACTATAGGCGCGTACAAGGCTGTAAGGAGAAGTCCCTGCAAGAAGCTGAGGGGAAAAGAATCAAAAAAAAGATTTTTGGTGCTTGACGATGGTTCGCAGTTCCGAGTATATGGGCGGACAACGTCACTTTCGTGCTTGACGATGTGACGGGTTTTTTACTATATGGCCGTACAACGATGCAGTTGGGCGTCTCAATTCCAAATTGCATCCGAATGTTTCAGGAAGGTTTCATGCAGTCAGCAAGTAAACGGACGAGGTTAAATCAACCGCAGCGATTCGCTAGTGAGGCGAGGAGGACAAACAGATGAAGATGCACCTGAGTGGGAGCCGAGCGCGTAGAGGGAAGAAGTCGCGCAGCAGTCAACTGAATGATCGCAATCTGGGTCGAGTCGTGCAGCGCATCCTGGAAATCGAAGCGCTGGAAACGCGCTTGCTGCTGAGCGGCATCGGGACAGGCCTTCACAAAAAGAAAGTCACGTTCACCGACGCCAATGGCGACAAGGTGGTCGTGGCCCTCACCGGCTCCAGAACCGCCGCCTTTAATATCATGCTCGACGGCGGCGCTTCCAACAACGCCGACATTCAACAGATCGGTCTGCTCGGCGGCGACCCGAAGGCCGTCCTCAGCATCACCGTCAAGCCACACCAGTTCAGCAGAGGCGTGGTGGGCGTGACACCGCCCATGTGGTCGGACGGCATCACCCATGTCGGCTTGATCGACGTCTCAAGCTTGGATGCTAAGGGTAATCCAGTTACCACCCCGATTGTTGTTAGCTCATTGCGCGGCATCACCTCCACCGGCGCCGCTCTCGAAAACATCAATCTTCCCGGTACCGCCATTACCAGCATCGGCATGAATCCCGGCCAGGCGACCAGGATCGACCGTATCATGACGACGGTCCAAGGCACCGTCGGGGTGCAGTATGTCCCGCAGGCGCAGTTTGTGGACTATGGCGCGATTACGGCGAGTTCAATTGGGACGCTGTCGCTCACCGGCAACACAGCGGGTGCTGCTGCTGGGAACATCGTGGCTGTCTCCGGCAACGACTTCCTTGGGCCGATCACGGTTAGCGGCGCCATCAGCACCATTCGCGGTGTCAACGCCTCGCTCGGCGTAGCGACCCACGCGGCCAACATTACGGCCAGCAGTATCGGTAATGTCAACGTGCTGGCGATTGCCGGCACCTCTTCGATTACGACGACCAGTGGTGACTTGACGTTGAACATCGGCACTGCGGGCATCGCCTCCGGCTCGATCATTAATTCGGCTGGCAACCTGTATCTCGGAGCCGTCAACGGCGAGGCCGGCCTACTCTATGCCGGCAAAATGATTGCCGGGGCGGGCAGCACCGCCACGACCACCGTGCCGCTCGTGTTCACGAGTGCCTTGGCTGGCACGCTCCACGCCGGCACCGGTATCGCTCCGATGACGGTGACCGGTGGCGCCGAGACGGCTACCATTATTGCCGATACGGGCAACATTGGCGCGATCACTGTCTTGGACATTGCTCCGGCCACTAACGCAGTCACTGGAACCATCCACGCGCTGACAGGCGACATTGGCGCCATCACCTCATCCGGCGTCATTGGGGCGGCGAACATCATTGCCGACCAAGGCAATATCGGCGCGTTGACGGCGACCCAGTTCAACGGCACATTTGTCAGTGCTCCGAGTACGGTTGCCGGGCACGGCGTCATCGGGGCGATTACCGCCCATACCGCCAACACAGGAGCGAACGTCGGGGCGATCACCGGCGCAACCTTCCACGCGGGGACATTGATTACCTCCGTCACGGCACAGAACGATGCAAATGGCGGGCGCGGTATCGACGTCTCGTCCTTCCGGTCGGATGGCAGCTTTGGGGCGATCAACGTGACCGTCACCGGCGGTCCTGCCGCGGTCGGTATCCGGAATTCCCAGTTCAGTACGGCTGGCGACTTTACGGACGTAATCAACGTAAAGGCCGGGGCGGCGGGCGGCCCGATGGGCACGGGCGACGCGATTCTCGGCACTGCTGGGGGCTCGACAATCTTCAGCGCCCTCGGTTCATTCCAAAAGGCGATCACGATTAACGGCAACGTCAACGGATCGGCCTCGACTGTAGCCGCCGGTGTCAATACCGGCGTGTTGTTCCTGGCCGGCTACGACATCGGGGCGAATCAAGTGATCAATGGTCCGGTTCCGCCGACGGATGACGCGATGTGCGCTTCGACCGCGACGGTGACGATCAACTCGTTTGCTGTGACGGGCAATGTGAGCGGCTTGACGTTGGCGGCCGGCATTTCGCCGACCGACAAGTTTTTTGACGGATACGGCCTTGGTGTGAATGACACACTGAACGTGACGGATCCGACGCACTCGACCATTGGCGCCTACCAGGTTTCAGGCAGCACGACTGGCTCGCTGTTTGAAGCTGGGACCGCGATCCCGCTGTCGAACCTCATCACGCAGGGGCAGGTCTTTGCGAATAATATGGTGGTTGCGTTTTCCGGCAACATCCCCGGCTTCACTATCACAGGGTCTTTCCCCAATACCTCGCCGTTCTCCGGCAACACCATCGATGCGTTGCAGGGTTCCATCGGCAACGTGTATGTGTCTAACACCTCGCCGATTGGCACGGACGCGATTGGCGCGGGCAACGTGTTCAATGCCAAAGCTGGCGTGGGCGACATCGTCGGCATCACTGCCGGCATCGGCAGCGGTATCAATAATCTGGCCGTCACCGGCAATGCGTACGGCGGCACGGCGGGCACCGTCGGTAGTATCATCGGCGTGGCCACCACCACCAACGGCATCGATGGCATCACGAACGCGGGCGGCGCGACGACTATCGCGGGCGCCACTGTCGGCAAGACGGTGGACGCCACGGCGGTAACAGGGACATTGGCGTTCCTGACAGCGAATCTGTCGGCAGCCGACAACACGGCGGTCACGGCATTGCTCGGCACGGGCGGCGTGGTTGGGTTGACCAACGGCACCGGCGGCCTTGCGGGGGTTGCGATCCACGGCATCTTGGGCACCACGGTGAACGCGACGACAGCGATTGGTAACATCGGCGGCAGCGCCATCAGCACCAGCGCCACCGGCAGCCACTACGGCATTCAGACCTCCGCGTTCAATGCGGGGGCCGCTGGCATCGGGACCATCGACAACGTGACGGCCACAGCCACCGCGACTGGCGCCACCGCGAACATCATTGCGGATGCGCTGAACAACGCGAAGTTCACCGCCGGCGGCGCCGCTGCCGGCGCCAGCAGTATCGGCACGATTACGGCAACCGCCACGGCAACCGCCTCCGGCATCGGCGTAACTGCGAATGCGGACGGCATCAACAATGGCTCGTTCATTAAGGTCGGTCTGGGCGTGGGCGGCAATGGCACGATTGGAGACATCACTGTCAATGCCACTGCCAACGCGGCCGGCGCGGCAACCGCTTACGGCATCGATGGAACTGTTTCAGCCAACATCTGGGCCAGCAACGCCGACGGGGGTTCGGGCATCATCGGCAATATCACCAGTACCGCGCATGCCACCAGCACCGCGGCTGACGCTCATGCGTGGGGTATCACTGGCGCTAAGATCCATGCCGGCAACGGCGGCGGCACCGGCACGGGCAGCATCGCCAACACCAGTGGCGCCAAAGCCATCTACGGCGAGGGCGTCGCCATCGGCGTGGCGACGGCCAGCGAGGGCTACGGGATCGTCGGTGCCACGGAGATCTATGCGGGCAACGGCACCGCTGGCAAAGGCGAGATCGGCGATGTGACCGGCATCGGCAATGCCACCATCACCGGCATAACCACCCTTACCGCGACCGCCACGGGCCTCACGGTGGATGTCCAGGCCAGCGGCAACACTAGCTGCTCGATTGGCATCGTGAAAGGCACCAGCGACGCGCAGGCCGCCACCTCCGGCACCACCGCGAACGCGACGGCGCAGGCCGCAGGCATCTTCGGTTCGACGTTCTTGGCTGGGACTGGTGCTGCCGCCAGCACCGGCAGCATCACGTCGATTACCGGCACCGTCACGAATGCCATCGCCAGCGCGACCGGCACAGGCGGCGGCTTTGCCACCGCGACCGGCTCAGGCATCTACAACGTTTTGGTGTACGCAAACCACACCGGCACCGGCACCGGCACGGTTGGCGCCATCCAGGGCCTTGTCGCCACCGCCACCGGTAACAAGTTGACGGCCACTTCAACATCGGGCGACGCAACGGTGAATGGCTCCGGTATCGCCCTATTGACGGTCGGCGCCGGCGATGCAGCGGGCGGCTCGGGCAATATCACGTCGGTTACCGGCACCGTCGGGTCCAGCGATCCAACATCCGTCGTCGCCACCGGCAATGGTACCGGTGCCACCGCGACGCTGAACGTCTTCGGTATCCACGAGACAGCGGGGGTGACAAAGTTCTTGGCGGGCAGCTCGACGAGCACCAAGGTGAACTCGATTGGCCTCATTACCGGTACGGCTTACGGCGTTGTTTCCGGTGCGAAGGTCGAGGCAGGAACGACACTCGGCACCAACGGCGTCTATGGTATCTATGGCCTCACGGCGATTGTCGATGGCACCGACGCCGTCACGGGTGAATCCATCGCCGCAATCACCGGCAACGCCACCGTCACGGCCAGTTCGAGCAGTTCGACGGCTGCCGACACGGTTATCGTTAAGGGTTATGGTATCGCGGGCGCGACGACCATTACGGCCGGCACGGGGGCTGGCGGGCTCGGCATTGTCACCTCTGTTGCCGGCACGGCCAGCGTGACAGCCACCCACACCGGAACAGATTCCACCAATACTGTCACCGCAGCGGGCTACGGTATTGGCGATGGCGCCGCCAGCGCCATTGCAATCAACGGCAATGTAAACGGCACCGGCCAGGTCGGTAGCATCACCGGCACAGTGAGCGCCTTGTCGGCCAGTGCCGCCGCGGTTGATAACACTGCCGCCCTCGGCGCACGGGCGTCCATCACCGGTGAAGGCATTAGTCACTTGACGGTCCACTCCGGCGACACTGCGGCCACCGGCGCCGGCACAATTGGCTTGGTCACAGGTAATGTAGCTGATGCCACGACCAAGGCCTCAGTCTCGGCCGCCAGTGGCGAAGCCCAAGGGAGCCTGATCGGTCTCGACACTGTCGGACTCTACGCTGGCAACACGACTGGCGGCATCGCGACTGCCACCGGCGGGATCCAGGGCAACGTGTATGGCACGCTGACTGAGATAACTGACGGCGCGGCCACAGGGCTGGCCGGGACTGGCATTAAAGGTTTGACCGCGACTGCAGCCGCCACAACGGCCGGCAAGACCGGTACGATCGGTGCAGTCACCGGCACCGCGACGTTGACCGCCACGGCGAACGGCACCGGTAAGACAGCGACGGCAGTCCTCTACAACCCGGTCGCCACGGCCACGGGCATCGGTATCGGCGGTACAAACGCCTTGAACGCATCGGCTGCCAGCACCACCGCCGGCACGGTCGGCAAGGTTGGCGACCTGAAAGGCACCGCCACGGTCACGGCGCAGGCCACCGGCACGTTGGTTGCAGGCCAGCATAACCTCAGCACGGCGACCGGCACCGGTGTGACGGGTCTGACAGTTCACGCGGCGGACCTGGCTGGTCAGAACTTCCAAGGTATCGTCGGCAATGTGGAAGGCGACGCGACTATAGTTGGCAAGGTTGATACCACGGCTGCGGGCAGCGTGGCCACACTTGCCGGCCATGGCTTGATCGCCACGAAGATCACGGCGGGCGACGTGACCTCTGCCACCAGCACGCTCAGCACGATCGCCGACGTCAAAGCGACGGTCAGCCTGGCTCCCACCGGCGTTGGATCGGCGATTACCGGCGACGGCATTGGCGGGGCTGGTGGGTCGGCTGTAGCCATCAAATCCGGGACCGATATCGGCACCATCAGTGCCTCGCTGACAGGTACGAATGGTCTCAACGCCATTAACAACTCGACGTTCCAAGCTGATACGGGCAAGATTACCAACATCGCCGCAACCGGGAATGTGGCTGCTGACAACGCGATCCTTGCTAGCACATTCACCGCTTACACAACGATCGCTAATACCGCCACGATTACCGTGACTGGCGGCATCAACACGAGCTCGATCCTGGCCGGTTACCTCGCCACCAATGCGACGCATAACACCGCTGACAATATAGCGGCATCTATTGGTAACCTCAGTACTACCGGCGCCTTCAAGTCCTCCGACCTGATCGCCAGTATCAACTCCGTCGACGGTGTGTTCGGCAACGCGGGTGACACTCTCCCCGCAGGTGGCACGGGATCGATCGGCACGGTCACCATCGGCGCGGCTAGTACCCCCGCCCTCCTCCAGGTAGCCGGTGCTGCCGTCAGAACGAACGCGATCGAAGCTCACGGGATTGGCAACGTCACGATTGGCAACCAAGTGGCGTTTGTCGTGGGAGCGCTCGGCGACTGGCAGGTGGACTCGGACTTCAGCCTTGCGCTCGCAAATCCCGACGTGCGTGTGCGCGCGTTTTAAGCGAGACCAAGTCAGTAGAAATCAGAGTGCTCCGACCCCGCCTCCGCGGGGTCGGAGCGCTCGCTTTTTGGCAGGGGTAACGACTGAGTGTAATTTGCCAAACGAACCCAAATCCGTTTGGTAGGGCGCGACCGCCGGGCCTTCGCCACGCCGAAGTGGCTACGGCCACGCAGGCGGGCGCGCCGCGTCGTTGCAGCAGTTCGGACGGCCCGGCGGTCCGTCCCTACCAACAACTCATCAATTTCTCGATGGTAGTATCCAAATGCGGCCACCGCCCGGCAGTCTCTCTCTATCAGTTGGAACGATTCGCCGCGATCTGATACTCTGGCTCCGATGCTGCTGCCGAAGCGCAAGTTGCTGGCGCATGAACCGCCGTCGTGGGCGCGCGCGGAGGAGGCCGTCTTTTTCATCACCGTCTGCTGTGCGCCGAACGGCAAGAATCAGTTGTGCCAACCGGGGTTGGGAAAGCCGTTTTCGAGTCGGTCGAATTTCGACAAGCGCGGGGCGATTGGTGGGTTCATCTGCTGCTGTTAATGCCGGATCACCTGCACGGCTTGATTTCGTTTCCGTCGGACAAGGAGATGGCGCGAGTCATCGCGCAATGGAAGGAGTTCACGGCGAAACGGCTGGGCCTCCACTGGCAGCGGGATTTCTTTGATCACCGGCTACGAAACGAGGAGCGCCTCCGCGAGAAAGCGGATTACATCCTGAATAATCCTGTGCGGCGCGGCTTGGTGACGCGCGCCGAAGAGTGGCCATACGTCTGGATGCCCAAGCGGTAGGGCGCGACCGCCGGGCGCGCCGCGTCGTTGGTTGGATTCGGACAGCCCGGCGGCTTGCCACGTTTCACGTGGTCCGTCCCTACCAGAAACGCCGCCGCCGTTGACGGGCCGTCCGTAATTCCGGTTCATCATTTTCCACGAATCAATGTTTACATCGGGGCGCAGTCACACTACCATTGCGAAACAAAACTGATGGTAGGGGCAGACCGCCGGGTTGCCCATGCCCGAATTATAGCGCGCCCGGCGGTCGCGCCCTGCCAAATTCCCCAAGTGAAACTTGGGTTTTGTGAGGCGCGCGCACTAAGCTGGCGCAAATCAGGAACGATGGTGGAGGCATTATGGAATGGACCCAAGGCTATGTCGCGGACATTGAATACGTCCACGGCTTTTACGCGGAACTGGCCCCGGAACAACTGGCAATGGCGGCGCTGCTCCGTGGCAGTAGACCCCCATTGCTGGAAAAAGGGTTCACCTATTTTGAACTGGGGTGCGGTCAGGGCGTCAGCTTGAATTTGTTGGCGGCCTGTAATCCCCAAGGCCGGTTTTATGGGAACGACTTCAATCCCACGCACGTAGCCGGCGCGCAAGCGCTCGCCGATGCCGCCGGGCTTGAGAACGTCACGATCCTGGAAAAAAGTTTTCAGGAATTGCAGGCCGTTGACCTGCCCCGGTTTGATTTCATTTGCCTGCACGGGGTTTATTCCTGGATCAATGCGGAGAATCGCCGGCTCATCGTCGATTTCATTCAGGGACGCCTGAAGCCGGGCAGCGTGGTTTACGTCAGCTACAACTGTATGCCGGGATGGTCGGCCACGGCCCCATTGCGGCGGTTGATGACGGAGTATGCCCACGCCAGCGGCGGGATGCTGGCGCAACGGGTGGAAAATGCGCTGGCGTTCACGGCGCGATTGCGGGATTTGAAAACCGGTTTTTTTGTGCCCAACCCATTGCTGGATGCCCGGCTCGCCCAGATCCAGGGCGCATCGCGGAACTACTTGGCCCATGAATACTTCAACAGAGACTGGACTCCCTTCTACCACGCCGATGTGGCTGCCGAAATGGCGGAAGCGAAACTGTCGTTTGTCGGCCCGGCCAGCTATGGCGAACAGTTGGAGTTTCTGTTGCTGGCGCAAAATGCGCTGGCGCTGTTGGCCGAGATTCAGGAACCGGTCCTGCGCGAGACCGTCAAGGATTTCCTGTCGAACCAGCAGTTCCGCAAGGACATTTTTACGCGGGGCAAAATCGCCATGCAGATAAACGAACAGCGGGAATTGCTGGCCCGGAAACAGTTCATGCTGGCGACACCCCGGGCCGACGTGGCGCTGACCGTCCGGTTTCCTATTGGCGATGTCAGTCTGTTGCCGGAAGTTTACAATCCCGTGCTCGACGAACTGGACAAGGGACCGTGCACGCTCACAGACTTGTGGGCAGCCCTGCCCGGCGTGGCGCAAGAACAAATCCAGCAGGCGGTCTTGGTGATGCTGGCGAGCGGGCACGTGCTGCTGGCGCCCACGGGCTTTGAGGACAAACGGAAGGACGCCACCGGCCGCTTCAATGCCGTGGTGGTGGAACGGGCGTTGCAGAGCGACGATCTGCAGTTTCTCGCGTCGCCGGTGTCTTGCAGCGGAGTTCACGTGGACCTCGTTGACCGGCTGTTTCTGAATGCTCTAAAGAAAAACAAGGAGCCGGCCGCGCACGCTTGGGATGCTCTCCGCACGAGGAACCAGGTGCTCGTCAAAAACGGGAAAGCACTCGCCACACCCGAGGAGAACCTCCAAGAACTTGCGGAACGTCATAAGCTGTTCTCGGAGAAGCGGCTTTCAAGACTCCAAAAGCTCGGCATCACCTGATCCCACTCGGTGCGGCATAATCGGCTTGTAGGAGGGGCATTCGCGCCCCGATCCGCCTTTGCCGAGGCTTTGGGCGGACAAGCCGGTCGCGAACGGGCTACCGCTTTTGTAGCCCCGACACCCGCTGTCGGGGCGAGTGTCGGGGTGATCGGCGCGTTCCACGATTGATTTTTCTGGCAGAGGAATTATTCTGCAAAGCCATGCCGGACGAGAATGTTTCGGGGCGTGACGCTGCCATCGGCGGTGCGGTGCGCGAGCAGTACACGCGTGCGCCGTTTCCGCCCGTCAGCTTTTTCCCCATCGTGCAGGGGGCCGCCCCAGCAGCGGATCTGGGTGTATAGCTTCACCGAGGCGTACTACAACGCCTTTCGCGTGTATCGGCAGCCTGCGGGCAAGCGGCTGTGCTGGACGCGGGCTGCGGCACGGGATCGTGCAAATCCGGCATCAGGCGCCGGGGGCGGAGGTGCATGCCTTCGATTTCAGCGCGCGGTCGCTGGAGTTTGCCCGACGCAAGATCGAGGCGCTTGGCGGCGAGCCGGTGACCGGCTGCCACGCGCCATTCGCTGAAGACCGGATTGCTTTTAGCAGGCTGACCGGAATTGACGTTGCGAGATAAAGCTGCATATTACTGAAATTAAACAAGTCACGGGGCTTGTGAATCTGGAAACGAACGAGGGATGACATTTAGTCTTACAATTTTGCTTCGCAAGGTGCTGATTGCGTGCATTGGCGTTATGGTCGCAGCCGCTACCGGGTACGCGGCCACCGAATACGTCGAAGGCGAAGCCCTCGTGACGTTCAAAGAGGCGGCGGATTTGCCGGCCGCCCGGCAGGCGCTCCAAAAGCACACACTGTCGTTGGCGAAACATTTCAAAGAGCTGTCCGAGCACCGGCACCGGCAGACCGGCTTGGTGCGTTGGCAAGGGCACACGACGGCGGCGCTGATTGATGAATTGAAACAAGAGGCATCGGTCGAAACCGTCGAACCGAACTACCTGCGGTGGGCCTCCGCAGCGCCGCCGACGAATGACACGTTGTTCGCGCAATTGTGGGGACTGCAGAATACCGGCCAGGTCGTCAACGGCGCGGCCGGAACCGCCGGCGATGACATCCGGTTCGTCAACGCATGGAACTCAGCGCAACCGGCGGCGGGCGAGGTGATCGTGGCAGTGATTGATACCGGGGTGGATTACACGCACCCGGATCTGGTCAGCAACATGTGGACAAACGCCGGCGAAGTCGCCGGCAACGGCGTGGATGATGACGGCAACGGCTACATCGATGATTATTACGGCTACGATTTCGTCAACAGTCTACCGGATCCTATAGATTCGGGTTTGCACGGCACGCACGTGAGCGGCACGATTGCCGCCACGGGGAACAATGACTTGGGCGTGGTCGGCGTCAATCCCCAAGCCAAGATCATGGCGCTGAAAGCTTCCAGCGACGGCAACACGTTCAGCGACGCGGCAGTCATTGAGGCCATCCAGTACGCCACGATGATGAAAAACCGTGGCGTGAACATCGTCGCGATCAACGCGTCCTTTGGCGGCGGCGGCCAGAGTGTCGTCGAACGTGCCGCCATCCAAACCGCGGGCGACGCCGGTATCGTTTTCTGCGCGGCGGCCGGCAACGAAAGCGCCAACAACGATGCGACGCCCACGTATCCCGCCAGTTACCGGTTGCCGAACATGATCGTGGTCGCTGCCACCGACCAGAACGATGCGTTGGCCGACTTCTCGAACTACGGGATCACGACGGTGGACTTGGCAGCGCCGGGCGTGAACATTTTGTCCACGATTCCTGTCGCACTGGGCAGCACCACCGCTGTCGTCCGTAGGGCTTCTGTCACGTATGATGCCAACGGATTGACCTATGCCGGCATCACGACCGGCATTACCGCGACCATGTACGATTGTGGATTAGGTTATCCCGGGGATTTTCCGGCGGCGGTGAGCGGCAACATCGCGCTGATTTCCCGCGGCACGCTGTATTTCACTGATAAGGTGTCCAACGCCATGGCTGCTGGCGCGCAGGCGGCCATTATCTACAATAACGTCGCCGGTAACTTCCAAGGCACGCTCCAATACTCCAACAACTGGATCCCCGCCGTCTCCATTTCCCAAGCCGACGGTCAGACCCTGCAATCGCTGCTGCCAACGACCGTGACCGTCGTCAATTCCCGCGACCCGACCCAGGTTTATCAGTATTTGGACGGCACCTCGATGGCCACACCGCATGTCGCCGGGGCGGTGGCGTTCGCCGCGATGAATTATCCCGCCGAAACCGTTGCGCAACGAATCCAGCGCATCCTTGGCAATGTTGATGCCGTGGCCGGCTTGCAGACCTTAGTGCACACGGGGGGCCGGCTCAACCTCCGCCGCACTGTGACTGTGATCGACACGAGCCCGCCTGCCGTCAGCATCACCAGCCCGGCTGGTGGCACGGCCTACACCAGCGCACAGACCGTCACGCTCACAGCCAGTGCCTCCGACAATACCGGCGTGGCCAAGGTGGAATTCTATGACACGGGCACGTTGCAGGGCACAGACACGACCGCGCCCTACACCTATGCTTGGGGGTTCACCAGTGCCGACGACGGGGCGCACGATTGGACCGCGCGCGCTTACGACGACGCCGGCAACGTTACCACCTCGGCCGTGGTGACATTGACCGTAAATATCTCAGTGCCGTGTGGCGGCTCGGCCAATCGCACCGCCCCACAGGACTACGTTGCGGGCAGCGCCAATCACGTCACGATTGCCGTCGTTCCCAACAACACGGTCAGCAGCTATTCACTCACGGATACGCCGCCCAGTGGTTGGAGCGTGACCAACATCGACAACGGAGGGAGTTGGGATAGCGTCAACCAGCAAGTGACGTGGGGGCCGTTTGCTGACCACACGACGCGCAGTTTACACTACGACGTGCTGCCGCCGGCTGGCTCGACCGGCGTGCAATGCTTCGCCGGCACCGTCAGCTTCGATGCCGGCAGTTGCGCCGTGACCGGCAACAACTGTATCAGTCCGGTCCCACCGGTCACGTGTGCGTATGCGGTTTCCCCGAGCAGTGCCACATTCGGCACCAGCGGTGGCAGTGGCAACGTGAACGTCACCACCAGCGCCAGTTGCGCCTGGACTGCGACCAGCAGCGCCGGCTGGCTCACCATCACCGCTGGCAACAGCGGCACCGGCAACGGCACCGTCAGCTACTTTGTCGCGGCCAACACGGGTGCCACGCGCACGGGCACGCTCACCATTGCCGGCCAGAGCGTTACAGTCAGCCAAGCCAGTGGTTGCACTTATGCACTGAGCGCTGGTAGCACCAACATGCCGGTCAGCGGCGGCACCGGCAGTATCGCTGTGACGGCGTCTACCTCATGCAATTGGAGCGCGGCCAGCACCGCGCCCGCCTGGCTGCATGTCGGCGGCACCGGTACGGGCACGGGCACGGGCGTGGTCGATTACACCGTTGACGCCAACGCCACCATCAACGCGCGGACCGCCGCCATTGTCGTCCAAGGCCGCGTATTCACCGTGAATCAGGCGCCGGTGATCTGCACCTACACACTGGCTGCACCGGGCACCAACATGCCGGCGCGCTGGGGCAGCGGTACGGTCACGGTGAATGTCGCCTCGCCGTGTCCTTGGGTGGCCATAAGCAACACCGACTGGCTACAAACCGCCAGCAACGGCACCGGCACCGGCACCGGTTCAGTCCAATTCACCGTTGCCGCCAACACGACAACCAATGCCCGTACCGGCACGCTCACCGTGCAGAACCAGAGTTTCGTTGTCAGCCAACCGCCGGAACATTCCCCGGTGATCATCGCCGGGCCGGTCATCACGAACGCGCTGTTGAGCGTGTTCGACTTGGCGGTCGTACCCGCCGGCACGAACGTAGCGTTTCTGGTGACCGCCGTCGATTCGGATGGCGACCCGTTGACGTACCAATGGGCGTTTGGCGACGGCACCGGCAGCACCGAGTGGATGCCGTGGCATACCTACGAGACTAATACCTGCGGCGCGTACACCGCCACAGTCGTGGTGGCTGATGGCGTAATGCCGTCGCCGACCGGCACACTGCGCGTGGCCGTGGCCTGTCAGTTGAACATCACTCAGATGCAGCTCAAGCCAAACTTTGCCAAGCGCAATGCGGACAGTTGCACGCTGAGAGCCACCTTCGTTCCCGGCGCGG
Organism: Verrucomicrobiia bacterium; assembly: GCA_050013395.1. Lineage (GTDB taxonomy): Bacteria > Verrucomicrobiota > Verrucomicrobiia > Palsa-1439 > Palsa-1439 > JBEKZD01. Next base: position 226 of record JBEKFI010000062.1, on the reverse strand, counting down.
ACTTCGGCTCAGCCGGACAACCGGTCACCGTTGATATCGGCGATGCGTTGGTCAACTTCGTCTTGAACAAGACCGGTCACCGCGCCGGCACCAACGGAACTTGCACTGTGAGCTACAACAAACGGCGCGGCTGGACCATCGCTTTCGCGTTGAAGGCCGGCGCGTGGCATCAGGCTTGGACCGGGTACGACTTGTTGGATGCGACGATCAAGAAAGGCGTCAAGGT
>JBEKFI010000061.1:0-18225 GCA_050013395.1 Verrucomicrobiia bacterium | reverse complement strand
CCCTCAGCGCGGGCAATCACGTGTTCCCTCCCTCCACAATCCGAATCTCCTCCTCAGTCAGGCCGCCTGCCTGCCGTAGCCTCGGCGCAGGCAGGTACAACTCGTACACCAACCGGTCATCTGCACCGCACGCGGGCTGTTGAGCACAGTCGCCGCCATGATCGCCCCATGCTCGGTAAATGCCCAAGGCAGGTACCGGCGACCGCCGTATGAACCGGTCACAAATTGTGACCGGTTCGTGCGCAAACTTGAGGTCACAATCTGTGACCTCAAGTTTCTAAGTTCCTCGCGCGTAAGCTGACACGCAAAGTCTCCTGGAAAACGATCAGCATTGCGCTTGACCGCCTGATTCAGAACCTTGGTGGACACGCCATAGACGTGGGCCAGATCGGCGTCCAACATCACCCGCTGCCCCCGCACGGTGAAGATGCGCTCCTCAATTCGTTCAACTGGCACTGCCGGCAAGTCTGCTGTCATGGGATTGCCTTCCTATCCGCCCACTTCCAGGTTCAGTTCATCAAGTAACCCGCTATCCGCGAAGCTGAAATGCTTGTGCTCGGTCACGATCAAATGGTCAAGCACCTTGATGCCGGTCGGCTGGCAAGCCGCGATCAGGTCACGGGTCAGCAGTCTGTCCGACTCGCTCGGCTCGGCTGCGCCAGAAGGATGATTGTGGGCCGCAATGAGCGCCGAAGCATTGGTCTGCAACGCCCGCGCGATGATGGTGCGGATTTGCGGGCGAACATTGTCCACAGTCCCCTCCGCCACCAGGCAATCGTCCAACAAGCGGCCCTGCCGGTTCAAATAGGCCACACGGAAATGTTCCTCCGCTACCCCGCACAGTTCGTTCATGAAATACTCCGCGGCTTGCGCGGTACTCTTGATGACTCGCTTCTCCCGAACGTTTGGCAGTGCTGCCCGCCGCCCAAGTTCCAGCGCCGCCTGCAACTGCGCCACCTTAGCTTTTCCCAGTCCCTTGATCCCATGCCAAGCATGCAAAGGCGCGCCCATCATCGCTTGCAGTGAGCCAAATCGCTTAACCAAGTCGTGCCCGAGTTCCACGGCGCTTTTGCCTTGGACGCCCACGCGCAGGAGGATCGCGATCAACTCCGCATCTGTCAACGCATGCGGCCCGCGCGACAGCAGCCGTTCCCGTGGGCGCTCATCCTCCGGCCATGAAACAATCCCTTTCGACTGCGCTTTAGTCTGCGTCGCCATCAAATGCCGAGGTTGAAACTGCCAACGTTGCCGGCGGACTGCACGCCGTGTTTGCCGAGCGTGTCGGTACCGAGCAAGACACCGAAGCGGTCACGCAGACTCTTACCGGGTTCATTTGTGATGAAGGTCAGATCAGATGACATTGCCGCAGAGTTTGCCCACTTTTGCGTTTTAATTCAACTCGATAGCAGGTTTTCGGTGATTTGGGTTTCCAAGCCTGATCCGCCTTCGCTTGGCTACGGCGAGACACTTCCGTCTTCGTGGTGTAGCCACTTCGGCGGAGGAAGGCCGGCCGGTTCCGATACTTGTTCCGCCTACGCAGGTCGTAGCCGCCACACTCCCGCCAATCTCATTGACTCGGTCGCCGGGACTGCCTATATCATCGGGCACCCCGACACAGCGTGTCGAGGCCGCGGCGCGAAGAAAGGATTGTCTTCATGGAGACGAAAATCACGCAATCTCAGAACGTCCAAACGCTGCGCACGCTGCCCGGCGACGACGTGCGCCAGATGATGTGGAGGTTCGCCGACCGTTATGACCTGCAGATGCTCGTGCAGTCGTCGCGTCGGGTCGCGCGCGGCCCCGTCGCGCGCATGGTCGCCGAAGGCGCGCGTAACTCCCACGAATGGACCGCCCAGAAGGCGCAACTGCTCAAGGCGATGGATGGGTCGGGTCTCACCGCAGCGTTCATGGAGCTGGAGCACGGCGGATTCATCGCGGGACCGAAGAACCTCGCGCTGGCGCTGGTGGCGTTTGAATTGTCGTGGGTGGATGGTGGCGCGGCCACGGGCAGCCTCGCGGGCAACCTCGCGTTGGCGCCGATCCACGAATGCGGCACGCCGGAACAGGTGGAGCGGTACATGAGCCTGGCCGCCCCGGCGAAGCCGGGCGAAACCCGCATGCCGTGGCGCGGCGCTTTCGCGCTGACCGAACCGCTGCCGTACGTTGGCGTTGAGACGGGATTGCTCAGCGGCAAGATGCGCATCGCGGAATGGAAGAAAGACGAGGAGCCGATCCTGCAGGTCGAAAAACGCGGACGCTTCATCACCAACATGGGCTTCGCCAATTTCGTCACCGCAGCGGTCGATTCCGCCGACGATCGGATCAAGGGAAGCTGCATGGTCATCCTCGAAGAAACCGACCCCGGCACTTTCGATCGCGGCGTCCCGACCCGCAAACTCGTCCACCAACTTTCCTCGACCCGCGACCCCATGTTCAGCCTGCGCGTGCCCGCCAGCCGCATCATCGGCGGTTACACGATCAAGGAGGGCGTCATCGTGCCGAAATACTCGCACGGCGAGGTCATCGAAGCGGTGTTCCGCCGGACGCGCGTGACCGTCGGGCTGATGACCGCGGCGAAGCTGCTTTCCGCCGTCGAGCCGGTGATCCGCTACCAGCGCGGGCGGTTCCGCGGCGGTGACGCCGCCGCGCCGGGCTCGCCGCGCTACGATCTGGGGTTGCAGGGCAAGGAGGACGCGCTGCATCGGTTGATCGATGTCTGGGCAACGGGCGAAGCGGCCGCGTCGCTCGGGTTCGACGCGGCGCGGGTGTTCGACGCGTTGGATCCGTTGGAGAAGCGCAAAGACCAGATTCTCACCGAGAAAGGCGTAATCGGCGCGCGGGCGCAGTTCAAGGTGCTGCAGAAGGTGGCGAAGGACGCGCTGGAGTTGATTGCGCTGGAAACGAAACAGGAATCGGAGCGCGACCAGAAGCGGTACGAAGCGTTGATGGCGGATGAGTTGGTGCAGTTTGTCAAACTCGATTCGCTGGCCAACGTGCTGTGCCCTGCCGTGAAGCTCTGGAACACGGGCCACGGCGCGAACATGATGCGTGAGGCCGTCAGTTTGATGGGCGGTTACGGCATCACGGAAGATTGTCCGGGATTTCTCGGCCACAAGTGGATGGACGCGCAGTTGGAGGCGACCTACGAAGGCCCCGAGGCCGTCCAGCGCCGGCAGCTTTCCATCACGATGACCAACGAGGTGTTCTTGGCGCAGTACAAGAATTGGATTGCGGATTTGCGCAAGATCGCCTCAACCCACCCCGGCACCGGGGCCTGCACGCTGGCGACGGCCATGCAACTGTGGCTGTGGACGCTGGAATACCTGCAGACCGCCACCGACGCCAACGGCAAGAAGCTGTATTCGAGCAACCGCCAGGGGGTGACGTTCCCGCTGGCCGACGCGTTGTGCTGGTTACTCGCGTCGCGTCAGTTCATCCTCGACGTTCTCGAACTCGAACGTAAGGGCCCCGAGAATCCGACAGTTGCCGAAGGCATGCCCGGGCTGCTGAGCTTCTACAACGACCTCTGCCACGTCTTTAGCGCCCGTGCCGCCGGCGAAGTGGGCCGCATCTGCGCCGAACTGGTCTTCGGCTACAACCGCCACCCCGCTTGGGACGACGCTGCGTTCGCCGCCTGCTACGGGGCCGACGATCTCGACGTGCTTGAAAACTTCATGCCCGGCATTGCCAGTTCCGCCCGCGCCCACACGGACGTGACCGAGGAAGGCCAATCGCATCCTGCGAAAGCCGGCCCGTGTGTTTGCTTCGATGGCATGGAGGCGTTCACGCGCCTGCGCGTGAAACTCGACGGCTGCCTCACCGGCGCGCGCCTCGCCAAAGACCGTGCCGCCGAGGCGCTGACCAAAGTGATGATCCCCGAAGCGCTGGATTACCCGATGTAAAGGATGAATTGACGGCGGGCTTGATTCCTGAGACAACGTTGGCTTCAAACGGAGAACAAGAGGAGGACACGTGAGCACAAAAATACGATTCACACTGACGCAGGCGGATATTCCGACTCATTGGTACAACATGCTGGCGGATTTGCCCAAACCGTTGCCGCCGCCATTGCACCCCGGCACCAAACAGCCGATCACGCCGGACATGATGACGGCCATCTTCCCGGAGAACCTCGTAATGCAGGAAATGTCGCCGGAACGGTGGATCGAAATCCCCGAGCCGGTGCGGGACATCTACGCCATGTGGCGGCCCACGCCGCTGCTGCGCGCGGTGCGGCTGGAGAAGGAACTGCAGACGCCGGCGCATATCTATTACAAGTACGAAGGCGCCAGTCCCGCGGGCAGCCACAAACCCAACACCGCCGTCGCCCAAGCCTATTACAACAAACAGGCCGGCACGAAGCGGCTCGCCACTGAGACGGGTGCCGGTCAATGGGGCTCGGCGTTGGCGCTCGGCTGCCGGCTGTTCGGGCTGGAGTGCCGCGTGTACATGGTCAAGGTCAGCTTCGATCAAAAGCCGTACCGGAAACTGATGATGCAAACGTGGGGCGCCACGGTGTATCCCAGTCCGAGCGACCAAACCGACTATGGCCGCAAACTGCTGAAGGAGCAGCCCGATTGTCCCGGCAGCCTCGGCATCGCCATCAGCGAGGCCATCGAGGACACGGTCAAACACCCCGGCACCAAATACTCCCTCGGCAGCGTCCTTAACCACGTGTGCCTGCACCAGACGGTCATCGGCCAGGAAGCCATCAAACAGATGGAACTGGCCGGCGAGGAACCGGACGTGATCATCGGTTGCATCGGCGGCGGCAGCAACTTTTCCGGCATCGCTTTCCCGTTCGTGCGCCGGAAGATCGTAGAGAAGAAGCCGTACCGGCTCGTTGCGGTGGAACCGTCGGTGTGCGCCTCGCTCACCAAGGGCGAGTTGCGGTACGATTTCGGCGACACGGCGCAGACGACGCCGTTGCTGTGGATGTACACGCTGGGACACGACTTCATTCCGCCGAAGATTCACGCGGGCGGGTTGCGCTACCACGGCATGGCGCCATTGGTCAGTCATCTGTATGACCTCGATCTGATTGACGCCGTGGCGTACTCGCAATCGAAGGTGTTCGAGGCAGCGGTGCTGTTCGCCCGAACCGAAGGCATTGTGCCGGCGCCGGAGGCGGCGCACGCCATCCGCGCGGTGGTTGACGAAGCGGCCAAGGCGCGCGAGGAAGGCCGCAAGAAGGTGATCCTGTTCAACCTCAGCGGTCACGGCTTGCTCGATCTCGCGTCGTACGACGCTTACTTGTCCGGTCACCTCAGGGACGAGTAGCCGGTAGGGCGGGCTGTCCCCAGCCCGCCGTCACCGTCGGGCCAGGAGAAGAATTCGGCGCGCTGGGGACAGCGTGCCCTACAAACAAATGCAGTAAGGAAGGAGACAGAATGAAACGACTGTACTTGGCTGTCGTCGTCGTGTGTTGTGTTATCGCCGGCTTGGCGGCGCCCGCTGGGGCGTACGACCTGCCGTCGGTGAACCTCGGATTCACGAGCTTTCTCGATGGTGGTCCACCCGCCGGGCCAGGGTTTTATTTCACCGAATATCTGCAATGGTACACTGCTGACAAATTCGCTGATCCGAACGGAAACGGAATGGGCCCCAAGCTCGACGTGTGGATCAGCCTGTCGCAGTTGATCTACCAGTCCAACCAGCCGGTCCTCCTCGGCGGCAAATGGGGACTGGACGTGATCCAGCCGTTTGTGATATTCGATCTTGATCCCCACGGGACGCCTCTCACCGACAATAGCGCGGGCTTTGGCGACCTGCTTGTTGGTCCGTACATCCAGTGGGACCCGATCATGGGCCAGAACGGTCCCGTGTTCATGCACCGGGTCGAATTCCAAATGCTGTTGCCCACCGGTCACTATAGCCGCAGCCAGTCCCTCAATCCCGGCAGCAACTTCTTCTCGATCGACCCGTACTGGGCGGCGACATGGTTCATCCGCCCAATGTGGACGGCCTCGTGGCGGATCCACTATTTGTGGAACGACGAGAACGACAATCCGGGCGGCGGGTTCAACACCGTGCAGGCAGGTCAGGCTGTACACCTGAACTTCGCCACCGACTACGAGTTGTTGCCGAAACGGCTGCGGATCGGCTTGAACGGATACTATCTCAAGCAGATCACCGACATGAAAGCGGACGGTGTGAATGTTCCCGACTCGCGCGAACAGGTGCTGGGCCTCGGCCCCGGTTTCGTCTGGCACATCTCGCAGAACGATCACGTCTTCTTCAACGCGTACTTCGAGATGGCCGCCGAGAACCGGCCCGAGGGCGAGCGCTACAATCTCCGCTGGGTGCACCATTTCTAGTCCTGCCGACTTTCAAACGAATAGGCGACCAGGGTGCGGAACAAACGGCGGTGCCAGCAGATCGGTCCGAATCTACTAGAAGCCATCTCATAAGCCCCGGGAGCAGCGGGCCGAGGACAGCCCGCCCTACCAGAGATGCGGTAGGGCGCGGTGTCCCCACCGCGCCGCCATCGTGCGTTGGATTTGTGAGATAGATTCTAAAGAGCATGACAACAACGATGAGCAGAACGGAGTCGATTTCGATCGCGGTTTTTGTGTCTATCGCGTGTCCGCTCTCGACGTTCGTTCTGGCTTGGTGGGGCAGTACATTCGTGACCATGTCGGAAAGGATCGTCACGTACTCTGCCCTGACGGGTTTGGGGTTGGGGTTGCTCCTGCTCGGCGTCTGGTTGAGACGCTGGATTCACAACTTCTACACCGTGAGAATTATTCTCGCCGTGTCGGCTTACCTGTTCTGGTCGGTCATCGCGCTTGCCTTCTTTATGGGTTTGCCGATTGGGAACCTCGCGCTGGGATCGCTCGCTGGTCTTTACATCGGCCGAAAAGCGCACCATCAGGGCATCGCGACATCGCTGTTTGAGCGTCAGGCGCAATGGGTCGGTTTGTTCACTGCGGCAGTCGTCGGCCTTATCTCAACGGCGATGGGCATCCTCGCCATCCAAGAGCGCGAGACGATGCAGGTTATTCTGGGACTTGTCGGCTTGAGCCAGCTTGCCGCCACGGAGACCGGCCGCGTCGTCTTGGTTGCGATTGCCGTACCGGCGTTGATCGCGATTCAGTACTGGCTGACCCGCGTCGCGGCTTCCTGGGGATACAAAGTTGGCCGAGACAATGCCCGCGGCGCAGAACCATCGAAGTCAACGCCTGAGACCACTGAGAACTGATGACCTACTCTCACACAGATGCAAATGTACCTGCCACTGACCGTCAGCGCATGTATGTGGACATCGTGTGCGTCGGGTTTGGGCCGGCAACGGGCGGGTTTTTGACGACGCTGTCGCGCGAACTCGTCAATGCGGACGGGACGCCGAAGTTGGAAAGCACGGTGTCGCCGGGGATGCCGCCGCAGGTGATTTGCTACGAGCGGGCGGACGACATCGGGTTTGGCGTGTCGGGCGTGGTGACCCGGGCGCGCGGGATCCGCCAGACGTTTCCCGAGCTTGATCCGTCGCAGATTCCGCTGACGGCGCCGGTGAAACACGAGAAGGTGCTCTATCTCCTCGATCCGATTGGGGCGAGCCGAAGGTCGGCGACGTTGCGGACATCGGACAAGTTGATCCGCGCGTTCAAGCGCGTGCTCCCGTTCGAGTGCGAGGCATTGGACTTGCCGTACATCCCGCCGTACCTGCGCAAGCACGACGGACTCGTCATGTCCATCGGGCAGTTCAATCAGTGGGTTGGCGCGCAGTTGATGAACGCTGGCACGGTGCAGATTTGGCCGGGCACAGCCGTCGCCAAACCGCTTTTCGAGGGCGACCGGGTTACCGGCGTACGGCTGGTGGATCAGGGAGTGAACAAGCAAGGCCAGCCCGATGTCGGCTACATGCCCGGTATTGACATCCATGCGGCATTGACCGTGGTCGGCGACGGTCCGGTTGGGCCAATCGGACGGCAACTCGACGAGCATTTCGGCATGCCGGAAGGGCGTCACAAACGCGACTGGGCCATCGGCATGAAGTTCGTGGTCAACCTGCCCGAGAACTGTCTGCTCGAACCCGGCACGGTGTTGCACACGTTCGGGTATCCCGAACCGGGAATCTTCGGATTCCTTTACGTCTATCCCGACCGCGTGGCGTCGCTGGGGATTTTCGTGCCGTCTTGGTTCGACACCCCCGTGCGCACTGCGTACCGCTATCTCCAGCACTGGATGTTGCACCCATATTTGTGGCGTTATCTGCAAGGCGGCACGCTGCGTTCGTGGGGCGCAAAGACGCTTCAGGAATCGGGCCGGCGCGGCGAGCCGCATCTTGTCGGTAACGGTTACGCCCGCATCGGTGAAGGTTCGGGAACCACCAACGTTCTCACCGGCAGCGGTGTCGACGAAGCGTGGACGACGGGCGCGCAGTTGGCCGAGGCCGTCATCGAGTTGCTGAAAGAGAAAAAGCCGTTCACGAAGGAAAACCTCGAAGCCTCGTATGTGAAGCGCCGCCGCAATAGTTGGGTCGAGGCCGAAAGCCGCGTCGCCGAGAAATCCCGCGACGGTTTTCATCGTGGTGTCGTTACCGGTTTGATCGGCATGGCGCTGGCCGGCGCGACGAGAGGCAAGCTGTCCGTACCCGTCCATCCGCGTCGTCCGCGCGAACATGTGCCGAGCCTTGTGGCGTACTACCACGACCGCATCCCCCTTGCTGAGATCCAGAAGATTCGCCAGAAATGCGCTGCCAAAGGCGTTGGCGCCCACAATGCACTCATGGACCGGGTCGGCTGGCCCGCGATCCCGTTCGACGGCAAACTCCTCGTTTCGCATCAGGACGTTTTGCTGATGGGCGGCAAAGTTCAAGCCCCCGCCGGCTACGCCGATCACATCGTGTTTCTCTACCCGAACCTTTGTGAGACCTGCGGCACGAAGATCTGCGTCGAGGTCTGTTCCGGCCAAGCCATCACGCCCGGGGAGGGCGGCGTCCCGGTGTTCGACCGCGAAAAATGTATCCACTGCGGCGCGTGCGTCTGGAATTGCCCGATGCCACACCCCGAAGACCCCGAGCGAACGGTCATCGAATTCCGCGCCGCCCCCGGCGGCCTGCACTCGGCGGAAAACTAGCTCTTACTCATGCTCTTTCTCTTACTCATGCTCATCTTATGACCCTGACATTCGACCACGAGAAACTGAATGTTTATCAGGAAGCGATTTCCTTCGTCGGTTGGTGTGAGGGAATTTTGCAGCGTTGCCCGGACAAAGCCGCCGTCAAAGACCAACTCGACCGCGCCTCGACCAGCATCCCGCTAAACATCGCGGAGGGAAACGGCAAGTGGTCGGCCCGTGACCGGTGTCGATTCTTGGAGATCGCGCGCGGGTCAGCGGTATAGTGTGCCGCGTGCCTAGATGTCCTGGTGGTGAAACACCGACTGACATCTGCGGATGTCGAGCCGGGAAAGAAACAGCTTCACGCAATTGTGTCGATGCTGACTTGACTCATTGCGGCAGTAGCCAGCCGAATCGGGGAAGCGCCGGTAGAGTACCGGATTGAGGAAGAGTAAGAGCACGAGAAAGAGGAAACAATGGGAACAGCGTATCAAATTGTTGTTTGCGGAAGCGTTGTGCCGGATCCGCTGCAGACGTTGGAACCGGTGAGCGGACCGACGGGGCCGAGCTTGAAGAATGAAATGATGTTGCCGGCCGTGCTCGATCCGTGGGCTGGGCATGCTCTCTTCGAAGCAGCCAACCTCGCGAAGAACGTGTCGGGCAGCAAGGTATGGCTAATCAGCCTCGCACCGAAAGCCAAGCTCCAACAGGTCATGATGACCGTCGCGCAGAAGGTGCCGTTCGAGTTGGTCGCGCTCGACGGCCCGGCCAGCGGGTTCACCGAAGCAGCCGATGTCGCGGCCGCATTGGCCGATGCGATCAAGGCGATCCCCGGTCTCGACATGTCGCGGCTTCTGGTCTTCGGCGGCTGGGAATCGGCTTCGCGCGGTGCCGGGGCGACCATGCAGATCGTCGGCGAACGGCTCAGTATCGTGAATCAATTTCAGGGCGTGGATCAACTCCAAGTTGGCGCGGACGGTTCACTGGAGGTTCTCGAACGTGTCGAAGGCGGCAAACATCAGGTGTCGAAGTGCGCGGGACCGCCTGCCGTGCTGGGTTGGGCGACGGGCAACCTGCCCGAGCCGCCGAACAATCCACAGATCGGCATGGCCAACATGCGCGCCATCATGCCGGCGTTGCAAAAGGCCAAGCCCGCCAAGGTCGGCGCGGAAGGCGTGAAGTTCGCCAGCGTGGCGCTGCCGAAGCAGCAGCGCCAGACCAAGATCGTCAAAGACATTTCTGCCGACGAGATCGCCAAAGAACTCGTGGCGTGGATTACGAACGACTGATTGGCCGCAAAAACGCGCAAGAACCATGACCGATAAGGAAATCTTCGCTCTGTGCGACAAGGACGGCACGGTGTCGGGAGACTGCTACCCCGTCAAACCTCATTTGAAGTATCGAGGTGGGGCGCGACCGCCGGGCGCGCCGCTCCGGGGGTTCGGGCAGCCCGGCGGTCTGCCCCTACCAACACCTGTCAGATCAGTTTTGACTGAGCATTACGCAGCCGATTTGCGCACCGAAACTGCAAATCAGAAAATTCGCTTTGTCGGAGGCGAAATTGCTTTGAGCATCTTGCGCCTTTTTGCGGCGAGAAAGGATTGAGATATGGAAACGATTCTTGTTCTCACACACACGGAAGCCGACGGCTCGCTGGCGAAAATCGCGCTGGAGGCGCTCAGCGCGGCGAAGTCGTTGGGCGGAACGTTTGTCGTCGGCTTGATCGGCGCAGACGTGAAGGCCGCGGCGAACGCGATCGCAGGCTCGGGGGCAACGAAGTTCTTCGGCGTGTCGGGTGCAGACTTCGCGCAAGCGCGGTACGGCAGCGACGCGGCAGCAGCGGAAGCGATCTGCCGCGCCGCGAAGGCAACGGTCGTGATCGCGCCTGCGACGTCGCGTTGGAACCGCGTACTGCCGGGCGTGGCGTATCGGCTCGGCGGACGTGCCGACACGCATGTGACTGGCATCTCGGCGACGGGCGGTGCGATGTCGGTCACACGCTGGTATTACCGGCAACGGATGGAAGCCGTCTTACAGCGGACGCAGCGACCGTGGGTAATCGCGCTGGAATCCGGCTGCGGTGAAGCGTGGAAGGGCGCTGCGGGCAAGGCAACGGTCGAGAACGTGGCTGTGACACTCGGCGATGCGGCCAAACGCACAACCGTCACGGGCGTGAAAGCACCGGCGGCCGACCAGCAGACGATCCGGCCCGATGCAAAGGCGTTGTTCGTGGCGGGCGCGGGTTGGACGAAGAAGCAGTCGGATGGACAGACACACGTACCGGAAGCGGAGAAACTGATTCTGGAGTTCCTCAAATTGGCGAAGGCGTCGCTCGGCAGCAGCAAATCGTTGGTGGACCTCAGCGGCGAAGGTCAGGCGGTATTACCGTTCATGACGCACCTCAATCAAATCGGCCAGACCGGCGCGACACCGCGGCATCCGAAAGGGCTTTCGACCTGTTGCCACGGCGAAGAACCACATGCCGTCGGCTGGCGGTTCATCGGCGAGCGTCGCGCCGTCAACCTTGATCCGAACTGCGGCTGGGCGCGCGGCAAGGCCGACGTGCTTTACGTCGCCGACGCGTTCGAAGTGATGCGCAAAGTCAATGCACTGCTGGCGGGGAAGAAGTAGCTACATACAAGTTGTAACGCCGACGCTCAGCGGCCGCGACGCTCCTCACCGGCTGCGGTCGGCTGAAGCACGCTGGTTAGCCACCTCAACCATTAATCAGGTGCTAGAGTGTTTGCTCAAAGTTAACATCGAACGAATAGCGGACAATTTCTATCCGTGGATGCTTTAAGCTATGCCGCTTCACATCTCGCGAGAGCTTGCCGGTCCCGCCATGGACAAGTATCCCCCTGTCTTTCTTGCCGATCACTCTTCCCGCCCGCCGAAGATATTCTCTGAGTTGATTAATATTGGCTATGGTTGGAGTCCCTTGCTTACATTCAATTATGACCGGCCTCTCATTTCTATCGATTAAAAGGACATCGGAGCGCGTGCCGTCCGAAAACACGGATTCCCGAACCCTCATAGATGGATAGGGTTGCAATCCGTCCTCGAGACGGTGTGGGAAGGAACCGAGAAAATCGGAAATCGATTCTTCATGGCGAAAGACATGGGAAGAAATACCTACCCAATTGGCTTTGTCGGCAGCGGCTTTTTTTATCCGCCAAAATAACTTTGGCGGAAGCTCACAGATCGTAGGTCTTAGGATTCCCACGGTTAACCTAGCATTGGGCGGTAGCTTTACGACCAAGTCAGGATCCAACGGTCCATTCACCAAATCCCACCGCACAAGGATCCGACGGCCCATTTCTCCCAGCGGTTCCTTTTTGCTTCGTGGCACCAGCGGGTTCCATTGATCATCCTGGACCTCGAGACCCGTGACCTCACCAATGCGACCAATGCGGTTATGCTTAAGTTGAACAACAATCTTATCCCCTACTTTCATCGCTTTTAGAGCGTTCCGGGCCCTACTCCATGAAAGCTCTTTAGATTTGCCCTCCATGTGGTAGCCCCAATCCGCCGCCCATCCGACGGATGCGGCCTGATGTTGAAAACAGCGGCGCCAAAGTCCAGGCCAATGGTCTTCCATGCAATAGACTTTCCAGTAAGTCATTGGGCTTCTCCTATTCCGGTTGTCTCAGACCCCACGGTTCTCATCGGTCTATATGGCTAACAGTGTTATTAGGGCAAGCTCAGTTTGCCATGTCTCTGATATTACCGGGAAAAGACAAAGTCCGAATGCCTCGTCTCTTCCGGCATCATCCTGACTTCGGAGGCCATGATGCTCCGCCTGCCCTGAACCGTCAACGGCATTTGGTTTGTTTGCCGGTGGCGCGAGCGAGGAAGGGCGTAGCCGCAAGAATGCGTAAGAGACGCAAAACGAGGATAGAAGCTTGGCCTGTTCTTGTGCCTTCTGCGCCTTTTTGCGGCCATTCTCGCCCTCATGCATGCCACGACGTTCTGCGGTTCAACGCTGCCTGTGCTGGGTCGGGCGGGCAGTCTTCTGTGCCGTCAAGTGCTGCGCCACCCGTTGCGCCTGTTCGAGCCACGCGATCTTCTCCCCGAGCGACAACCGGGCGAGTCGGCGCAATTGCTCCAGCGCGTGGCCGTCCCAGCCACGTTCCCACGTCTGGTCTGCGTTGTTGGCGCGCGTGCTCATGTCAGCGGCGGCTGGCGGACGGCTTGAAGTTTAGCGATGTCGTCCAAGTCTTGCGCTCGTCCCGCCTGCCGTTTCAACTCTACCAGATGTTCGTAGCTGACGAAAGTGGCCGGCAATCCCGGTCCGATCTCCATCCGGGTCGCCGCCGCGTACGCCGGGTTGAAATCAAAGGGCATCTCCACGAACAAATCCACTTCCGTGACCGGATGGGCGCGGCTGAACAGCGAGAACACCGTCAGCCCTTTGTCGCGAGCCCATTGGCGACGTTTCTGAGGATCGGCAAACTCATTCAAGGCGACCGGCGCGCGCGGCTGGTAGCCGAGACCGGCCAAAGCTCGCAGCGCGCGTTTCGCATTCTCCTCCTCCAAATCCAGAATCAGATCGAGATCAGCGGTGAATCGGACATAGCCGTGCGCCACGACCGCCAAGCCACCGGCGATGAGGTAACGCACTCCCGCCGTGTTGAACGCCTGCACAATGGCTTCGATGCTGCGTTGTTCCACGCTTGACTGCCCTTTCCGCGCTCACTGTACTGAAAAGAACCCTTGTCTGGCGAGTCATTTGCAGCGCGGCAAAGCCGATGTGCTCTACATCGCTGACGCCTTTGAGGTCATGAGCAAGGTCAACGCCCTGCTGGCTGCAAAGAAGTAACTACAAGTTGTAACGCCCGGCGTGAGCCTTGAGATGAAGCCGCCGCGGGTTCACCGAATAGGCTCGGCACCGTGGTTGGCAATCCTATCTGTTGTTGAGCAGGGACATGAATGACATCTGCACAACGAAGGCCACCGCTGCAATGATGCTGTATGTCGTGAAATAGATTTTGGCCGAATGGAAGCGTGCAGACAACCCTCGCGCTATCTCGGAAAGAATGCCCGCATTGACAAGGCCGATGGCGAGAGCGTGAAAGACCCTGAAGAACATCGGCCAGTGCGCGATACGTGAGAAAAACCCGATCAGGTCATGCCGGATTGCGGCATGAATGAAGAATAGAGCCCCCACGAGGCAATACAACCCGCATAGCATCACCACAGAACCAAAGACGCGATGCGCACGCAATGGAGACTGACTTTGTAATCTCGTTGTCGTCTTCTTGCCAACAGTGTTATTAGAACAAACTTGGTTTCCCATATCGCTGATATTACCGGGAAAAGGCAAAGCCCGAATGCCTTGTCTCTTCCGTCCTTCATCCTGACTTCGGGTGCCATGATGCTCCGCTGGCGCTGAACCGTCAACGGCTTTTGGTTTGTTTGCCGGTGGTGCGACCGGGGAAGGGGATGGCCGCAAAGAGGTTTACCCCGAATCCTTTTCGGGGCGCAAAAGGCACAGGCGGAGGATCCGTGCTCGTTTTGCGTCTTTTGCGCCCCGTATAACGGGGTAAACTTTTGCCGCTTCACGACGAGCGGCGTCTTCGGCTTTGCGGCCAACAGGACATCGGTTGTTCGACGGCAAGGATTTTTCGCTATCCAAGGCACGTTGGCAAGCGGTGCGCGTAAACATTACGGGCTGATGAGCTTTTGGAAGCGCGGATTCGTACGAATGTTGTTGAGCCGGACGTCGCTCTTGGCCTGGTCGCGAATGGCTGGTGTCAGTTGAATGGCTCTTCCGAGCGCATCGAGGGCCTCGTCCGCTTTGCCTTGAGCGGAACGGATCAGCGCGAGCGCATAGTACGCCTGGCTGTCTTGAGGATACCGGCTGACAATCATCTGCAGCGTCGCCACGGCCCGCTCGGGCTGGTTCAACGACACGTAGATTTGCGCGATTTGTATCATGTCGTTGGCGCCAAGATCAGTTTGGGCGAGGTAGCCGTCGCACAACGGGATGATTCTGTCGCCTTGTCCTGATTTGAAGTAGGTCTGGGCAAGCTGCAGGACAAGATTCACGTCGCGCGGCGCGCTGGCATGCGCCTGCTCGAGTTGCTGCACATCGCCGCGGAGCTGCTTCATGTTCTGCAACTGGTTGATGGCATCACCGATCTTTCGATTCAGCGGGTCGCGCTTTTGCAAAGCCCGCAGGACGTCGAGCGCGTCGTCGACGCGATTCTGTTCGATGTACAATTGCGCCAGGCGGAAGTTGGCTTCGGGGCTTTCGGGGCAGAGTGCAAGCGCTTGCCTGAACGCGTACTCAGCCGGGCCGGTCATGTGATGGTAGGTGTACAGACCGCCGATGGCGGAACGCAACTTGGAAAAGGTTTTCTGCGCGTCGCTGTCGCGCCTGAACTCGGGCCTCGCCTCGAAATCAGCGGAAAGCTTGTCCCAGTAAGCGCGGTCGCGGGCCACGATCTGCGCCCAGAACTCAGGAGCTTGCGCGGGCGCCGGCAGCGGGTCGTGGTTGATCTTCAGGATGATGCCATAGGGTGTCATGTACGCATACATCCACGGAATGACGTAGCTTTCCTCGACGTAAAAGGCGTGCTTGTCCTTGTTGCGGTCGAAGATCCATTTGGTGAGGATGCCATTGATGGCCATGACGCCGCCAACTCCGCGAACGCTCACGCGCCCGGCCGCGTCGACCTGCACCTGCTCGTCCGGTCCGGGCTGTTGTCCACTTTTTTGGCGGGCTTGCACACCTTGGACATACTCCTGAAACCCCCGCTGCAGATCGTTCTCACCCGGGATGTAGATCGGCTCGCGCGGGTACATGGTGTCGCGGTGCATGTACTTCCAGGCAAACCGAAAGACTGCCTGCTGCCAGGGCAGGAACCGGCTCGCCAGCGTGGCCTGATTGGTGGGATTCGGCCGCGAATAATCGTAGTGGTCGCGGATGTAACTCATGTAGGTGTTATCCGCCAAGGCGTTCTGCGTAATGATGTACACATCGCGCCGATCGAAATTTGTGCCGCCCTGCGGATCGAGGTGCGGATCGCGGAAGCGATCCTGCGGTCTGACGCGGCTCTCGCAGAAGATCATGTAGGTCGGCACGAAGCGGCCGGGGTCGGTGCCGCCAAACAACACGGCATCTCGGTCCATCGGCGGATAATCGTCGCCGGGGTAAAACATGCGGTAGCCGAACTGATAACCGAAATCATGGCCGCGCTGCTCGCATGTCGCCCAGTTGCGCTTGAATGGGATGATCGGCAAGGCAAACAACAGAACGCAGCCGACGCGCACCGCGTTGCGGGGAAGCGTTTTCCACCACACCAGCGCTGCGGCGATGAGCAACGCCGCCCCGTAGCCGATCAGCATGGCGAAGAACCCGTGGGCGGGCCCGAAGAACTTGAGATTAATCTCCTGGTTTTGCTTGTCCAGCCCCGGATTGATGATGGTCAGCAATCCAAAGCTCGTCGTGAAGAAGGCCGCCCACACGAAGATCAGCCACGACCGTGCGCGCGATCGGATGCCCCTCCAGCGCCACCCCAACAGCACCAGCGGCACCAGTCCTACGAGACACAACGGCGTGCTGTATTGGTGCATCAGCGCCTGCCTAAACAGGCGAATCTGAACCCAGAACGCCGGCTGCCACGGCCAGGAGAAGTTCATCCGCTCGTACTGGCCGCGGGTGATCGCATGGAGAAAACCCTGCTTGGTGGCTGCATAACCCCAATTCATCGGTGGATTCGTCGAAGCTGCGACCGGCATGTAGAAATAAAAACTGCAACCCACCAAGAATGCGGCTGTGCATACCAGCGCCCTCCGCCGATTCAGCCAGCCCAGCGCGCCGAACGCCAACAACACCACCACGCCGGCCACGCCGGCTACCAACGCGCGCCACCAGAAATCATCCGCAAAAAACTGCGCTGCCGTTCCCGTCTCCAGCCACGCCCAGACGATGAAGCCCGCCGCCGCCGAGAACAACGCCGCCACGGCCAACTCCCAAGATGCATCCAGCGCCGGCATCACCACCGCCGCCCGCCACACCGCGGGCCGCAACTCACAGATCTGATGCAGACCCACCACGAACGCTCCGACCATAAATGGCAACGCCATCACTGCAATGGTCTGATGGTTCGTAATCCCCAGCGCGTACACCAGGATCGTCGCGTACAGGAACACGTGCCGCTCGGGCCGCATCATCCACGCAAAGAAGATGCACGCCGTCAGGATGAACATGAACACGTTGAGCACGCGCATCTCGGGCACACACGCCCAGAGCCACACACCGCGGTTGAATCCGAACAGCAGCGCCACAGACGCACCCACCGTCAGCGCGATCCAGTGTTTCATCCGTTCCTCGATCTCGTCAGCCCACGCCACCGAGCGCAACAGCATCAGCACGCTGCGCGTCATCAGCAACGTCAGCACGCCGACCACCAGCGCACCCGTGAGCACCGACATCAGACAGGTTCGCCAGGCCGGATTGCCAAACGGCACCAGATGCCGCCACACCCAACCCAGGAACGCCCAGAGCGGATAGCCCGGCGGATGCGGCACACCGAAATTGAACGCGCCCGTAACTAGTTCACCTGAATCCTCCAGCGTCACTTCGGGCGACATGTAAAAGAGAAACGCCAGGCCCGAAATCAGGAACGTCGCGCCCGCGGCAATCCAGTCCTCTGGCGCAAAAAAGTGGCGTACCGAAGCTGGATGCGACGGCGGAGACGGTGCGACAGCGGCTGCGACCGGCGTCGTCGAGACGTTTCCCGGCGCGGTTGGCGTCGGCTTCCTAGGGTCCGCTGGCGATTTTTTAGATTTCTTTGACATAACGTTGTGCGTCTTAATGCCGGAAATGGCGGATGCCTGTAAACACCATCGCCAGGTTGCGTTCGTCCGCTGCAGCGATGACTTCAGAATCGCGCACACTGCCACCCGGCTGGATGGCCGCAGTCGCACCGGGCTCGGCGGCAACAATCAGCCCATCAGGGAACGGGAAAAACGCATCGCTGGCGACGACGCTGTTTTTGAGGTCAAGACCGGCTTCCTTGGCCTTCCAGACAGCGATTTTTACGGAATCCACACGACTCATTTGACCCGCGCCGATGCCCAGCGTTCGACTCCCGCTGGCGTCCGCACGTGCGAAGACGATGGCGTTGGATTTGACGTGCTTGACCACGCGCCAGGCAA
>JBEKFI010000060.1:0-18393 GCA_050013395.1 Verrucomicrobiia bacterium | reverse complement strand
TCCGCTTCCTTGCGGGCCAGAGCCAGCACCTGCTGCGCTCGCGGGGTAAAATTGTTCATTTCCATCACCGCTAACCTCTCAAGCTACTTCCGTTTGGCCACGACTCGGTGGCCGCGTGTCATCGATATGAGGTTTCGAAACATTCTTCAACCGTTCCCGAATCAAGTCGGCGCGGAAGACATCGCGTTCCTCAGCGGTGAGCTTGCGCTCAGCGGCTTTCTGGACATGGGCGGGCTGCGAAACGATAAACATCTCGTCCACCACGCCCCGCGCGGCAGCCGGAAAGAATTCTAAATCAACCCCCATGCGAACCAAACTGAGCAAATTTAATGCCTCCTTCGAACTGATGGTGCGCGCATTGGTCAAAACGCCATACGCGCGACCCACCTGATCGTACACAAGGCGCGGCTTCTTTTCAAGCAGGATCATCCGCGCATTTTCCTCGTGCTCAACGATCTGGAGGATGACCTTGTTCAGCCGTTCGATTACGTCCAACTCTCTCTCGCCCAGCGTCGTCTGGTTTGAAACCTGAAACACGTTACCGAGCGCTTCCGTGCCTTCGCCGTAAAGCCCGCGCACCGCCAAGCCGAGTTTATTCACCGCTTGAACAACCTGGTTGATTTGATCGCTCAACACCATCGCGGGCAAATGCACCATCGCCGAGCCGCGCATGCCAGTGCCGACGTTGGTCGGGCACGCGGTCAGATACCCAAGCCGCGGCGAAAACGCGAAGTCAAGGTGTTCCTCAAGCTCGGTGTCGACCTTGTCGATCGTTTTGAATACGCTTTTGATCTGCAGCCCGGCCTTGATCGCCTGCATGCGCAAGTGATCTTCCTCGTTGATCATCACACTCATGGTTTCGCGATCGTTAATGACGACGCCGCTCCCCACGTTCTTGGCCGCGTGCTCACGACTGATCAGGTGGCGTTCGACGAGAACCTGCTTGTCGATGGCGACGAGATTGACCATCGAATCGCTGAAGCAATCGCCCATCTCCGTTAACTTCTCAACAACCGGCCGTATCATTTCGAGGCTCTTCTGGCGTTCCGCTTTCTTCGCCCAGCCCGGAAAGGGGACATTCTGGAGGTTGCGCGCCAGCCGCACGCGACTGGAGAGCACAATCTTGCTGTTTGAGCCTTCGGCTGTGACCCATTCAGTCGGGCTCTTCAGTAGCTCCTCGATCTTCATGTCACGCTGCCTGTCGTCTTCAATTTAGATTCCAACTCGCGAATTTGGTCGCGAATCTGCGCTGCCTCCTCGTATTTCTCCGCGCTCACCGCTTTCCCAAGCTCGTGAGAAAGTTCTTTGATCTTCTCGCTGATGGCGACGGTGTGCGCGGCTTTACCGGGGACTTTGCCAACATGCCGATCGCTCTTGTGCATCGCCTTCAACAGAGAAGACAAGCCGGCCTCGAAGGTCTCCCAGCACACGCTGCAGCCCAGTCGACCCGTCCTCTTGAAATCGGCTTGTGTGAAGCCACAGACAGGACAGCGAACGCCTGGGGACTCTGTCTTGATTTCCTCCGCCGATCCCAATCCGACCAGCAGATCAGCCAGGGAAAATCCCGCCGACTCCTGCACACCCTTCGCCTTCGAGCAAGCCTCGCAAAGATCCACCTTCAGCATCTTCGCATCCACGATCTGCGTCAGATGAACTGTGGCTTCGTTCTTTTTGCAAATGTCGCAGAGCATCATTCGTTCAACTCGGTGTAATTGGCGTTCCCTCCGAGCAAGTCAACTTACGAAACTCGGACATCAATTTCAAGGTTAGCAGCCCGGGCTTCCCGCTCCCGATCGGCCGGCAGTCAATCGTCGCCACAGGCGCGATCTCCGCCGCCGTCCCCGTGAGGAAACACTCGTCGGCGGTCATCAGATCGTACCGCGTCAGGTGCGTCTCGCTCGCGGCTATTTTCAATTTGGCCGCCAGTTCGAGGATCACGGCTCGTGTGATGCCGACCAACGCACCGTCGCTGACCGGCGGCGTCTCCAGCCTGCCGGCGCGCACGATGAAAAGGTTGTCGCCCGTGCACTCGGCGACGTAACCGGCGCTGTTGAGCATGATCGCCTCGATGGTGCCGGCGTGGATGGCCTCGATCTTCGCCAGAATGTTGTTCAGGTAGTTCAACGATTTGATGGACGGGCTGATCGCCGCCACGTTAACGCGCTGCGTCGCCGCCGTGATTAGTTCAATCCCCTTTCGGTATACTTCTTCGGTGTACAACTCGATCTTGTCGGCGATGATGAATACCGACGGCTTCCGGCATCTAAACGGGTCCAGACCGAGGTTGCCAACCCCGCGCGTGACGACGAGCCGGATATAGCCGTCCTGCAATTTGTTTCGCGCGCAAGTCCGACAGCAGGCCTCGACCAATTGTTGCCGCGTCATCGGCATCTCCAGCATGATCGCCTTCGCTGACGCGAACAGCCTGTCCAAATGCTGCTCCAAACGAAAGATCTTCCCGCCGTACACACGGATCCCTTCGAACACGCCGTCCCCATACAAAAGACCGTGATCGAAGACGGAAACCTTCGCCTCTTCCTCCGAAACGTACTTGCCATCCAAAAAAATCGTCATGTGCTGTTCCTTCAGTTCGTAGCTATTTAACGTAGAACCGCCCCCACTGCAACCTAGAACTTCCCCTGCACACGCAGGTAGGGTCGGACCGCCGGGCCGACCGTGCCTGCTGGGATGGCCAATGTAGGAGCGGCATTTCCTTCGGCAGACTCAGGACAAGCTCTGCCGCGATGCCGCCGGCGTCTTCGCGCCTTTGCGTGGGCCAGTGCTGTCGTGATCACTCAGAATAGGCGCGACCGTCCCGCTCGCGGTCGTCTCCCCCGGTGTCTCGGGTGATCGTGAGGTGCCAAGCAGGAGCAGACTTGCGCCGTGTCGGTAAATGCTTCATACTTCGAATGTGAAACGGTTTGAGCGTAAACGCAACCACGCGAATCAACGCTGTTCGGCAACAGAAAGGATCCTCTGCTATGGCCATCGACAGAGACGGTGTTGTTGCGGCTTTCCAGCTGATCATCGAGGAGATTGAGAGCGTCGCGCAGAATATCGCAGATCAGGGAGGTGACGCGTTCAGGAGGAAGGATTATGAGAAGGCACAGATTCTCGGAGAGTCCGGCAAGAATCTCGAAGCCTTTCGTGCCCGTGTCGCAGCTTTGCTTGACGATTGGCAGGCGGGAATCGACATTGATACTCGCAAGCGGTTCTTGCCTACGGAGAGGAGAATCAAGAAGGATCATGTTACAGCTCACGAGAAGGCGCCAAAAAGCACGCTACGCGTTACGCTTCCAACCGGAGATATCGTAGAGGAATACTTCGCGGCAGATACATTCGCACTTGCCATCAAGGCGCTTGGCATCGACAAGGTCCGAAGTCTGAACATCACCGAAACGGGAATCCCACTGATTGACTCGACCAAACACCCTCAGTATAGCCAAAGGAAAGTGGACGGATGGTATATCTGCACGCATTCAAACACCCACCGAAAGAAGGAAGTCCTCGAAAGAATAGCCAAGAAGTTGGGAGTTAGGATCAAGATCGAAGTGCAAGAGGCCGAACCCGGTTGAGGGAACGCTCGCTGGCGCTCGCGGCTCTCAACTCGCGCCAGCCCGATACAACCTCGTATGAAGACTGCGATTGACGAGATCACAAACCTCCGACTTGTCGAGAATGGGCTGCACCATGTCCAATTCGAGTTTGATCGCGCAGCGCCCAGCTACTTTCGCATAGCTCGTGAGGCGCACTTGTTGTTCTACCGCAGCATGGTCGAGGCACTGCGTGGATCTGCGAACCTAGCAGTGACTGCGCGACTATCCGAAAACCGCAGTGTGAGTTACCAACGCGGAACTGGACCGTGGATGGAGATCCACCGCATGGACATTCCCGGATGCAGGAAGGCATGGCGGTTTTCGGAGCCGGCCCCGTGTGTGTCACCGAACATCTCGACGTGCGGCTCCTGTGAACCGCCCGAACGCGACTATCTCATCGGGTTTTACAACACTCTTGCCATGATTCAGACGGAGTGCTTCATGGGTCGGTCTGTCCACAGTAGATGGCATCTTCTCACCGACGCGGACATGAAACACCTAGAGTGGCTTCACGAGCATGTCAGAAACGAGTACGAGCACTTTGTGCCCAAACTTTACATGGCCCCCTCGGAAGATTTGCTGCACGCAACTCGCATTTGTCTTGCTGGTTCTGATGCCGTGCTCTTCGAGTCCAACAATGTTCTGTTTCAGGAGGTGCCGCAAGAACCGCTGCGTGCGTTGCTCAGTTCAGTCATCGGGAAGGTCGATGATCACGGAAAGAAGCTTGGCAAAATCGGTTGAACGAACCGTCGCCCCGCTTCTGAGCCCAACGCCGGGCGGTAATTTGAGAGTGCGTTGTGCGCTTCACCGTCCCAGCAACGCCGGTTCGGCAGCAAGGGGCGTGTCGAAGATGGCAAAATGATTCCAGCGAGTGGGATTATGGCTGACGCCACAATCACTTATTTTATTTCGCTCCGAGTTCCCCGGCTCGCTGGAAGGCGGCAGCAGATTCTTCGGCTCTCCCAGACTTGTCATAGGCAATTCCGAGATTATACCATGCGTTCGCAAAATCAGGGTTGATCTTGATGGCTTGGCGATAAGCGGTAATCGCTTCATCAGTCCGGCTAGAGTCGCGGTAGGCATTTCCCAAATTATACCAAGCGTCCGCATAATCAGGATTAATCTTGATGGCTTGGCGGTAAGCGGCGATCGCTTCGTCCGTGGGACCGGACTTGCGGTAGGCATTTCCCAAATTGTACCAAGCCGTCCCAAAATTAGGATCGATTTTGATGGCTTGCCGATAGGCGGTAATCGCTTCATCGGTCCGGCCAGACTTGAGGTAGGCAAATCCCAAATTAAACCAAGTGATCGGATAATCAGGATCGATCTTGATGGCTTGCCGATAAGCCGTAATCGCTTCGTCGGTCCGACCAGACTTCAGGTAGGCAAATCCCAGATTGTGCCAAGCACTCGAATAATCAGGTTTGAACTTGATAGCTTGGCGATTAGCGATAATCGCTTCGTCCCAGAAGTTCAAATACGCGTAGGCCACCCCCACGCAGTAATTGGCAAGCGCACTGTCGGGATGACGGCGAAGCACTTCCTTTGCACTCTTCAGCAACTGAACATAGTCCCGTGCGTCTTCGGCACTGACTGCCGCTCGAAAATAAGGATCGGTGACGGTTTCATCTTCCGAGTTGCTGACCTTTGCCCCAAAAGCTGTTGGCTCCGTCGTCGTCTTCAATTTGGTCAGCAAACCTTTGGCGAATTCGGCAGGCACGGCGAAATTTAGCGCCTGTCCTTCATGTAACAACGCAGATGCAACAGCAACCACCTCGCCATTTGCATTCATGACCGGCGACCCACTTGAACCTAGCGATATGGCCGCCGTTACCTGCATCAACTTAATACCTATCTCTAAATCTCTTACCGCTGAAACAATCCCTTCCGATAATGTTCCCTCCAATCCCAACGGACTGCCAATGACAGCGATGCGGGTTCCCACCTCGACTTTGTCGGTGTTGCCGAACTTTAGGAACGGTAGGTCTTTTCCTTCGACCTTGAGCAACGCAAGGTCGTTCTTCGCATCGTCAGCCAACAAGCCCTTGACCGGAAACAGCCCGCCGGTTTCCGACTTGGCGATGACGCTCGACGCATTTTCGATGACATGATGATTGGTGATCAGTTTGCCATCGGGGGAGACGAGGAAGCCGGTGCCCGTTGCGATTTCCTTACCACTGGCGTCAGATACAACCAGGAGCATGACGGCGGGACGGGCTTTCTTAGCTAATGTTTTGAGGTCGATTGACTCGGCTTCCGCAAAACTGGAAACAGGATGGGCTACAGCAAACAACAAGGAGACGAATGGGAGAAACGGAAACGTCAATCGCTTCATGGTAGCAGAGTATTCCCGCAGGTCAGTGGGGGTCAAGCGCTGTGATGGGGGACTCGCGGAACGCAGTGCGGTCAGTGGTTATCGTAACAGGTGGGTCTCGTCGGCCTTGGCGACGTGCGGACGACAGGTGTGCTAACTGCTTTTTCCAGCGAACAGGTGTTTGAAAGCAGGATGAAGCGGAGAGGGCGGTTTCTACGTGGCGCCGACGAGTTTTCCGTCTGCGATTTCCAAAACTCGTTCGCCGCGCCGGGCAATGTGCTCGTCGTGCGTCACCATCACCATCGTCGTCTTCAATTCCGAGTGCATCTGCCAGAGCAAATCCAGGATCGCCTCACTCGTCTTCGAATCGAGATTGCCCGTCGGCTCGTCGGCCAGCAACAGGCTCGGGCGATTCATCAACGCACGCGCGATGGCGACGCGCTGTTGTTCGCCGCCGCTCAATTCGGCAGGCCGATGTTCCATGCGTTCCCCCAACCCGACCGCTTTCAACAACTCGATGCCCGTTTCCACCCAATTCTCCCGGCGTTGGGCACTGAGCATCGCGGGCAGGCAGACATTCTCCAGCGCATCCAATTCAGGCAGCAAGTTGTAGGATTGAAAGACGAATCCAATCCGCTGGTTGCGCAATCGAGTAAGCTCGGCATTGGACATCTTAAACAGCGAAGCGCCATCGAGCGTGACATCGCCTGACGATGGCGCATCCAGCCCGCCCAGCAAATGCAGCAAGGTGCTTTTCCCCGCGCCCGATGCTCCCGCGATCACGAGCACTTCACCGCGCTGCACCTGCAAATCAATCCCCTGCAACACCTCCACATCGCGCTTGCCCAGAGTATAGGTCTTGCGCAGCCCTTCGGCAACCAGAATGTCTTTCGGCTCGTTCATTTGACAAACCACGCGCACGACGGCTTTCCCCTCACCTTGATCCTTTGCCGCAAACGACAGCGGCGTCTCGCGGACTCGGCTCCCCCTGAACAACAGGGGCGAGGAGGTTCCCCTCTCCGCCTTGCCCCGAAAGCTTTCGGGGTTGACCATTCAAGGGAAAGGGTCAGGGTGAGGAATCGATTATTCATGCCGCAACGCGTCCACGGGATTGAGTTTCGCCGCCCACAGCGCAGGGATCACGCCTCCCAGCGTGCAAATCGCAAGCGCTGAAATAATGATCGCAAGCAAATCGCTCAGCGTCAGAAACGCGGGAATTTGCGCGAAGTTGTAGATGTCCTTCGGGAACACATCGATCCCCACCACGCGCGTCAGAAAATTTTGGATCGGCGTGAGGTTTTTGATCGTTACCAGACCCAACGCCGTCCCAACGACGACGCCCAGCACTCCCACGATGAACCCCTGAATCAGAACAAGCCGCGAGAGTTTTCCTGACGATGCGCCCAAGGCCTTGAGCACTCCGATTTCCTTGGTCTTTTGCACGGTGGTCGTAATCAGCGTGCTCATAATGCAGAAGGCCGCCACAACGATGAGCAACATGAGGATCACGAACATCGTCGTCTTCTCCACTTGGATTGCTCCGAGCAACCGCTGGTTCAACTGCGCCCAGGTTTGCGCGCGCAGCGGCGCCGGGAGGATTCTGTTGAGGTGAGCGGCAACCTCTTCCGCACCTTTGAACGGATCGTCGGTCATCAACTCGATCCCATGCACGGCGTTGCTGATTCCATAAAGATCCTGCGCGGTCTGAAGGGACGTGAAGATCAGCCCCACGTCGTACTCGAACATGCCGGATTCAAAAATGCCTGTCACGGTCAGCTCTACCGGCAGATACACCTCTTCGCCACGCTTCTCGAAATTGCGCGGCGAGTACACGGTGATCTTGTCGCCGAGATAAATGCCGTACTGCGCGGCCAGTTCGCGCCCGATGACCACCTTGTCACCGTTCAGGTCGAGGCTGCCTTCCTTGATATATTCGCCGAGCTTGCTAACGGTGATCTCGCGCTTCGGATCGATCCCTTTGAGGTAGGGCGTGGCCACGCGGCGGTTGAACTCGACGAGCACCAGACTCAACGCATACGGCGAGGCTGCCTTAACGCGCGGTTGCTCTAGCAGCGTCCTCGTCAACCCATCGCTGTCTTGGATCAACCCGCCCGTGACCGTCACGTGGGCGTGCATGCCCATCAGTTTGTCGCGCAGCTCGCGGTCGAACCCGCTCATCACAGCGATGACAACGATCAATACCCACACGCCGATCGTGACGCCTGCCAGCGCAATGAGCGTGATGACAGAAACGAACGTTCGCTTTGGTTTGAGGTAGCGCAGCCCGAGGAACAGTTCGAAAGGCAAGCGCGTCATGGGAGGGGGGGATTGGAGTACTGGAGTCTTGGAGTACGGGGGCATTGGTGCGGTCGTTCCATCACTTCATAACTCCATCACTCCACTACTCCGCCGTTCTCCCCTGCGGACGCAATTGCGGGAAGAGAATCACGTCGCGGATGCTTTCCGCCCCCGTCAACATCATCACCAGCCGATCAATGCCGATGCCCATCCCGCCCGCCGGCGGCATCCCGTGCTCCAGCGCGAGCAGAAAATCCTCGTCGAGCTTCTCACCGTGACCTGCCACCTGATGCAGTAGCCGCTCGCGTTGCACGACTGGATCGTTCAACTCTGAGTATGCCGGGGCGATCTCCTGGCCGTTGATGATCAACTCGAACACGTCCACCACGCTCGGATCTTCCTTGTTTAGCTTGGCGAGCACCACGAGTTCCGCCGGCAAATGAGTCACGAACGCTGGATTGATCAGCGTCGGCTCGATCGTCTTCTCAAAAATCGCGTTCGTCACTTCGTAGTCGGGTGCGTCTGGTGGAAATTCGACGCCCATCTGCGCCGCGCGCATCTTGCGGTCCTCTGCCGAGATCGTGAACCAGTCTTTGCCAAGTCTCTCTTCGATCAGCTCCCGATACGTGACGCACTGCCACGGCGGAGTCAAGTCGATCTCTTGCCCGTCATAGCGTTTCACGATCAGCGAATCGAAGACATTCTCCGCCACCGAAGTCACCAGTCCTTGCACCAACTCCATCATCGTCTCGTAGTCGCCGTAGGCCTGGTATACTTCGAGCATGGTGAACTCTGGATTGTGCTTGCGCGAGATGCCTTCGTTGCGGAAGTTGCGATTGATCTCGTAGACCTTCTCGAAACCGCCCACCAGCAATCGCTTCAGATACAGTTCGGGCGCGACGCGCAGAAACAGATCGACCCCGAGCGCTTCGTGGTACGTCTTGAACGGTTTCGCCGCCGCGCCGCCGGCGACCGGCTGCATCATCGGCGTCTCCATTTCGACGAATCCGCGCCCGTCCAGAAACTTTCGAATCTCCGCCACTACGCGACTGCGAAGTAGAAACATGTCCCGCACCTGATCGTGGAGAATCAAATCCAGATACCGCTGGCGAAGCCGCGTCTCCACGTCCTTGATGCCGTACCATTCCTTTGGGAGCGGCCGGATCGCCTTGCTCAGCAGCGTAAGGCTCTCCACGCGCACCGTCAATTCGCCCGCGTGGGTCGTGAAGAGTTTGCCGGTCACGCCGACGATGTCGCCGAGATCCACGAGATGCTTGAACAGATCGAATTGCTCTTCCGGCACGGCCGTCTTCTGCAGATAAATCTGAATCTTGCCCGTCGAATCCTTCATGTCCGCGAACATGCTCTTGCCCATGTCTCGATGGCTCATCAGCCGCCCCGCCAACCGCACATCGCGCTCCGGCGTCGGATTGACGCGCACCGCGGCGACGGTCTCGCTGACCTCGAACCGCCCGCCGTACGGATCGATCCCCATCTCCAGCAGTTTTTGGCGCTTCTCCAGTCGCGCCTTCATCAACTCGTGAATCGGTTCCATGACTGCGCCCAGAATACTCACTCACCCACCCATGAGCAACGGAAAACGTCGAGGCTGCAATTTCGGATCGCCACTCCGGCACGCTCGGCCGGACGAAAACCATTCCGGTCGGCGAGATCACCGAGATCAAGACCTAACCTGACCTATTCATGAACCACCTGAAACGTCCGGCAACCCCTCATCCTTAATCCTCTCCCCGTCAACCCCGAAAGCTTTCGGGGCAAGGCGAGGAGAGGAGATCTCCCCTCTCCTTTCCCAAGGGAGAGGGCCTGCCCGCCGAAGCCTCGGCGCAGGCGGGTCAGGGTGAGGGTTCGAGCAGTGACACACTGTGGGTTGTTTAAGCGCATTGTGAATAACCCGGGCTAAGCGGGCATGACAGCGGGCCCGACTCTTTACAGCGACATCAAGATCGTCTGCAAAAGCGGCAGGGAAATCGGCGCCGGCAGTTCGATCAGGGACAAGCTCGAGGCCGAGTGGCTGGCCGCGGAGATGGCTGAGATGAACAGTTCCACGTCGTGGTGGCCGTCCCGGTGTTGCCCGCGTAGTCCTTCCATGTCTTCATGGTCTTCATGCGGACGGTGTAGTCATAGCTGTATTCGACCGGATAGGTGCGGGCACCATACCAAATTGAAAAATGAATAGGTCAGACCCCGGAACCGTGGTATGTAACTGGCGGCACAAATGAACTCCGACGAGAAACGCAGCACCACAAACTGAATGGGAGCATCCTGATGAACGCATTGTGCATGAGAGCAAAGGCAGGGTCGGTTCTTCTTGGCGGCCTGACAATGATGGTGTTTCTCGAACTGCTGCTGGAGCCTGCACGAGCACAGGTCTCCAACCAAAGCACAAACACGACATCGCCAGAAATGACGTTGCCAAAACCAAACGATCCGAAATTGCCGACGCTGTTCCTGATCGGTGATTCAACCGTCAGAAATGGACGGGGAGACGGTGCAAACGGCCAGTGGGGATGGGGTGAGCCGCTCGCTGCATTCTTCGACAAGACAAAAATCAACGTCGTGAACCGCGCGATCGGCGGACGTAGCAGCCGCACCTACCTGACGCAAGGCCACTGGGACAGAGTGCTGGCTCTCTTGAAGCCCGGCGACTTTGTCGTGATGCAGTTCGGCCACAACGACGGCGGCGCTATCAACGACACCTCGCGCGCACGCGGCACGATCAAAGGCATCGGCGAGGAGACACAGGAGATCGACAACCTGCTCACCAAGCAACACGAGGTGGTGCACACTTATGGTTGGTATTTACGGAAGTTAATCGCGGACGCAAAGGCGAAAGGCGCCGTGCCGATCGTTTGCTCGCCGGTTCCCAGAAAGATTTGGAAAGACGGCAAGATCGTTCGTGATGACTACGCGAAATGGGCCGCCGAGGTCGCCAAGGCGGAAGGCGCGGAGTTTGTTGACCTGAACGAGATCATTGCCCGGAAATACGAAGAACTTGGCCCAGAAAAAGTGGAGCCGCTGTTCGCCGACGAGCACACGCACACCACCTTGGCCGGCGCCGAACTCAACGCAGCTTGCGTCATCGCGGGACTCAAAGGACTCAAGGGCAGTCCGCTGTCGGCCTACTTTTCGCAGAAGGCCGCTGCCAGTCGCTGAACAGACCGCAACGATTGAGGCACCGCCGCTGGATCTCAATCAGTTTCCTGCGTATTCCCGGCAACTGCGGGAGACAATCAACCTCGAAGCACGGTTATCCAATTACCGTCACCCACACTTTGCGCGTGCGGGGGCCGTCGAACTCGCAGAAGAAGATTCCCTGCCAGGTGCCGAACTGAAGTTTGCCGGCGTGCACCGGCACGTGAACGCTGTGGCCCATGATGCTCGACTTGACGTGCGCCGCCGTGTTGCCTTCGGCGTGGCGGTAGCTCGGCGACTTCCACGGCACCGCTTTGTCCAACGCGTAAATGATGTCCGCCACCACGTCCGGATCGGCGTTCTCGTTGATGGTGATGCCCGCCGTTGTGTGCGGCACGAATACGGTGCACACGCCGTCCGTCACGCCCGATTCATCCACCGCGCGCTGGATTTGGCCGGTGATCTCCACAAACTCGGAGTGCGCGCTGGTCTTGATCGTCAATTCTTTCACATTCCTCCTTCGTTGCCTTGCGTTCTTCGGAGAAACACGAAATTGCCGCGGAAGCGGACTTTCTGAATATAGCTTCCGTTCGCAGTTCGAGCGATGACGTCCAAGTGCAAAGACGCTTTGACCTGGTTCGGCTCGATCTTCCGGACGATCACGAACCCGCGAAACTCTCTGCCTTCGGAGGACGGGCCAAATCGGGTAACCGCCAGACGCGGCACGACGTCCGCCGAAGGAATCCGCAATCTCTGCTGCAGGCGGAAGTTTCTCAAATCTAGGACGAGCAGTTGATCTTCATCGATGTCAGGCCCGTTGATGATCGTGTCCGCATGACGCGTGACCCGCAAGACAAGGTGGCTGAGGTCAGGTGCTGGCGCTTGATTGGCTGCCGATAACGCTGCCTCTTGGGAGAACGTTGCGCTCGTCAGCGTCGTGTGCGCGCACCCCCACGACAATGCAACGACGGCGAGCAGAACTGCGGTATAAGTTTTCATGGTTGGTATTCGATTGAGTCTCCACTATGGAATGAAACGTCGCCCGCAACAAGCGAAACGTAGGGCAAGCTTCCAGCTTGGCACAGTCGTAGCCCGGCTTATTCACGATGCGCTTAAACAACCCACAGTGTGTCACTGCTCGAACCCTCACCCTGACCCGCCTGCGCCGAGGCTTCGGCGGGGCAGGTCCTCTCCCTTGGGAAGGGAGAGGGGAGATCTCCTCGCCCCGCCTTGCCCCGAAAGCTTTCGGGGTTGACGGGGAGAGGATTAAGAGCCTGTCCTGAGTCTGCGGAAGGATGAGGGGTTGCCGGACGTTTCAGGTGGTTCATGAATAGGTCAGGGTAGAGCGGCCTTCCCACCGCTCTGAATAGACAAATCGAACGGGCTGGAAGCCCGTTCTACCAAGGCAAGCCAGAGGCTCGCCCTACGAACAGCGGCGCGCCCAAACCACTTACGCGAACGCTTTCAGAATCTCAATCACGTCTTCGTCCGATACCTGGGTGAAATCCCGGTAAAACTGGCCGACGCCGCCGAACCATCCCGGCGTCGACAGGCAAACGACATCGTTGACCTCGGTCATTGATTTGAGTGTCTGCAGCGCTTCGGGAGAACTCACCGGCACGGCGACGACGATCCCTTGCGGACTGCTGAGCGATATCGTCTGCACGGCGGCGATCATGGTGGCGCCCGTGGCGAGTCCGTCATCGACGAGCATTACGGTGCGGCCTGCTGGTAAGATTCTCGGCCTGACTTTGCGATAGGCCCGACTCTGTTGTTTGATTTCCCCGTGGCGCTCCTTGATTTCGCTGTCAATGTAGGATTGGTCTGTGCCCACCATCTGTGCGATCTCCTGATTGACGAACGAGTGGCCATCCTCGCCGATTGCGCCGAAAGCCAGCTCCGGGTTGTCGGGCGCCCGCAGTTTCTTGACCAGCACGACGTCCAGTTCACAACCCAGCTTGTGGGCGATCTCCGCACCCACTACCACGCCACCTCGCGGCAGCGCCAGAACCAGCGGGTCTGACGCGCGGAATTGTTCCACCGCTCGCGCGAGTTTTTGACCGGCGTCGACGCGGTTATCGAACATTCGCTCGCCTCCGTTGTAGCTGCGTTTCTGCTAAGCGCAGCAAGCCCAGATACACCTCGGCGCTTCGTTCACCCCGAGAGCTTTCGGGGCAGGGAAGCGCCTCTACACACTATTTGGTCTCCACGCTCTTCTTGTACGTCAAGATACCTTCGGCAATCGCCTTTGCCAGTTGATCGCGATACTCGGGCGTCAAAATCTTCTGTTCCTCAATGCGGTTGGTGAGGAAACCCGCCTCCACCAAAATCGCGGGACACGACGCGTAACGCAACACGTAAAAACGCGCCCGGCGCACGCCGCGATCGACGGCGCCCGTCGTGCGCAGCAGGGATTTCTGGACGCAGTGCGCCAGCCAGACGTCTTTCTCGTCGAAACGATTCCCCGGCGACAGTTCATCGTCGCTGCGCGAGAAAGGTCGTGAAGCGTTGGCAGTGGAAACTGTTCCCGCTGGCGCCACGCAATAGGTTTCGATCCCGTCGGCAGCGCCACCCGAGTTGAAATGAATGCTGACGAAGAGGTCGGCATGTTTGGATTCCGCAAAGTCGACGCGCTCTTCGAGCGACACAGTGTTGTCGACTGTGCGGGTCAGGACGGCCGGGAGACATTCGCGTTCCAGATAATGCTCAAGACGTTTTGAGATATCGAGCGTCATCTCCTTCTCGATTCCTGAACTGCCGCGCGCGCCACGGTCACCGCCCCCGTGGCCCGGATCGATCACAATCGTGTGAATGACCGAAGGCGTTCGCGACTGGCCCTGCCGCAAAACGGGATCGATTGTCTTCAGCACGTCCACGGCAGTGATCCAGAGTTGTCCACGCGCCCACAGGACGGGAGCGCTCAGCCAGTGTTCAACTCCGTTGAGTTGGATCTCGCGACGGTCGGCTTGAAGGAAAAGTTGTGCGAAGGCCGTTTGGTATTCCGCGCGCTCGCTCGAACCGCTCTTGTTGTGTCCGAGGCTGTAAAAGCGCGCGAGATCGCCGATGGCAACATATTCGCCGCCAGCGAGGCGGTGCGCGTTCAACGACGAGCCTTCCGCCCAGGCCGCAGCCGCAGCACAGACGACAGCAAGTAAACAGATAGCTCTCAATGAGTCCCGCACGAACAGCACCGCAATTTTCCTCCAAATCGCTGCACTAAATCGCATGAATCGCCCAGCAAATTCAAGGGAAATACTCGCGGCTGATTCTTTGAAGGGTTGGTCGCCAAGAGGGGTATCTTGTTACCGCCACCGGATTGTAGCCCCGAAAGCCTTCGGGGCAAGTCGTACCTCATCGGCCATCGCAAAGGCCGCGAGCAGGCTCGCAGCTACAACCAGCCTATCGGCTGCGGATTATGTCGGTGGTAGTGTCCAGTTGCGCCAACTCGTCGCCAAGTTGATTTCAACCCATCTCATAAACACGAGAGGGAACGGCGGGCTGAGGCCAGCCCCGCTCAGACCGGGGCCAGCCCGCCCTACCGGAGCTGTGGTAGGGCGCGGTGGCCCACCGCGCCGACGGGCCGACGGGATTTATGAGACGACTTCTTCTTACTTTTCGTTGACGCTCTGCCCAATCGCTTCTACAGTGCCGCCATAGGCGGGTACGCGGCAGCCGCCGCGCATCGAAGACCATTTGAAAAAATGTGGCAATGAACAACGAACCGGGCTACAAACTCAGCTTATGAACAGTTCAGCCAAACTCGAACTCGACGGCAAAACTTACTCCCTCCCCATCGTCGAAGGCACTGAAGGCGAGCGCGCTGTTGACGTTTCCGCGTTGCGCCAAAACACCGGCTGCATCACGCTCGACGATGGCTACAGCAACACGGGATCGTGCACGAGCAAGATCACGTTCATCGACGGCGACAAGGGCATCCTGCGTTACCGCGGCATTCCCATCGAGGAACTGGCCGAAAAATCCAGTTTCATCGAGACGGCCTACCTGCTCATCTATGGCGAGTTGCCGACCAGCGCGCAATTGCGGCGGTTTTCCGATCTGCTGACGGAGAACGAAATGCTGCACGAGGACATGAAGTACCACTTCGAGGGGTTCCCGCCCAATGCGCACCCGATGGCCATTCTCTCGGCAATGATCAACGCGACAAGCTCTTATCACCCGCGGTTGATGGAAGGCTACAAGCCGGAGATTTTCGACCTGCAGGCGGCGCGCCTGATCTCCAAGGTGCGCACCATCGCCGCGTTCGCCTTCCGCAAATCACGCGGGCTGCCGATCATCTATCCGAAGCCGGTGTACAAATACACGGCCAACTTCCTGCACATGATGTTCTCCGAGCCGTACCAGGACTACGAACTTAAGCCCGATGTGGTGCGCGCCCTCGACATGATCTTCCTGCTGCACGCCGACCACGAGCAGAACTGTTCGACCTCCACCGTGCGCATGATTGCCTCCAGCCAGGCGAACCTGTTCGCCTGCGCCGCCGGCGGCGTTTGCGCCCTGTGGGGACCGCTGCACGGCGGGGCCAACCAGGTCGTGATCGAGATGCTGGAGCGGATTCACCGCTCGGGCGACGACGGCTCCAAGTTCGTCGCGGCCGCCAAGGATAAGCAGACCGGGCAGCGGCTTATGGGCTTCGGGCATCGCGTGTACAAGAATTACGATCCGCGGGCGAAGATCATCAAGGGGCACGCCGACAAATTACTGGGCCAACTCGAGGTCAACGATCCGCTGCTCGACATTGCCAAGCACCTCGAGGAAGTCGCGCTGCACGACCCGTACTTCGTCGAACGCAAACTGTATCCGAACGTGGACTTCTACAGCGGCATCATCATGCGCGCCATCGGCATCCCCGTGGAAATGTTCCCGGTCATCTTCGCCATCGGCCGCATGCCGGGCTGGATCGCCAATTACAAGGAGATTGTCGAAAATCCCAACAGCCGCATCTGTCGTCCCCGTCAGATTTACATGGGACAGAAGGAATGTCACTATGTCCCGCTGGATAAACGCACCGACAAGAAGTGAACGTCCTCGAATACCAGGCCAGGGAAATCTTTCGCCGCTTCGGTGCCCCCGTACCCGATGGCGGCGTCGCTTTTACTCCTGAAGAAGCCGAAGAAGTCGTCCAAGCCGTTCGTAGGAGCGGCGTCCCCGCCGCGACCGGGAGCAGGGGCTGATTTCATGAAGCTGTACTTGTATTACGAAAATGTGGAGAGGCCTCTGGCCATCGAGATTCCAGAAAACGAAATCGATGGGTTCATGCGCGAATACGAGGAAGCGTTGCATGATACCGCCGTGGAAACATTCCAGTGGAGGAACTCCAGTTTCCGCATCGCAGGCCTGATGGCCGTCGTCGCCGAAAACCACCTGGGCCTGTCATGAGCATCCTCGAAGCCGGTAGACCTGCGCAAGGGCCTCTTGTTACTTCCACCGGATTGTAGCCCCGAAAGCCTTCGGGGCTAGTGGTACCTCATCGGCTATCGCAAAGGCCGCGAGCAGGCTCGCGGCTACAACCACTCCATCGGCTATGGACCATGTTGGTGGTAGTGCCCAAATGCGTTCCCTGCGTCAACTGTAGAACGGGCTTCCAGCCCATTCGTTAGTCTGCCTCCGCCGGAATCGGCGAGATGCTGATTCGGCTCTTGAAGTAGATGCGGGGTGATCATCTGCTTCGGCGGCGGGTTGACCGCGCGGTTGGGATCACAGCCCGACGGCTCTTCTGGATTCTGGTTGACGGGAAGGGTCACCAAGCAATAGTCTCAACTTCCGCGAGGTAAGGGTGATCACGATGTCAGCTTTTCCTCTTTGCGGGTCGCAGAAAGGAGCAAGCAGGTGAAGGGTGCCAAGCAGAGCCGGTTGCACGGTTCCAACGTGCCGTGCAGAGCTATGTCTGCCGTCAGCCCGCAGTTTTCCTTTCACACTCTCCTTCACTCTTGTCGTTCTGAGATTGATTTCCACCCGCATCAGGTCAACGGCATAATCTTGCTCTGGTCGTACAGAAAGACCAACAAACGGTCTCAACGCCTCACAAGCGCGGGCTTGAGGGCAGTGCCTTCAGCACCCAGCAAGCGTACCGGCCGGACAAATGCGCTATGCCTACGAAAGGAATGCTGAGCCAATGAAAGGGAGACATCTCGGTCTTGGGGCGGTCCTGCTCGGGTTGTTCTTCGTCCCCAGTGTCGATGCGCAAAAGTTTTGGGGAGACGAAGTTGATGTCTCCATCACGTGGAGCTGTAGCGAGGAGACAGACACCTCCAGCGGTTCCAGTAGTTACATTTACAAGGGGGACCCCTGGGCTGCGGTGAGTTGTAGGCTGAAGACGATAGTCGTGGGCGGCATTAGAGTTCCCAACCACTACAATGCCAAGCGGAGCAGGTACTTCGGCGGCTGGGATGAAAGCCTTTACTATTATGATCAGAATTGTGGGGGCTTGGTATCGAGAGAGACGGGCCTAACCCTTGATTCGTTCCCCGCCCTTGGTCCGGATGTCGCATGCGCGGGCGACTCCTGCGTCTACCTCGAGATTATCCCGGCGTCGCAGGTGAAGAGCAGCTGCGATACCGAGCAACTCCTGGTCGGGCTCGAGCCGTGCTCCTGTTCGCCTGTCGCCATCGGGTGGTTGCATGTCATCTTCCCGATCGAGACCGGATTTGAATTCAATCTTGTATCTTTTTTGATTAAAAATAAAGAGGTGTTCAATCTGTCAGAATTGATATTCGGTTTTCCGTCTTTTTATGTAAGCTTTCCTTTTGAAGTGGAGGTTTTTGCAAATAAAATTATAAGCCTTATTATCGGGGTCGAACCAGTTTTAAGGTTTGTGCTTAATTACTTTTCTTATAATAATGTCCTGTGGCTTGAATATCTTGATGAAACCAGAGGGTTTGATTTTAAATACTTCAGATACAACATCGGGAATTATACGGTGCTTGATCTATTTTTTTATGATATGCCGGTATATATCGGCGTAAGATTTAAAATTTAATAATTATTTTACAGCTACATCAAAATTTGCGGTTT
>JBEKFI010000059.1:0-24465 GCA_050013395.1 Verrucomicrobiia bacterium | reverse complement strand
GACCCAGGACCAACTCATTGAAGCCGCACGCACCGCCTTCAATGCCATTTCAACCGCCGACTGCCGCGGCTTCTTTTTACACGCCCATTACGCTATATGATTTGTGGAAATGCTGTAGTCAGCGGCGTTTGGACGCAACTGACCAGCTACGCGGGTCCCGTGACCAATGGTGAGCAAGTCACGATTACCGACCTGAACGCGACGCAATCGAACAAGTCTTACCGCATCGACATCTCGTTGCCGTAATCGGTGAGAAGAGTGCGGTCGACAGAGACTGGCGGCCAAGACGCCAATGACTACCTCGGGGCCATTTCGTCTTTGCTCAATTGGATGAAAAAGAAGGGACGCGTTCTGCAAAATACCCTGTAGTATGTAGAAACTCGTGTGTGCCCAAGCGTCCGCGCTGCCCGTTCCTTCCGGGCCGATCTTCCACTGGTTGGCGTCGCCCCAGTTCACGGCCCGATTATGATATGCCCGCTCGCCCAGCACGCGAAACGCGCGCTGATTGCCCGTGTTATACGCTCCGCGCGCCCAGCCAGAGTTACCCAAGCCATTGTGTGCAATCCAATAATCATGGGCCCGGCGCATCGCCTCGTCCACGGCGCTGGCATTTGGCAGCGATGTCTGTCCCGGGACTGTTTGCACCAACGCGCCAACGGCAACGATCGTAAGAAGAATTGTTCTTATAACCAATATAGGAACTGCTCGTAGGGTCTGCACGGTAAAGTTTATTACCATTTAGTGTCGGTGATTTCGCAGTGGTGCTTCGTTTGGGCGTGTACCGCCCCATCCGCCGGCATCCAGGTCCCAGCGAGCCGGCAATGTGCGGCGTCAACACCACGTTGGGCAGCGTCAACAGCGGCGAATCGGGCGCGGGCGGCTCCGGATGTGTCGCATCGAACACGGCGGTCAAGTCCGGGCGGCGCGCGCAGCTTCGGCTCGGCGGCCAGAAAAGGTTCGTCCATGACCGGAGCGTGCCAATCCGAGGAGATGACTTCGACATCGGCCAGCAGGTGAAGAGTGTTCTTGATGGAATCCCGCGTTTGCGAGGGAGCACAAACCTCCACCGGCGTCGCGATCTGGCGCCGTCCCCCCGGCCCGTAGATCACCGGAAGAGAGCGCTCATCGAGGATGCGCAAGGCCTTCAACAGCCGCGTGGGGGACTTGCGATGGCGCAACCCGGTGCGTGATCGTAAGGCGCGAACGGGAGCAGACGGAACCCTGGCACTCTCCTTGGATTTCACGTTCGTCTTCATATGAGTCCCCCTGCCACATCTGCTGGCCGACAAGCGGATGGGATCAGCGATTGCCGAGGCGCAACTCGAACTCGATGTTGAAGAGTTCTTCCAACGAAGCCCGCCTCGGTGGCACACCGTTAAAATCGAGGCGCGGTATAACCCATGCGAAGACGTTGCGGTTGGCGAGCCACTGGTTCACCGAGAACTTTCCGGTGCTGCCGACCGCCACAATCGGTCCCAAGGCGCGGAACTTTTCGGCGGGCACATCGCTCGGCAACCCCATGAACGACACGATGGCCCGTGGCCGCGAGCCACGGTCCACCCATTGCAGAAACTGCCCGCCCCACGCCCCGTCGCGTTGACCGGCCCGCAGTGCAATCTCTTGCTCATCCGAAAAGTGATCCGGCGATACATCCACGATCCGGGAGGAACTGCGACCGATGCCCGCGTGCAGGGCTTTGATGATTTGCTTGCCGGCCTCCGGCCCGCCCTCGCCGGCCTTCAACTGCACGACCAGAATCTCGCCGTCCCCGGGCAGCGAATCACGGATCAGTTTGCCGAGCCTGAACGCCACCGCTCTTTCCGTGTCAATGCTGGCCAGTCGGAGATCCTTGCCGGAGGGGGGCAGCAGTTGACGACCGACGCTCACCAACGCCACGATCCCCAATCCGATGATCGTCCAAGTAACCCATCGTTTCATGTCGTCTCCACGATTCACCACCAGTGCTGGGGCGTGCTGCCAGGAATGAAGCGCATACGCAGGCTCGTCTCCCAAGAAGGGCCAAAGGTTCTCCACTCGACGTGCCCGTCGGTGTAACAGACATTTGCGCCGAGGGGATAGCCCCTCCCTGACATATGCGGCGAGTGGCGGGGAATCATCATGCTGCCATAAAAGGTCGCAAAATTGAAGCTGGTGTTGTCCCGGCCCGTCGCACAGGCCAGCAACACCTGCATCTTGCCACTCGGGAGGGCGCCGGATGACGCTGATGTTGCGACGGGCGCACTTTGGGCCAAGTCCGTCACGAATCGGTCGTAAGTGTTATTGATCATAGCGGGCCACGTACCCCCCCCCACCCGCTGAATCATGAGCCAATAACCCCAAGAACTTCCGCCACAGGTGGGGCAGTTCCACATGTCGATCTGTCTAGGAAAGCCAGGGTCGTAGCAGATATTGCTTTTCAACCCGTACACGGTCACCAAATGGTTGCGGGTGGCAGTAGACACATCCCACAGCCACCCCCCGCCACCACTCGGGCACTGGATGGCCACTTTGCCATTGTTGTCAGACGCATACATCGACCACATAAGGTAGAGCTGGTGCTCGTTGTTCACGCAGTTTGTCCTGATTGCGGCCCTCCGCGCCTCCCCCAATGCTGGCAACAACAAAGCCCCCAGAATACCGATGATCGAGACTACCACCAGCAGCTCGATCAGCGTAAAGCCTCGACTGTTTCCGTCAGACCTTTCAAGACTTGGTTCCATAGATTCCTCCTTCTAACTTGCGCCAAACGTCTCTTTCTTGCAAGCACAAGCCGCCCGTTCACTCGACGCGCCAATACAAAATCCAAAGCGCAACCCACCATGGATCGCCCTCCAGTGAACATCACACCGTTCTTCATCGACATCAACTGCCGTCCGCTCTGCTACCTTGCCATCACAGCCCAACGGGAAGAGGCGGGCGCAGCCGCCCGGCGGTTTGCTCAACTGGTTGTGAACGCGGGTTATCGTTCTTCACAGTTCGCTTCCCAACCAGCACGGCTGCGCTCAATTATCTATCATCCCTCCATCAAGGCACCAGCACGCGGACCCGATAGTACCGCGCCGGAACGTTCGTCGCCCCGCCCAAGTCCACCATGTTCGTGATCGCGCCGACGCCCGTCCCGCCGCTGAGGATGTTGGTCATCCCCGTGCTCACGAAGTTGTTCGTGTAGCTGCCGTTGGCCGTGCCCGACGTGAACTCCAGCACGTTGGTGCGCGACGCAGGCCCGCCCGCGTAGCTGCTGTCGCCGTTGGCCCCCAGATAAGTTACCTTGATGTCATTGTTCGACTTCACGATGCTGATGATGCGCAGGTACGCCGCACTGTTGGTTGGATTGAAGCCCGCCAGGAACTCGTTGGTGTTGCTCATGCCATCGCCATCCGAATCCGACGCGTCGGCCGTCACACCGTACTGGTTCGCCCACGATTGCATGGGGGTGATGACGGTGATGTAGTTGACCTTTGTATTGGTGCTGCAGCCGCTCCCGTCGCAGGCGATCAGTCGTACAGTGTAGGTACCCGCCGCGTACGTGTTGGTCGGGTTCTCAACCGTCGAGTCGGTCGTACCGTTGTTGTCGAAATCCCACGCCCAGCTCGTTGGCGAACCGGTCGAGGTGTCGGTGAAGACCACTTGCAACGGCGCCACGCCGACGGTTGGGTTGGCTGTGAAGTCAGCCGTCGGTGGCGCGCCGCCGCCAACTTGCAGGACGACAGTGCCACTGGCTGCCACGACCGTGCCCGTCCGACCGCCCGGCAGCGGGTTGACTGTCAGCGTGTTGTTCACGAGCGTCCCGGTGTAGGTGAACAGCGTGTAGTTCGTGGCCGTGAATCCGCCGGAATCGGTGACGTTGAGCACGCCGTCCAGCGTCAGATTGCCGTTCACGACCGTCTGGTCGCTGTTGGTTCCCAACTCATACGCCAGCTTTGAGGAATCGTTCAGCACGAGATTGCCGTTGACCGTCAGCGTCCCGACCGAAGCGCCGGGCGACAAGGTCGCCCCATTGGCAATCGTTACCGCCCCGGTGACAGTGCCGCTGCCGGCCAGGGTCTGGTTGCTGACAATCGTCATCCCGCCGCCGGTATGACCGCTGACGTCCAGCGTCGCGCCAGCGGCCACGGTGATCCTCGGGCTGTTGGTGATCACGCCGTTGACGGAGATCGCCAAGGTGCCGCCGTTGATGGTGGTGACGCCCGAGTACGTGTTGCTGCCGGACAGCGTCCACAGGCCGGTGCCGGACTTGATGACACTGTAGTGGTTGGTGCCGAATTCGGTGATCGCGCCGGCAAATTCGCCACTGCCAGTCGCTGAACCCCGCAAGGTGATTGACTTGTCAAAGGCTTGTTCGCCGTAAAGATTGCCTGTGAATTTCAGCAGGCCCGAGCCGGATTGATCAATGATCCCGCCGCCTGTGCCGGACGCGGTCAAGCCAATTCGTTTGCTGGTCGGCTCGCCGCCTCCGACATAGACCAGCGTGCCGGTGGCACCGATCGAGCCGAGAATGATATTCGTGCCTCCACCGAGGTTGTTGCCAGTCGCACCGGCGTCACCGATGCTTGCCACGACAAGGGTACCGGTCTTGATGCTGGTATCGCCCGTGTAGGTATTGGGGCCCGAGAGCACCCAAACGCCGGTACCCCCCTTGGCGATCGAGGTCCTGTTCGCCGGGCTGTTATCGCTAATCACCCCATCGACTTCGCCCGTACCTGGGCCCGAGCCTTGGAACGTCAACGTATGAGCCGCGGCGCCACTCACCTGGATGTCAGCGCCGAATATCAACATCCCGCTCCCCGACATATCAATGATCCCGCTGCCTCCACTGCTCGAAAGGTAGATCTGTTTGTAGGTCCCCGGGGGGGTCCCCTCGGTCCCCGCGCCCGTTCCAAGGTAAAGCAGTGTCCCGTTATTGGGGCCTGACGAACCAAAATTGATCCGCACGCCGGCGCCCACGCCGCCGGGCGCAGTGACGTCGCCGATGGTCAGCACAGCGAGGGTGCCGTTTGCGATGCTCATGTCGCCCGGGAAGTTATTGTCGGCCAAGAGCCTCAGCGTGCCGCCGCCGGCCTTGGTGAGCGATCCCGACCCGCTGATGACACCACGAACGGTCAACGTGTTGGTGGTGACGGTTATCTGCACGCTGCCCGTGGGCGCAACCGCCGCGTTGCCCAGATCCAAGTTGTTCGATGAGCCAGCGTACGTGAAGTCGCCATTCCAGACCAGCGGATAATTATTGCTCAGGATGAGGTCCGCACCACTGGTGTTGTCAATCGTCGTGCCGGCGTTGATGGTGAATGTACCCGAGGCAGCGCCGAGCGCCGAGGCGTTTCCGATGTTCAACTGGCCGCCCGACAGCGTCGTGCCGCCCGAGTA
Organism: Verrucomicrobiia bacterium; assembly: GCA_050013395.1. Classification (GTDB taxonomy): domain Bacteria; phylum Verrucomicrobiota; class Verrucomicrobiia; order Palsa-1439; family Palsa-1439; genus JBEKZD01. The sequence continues at coordinate 19,101 of JBEKFI010000059.1, read as the reverse complement.
GGTGTTGCTGCCCGTCAGCGTGAAGGTGCCGGCCCCGGTCTTGACCAGCGCCAGGGTTCCGGCGGTGTTCTGAACCACGCCGGAGAAGATGGAACTGGAGCCGTCGATGCCGACCGTCAACACCGGCGTCCCGGCCACACTGGAATTCACTGTGCCGGTGCCGGACAACCCATTGATACTATTCGTCTTGCCGGCCATGTCCAGCGTGCCGACGAGAATAACGCTGCCTCTACCCGTCCCGCTGGGGATGGCGCCGTTGCTCGTGAGTCGGAGCGTGCCGTTGCTGATCATCGTGTCGCCGCTATAGGCATTCTGGCCACCGAGCACCATCAAGCCGCTCAGCAATTTGGTCAATCCTCCGGCTCCGCCTATCGCGCCTGGGCCGCTGAAGGTGTAGGTAGTCGTGTTCGAGACGGTCATCCCAAACGGCTGGACATCGGTTACAACAGTCACGTTGGATGTGGTCGCCGTGTCATCAAACTGCACCGGGCCGCCGTCCCCATACGTCGTCGATATGCTGTTGACGGTCCAGTTCGCCGTGGCCTCAACGTCCCAGTTGGTGTTCACGTTGCCTTTCCAGAGCTGGACCCCAATGTTCAACACATTCAGGTAAACCGTGCTATTGCTGGTGAACAAACTGGCCGTCATGCCGCCGGGCGGCTTAAAGGTGTTGGTCCCGGTGCCGGCCAGCGTGGTGTAGTTGATCAACGGATAAGAGTTGCTCAAGACGAAACTTCCACCGACGACCTTGAGCGGGTCGGTGCCGTTGAGCCTGTAGGTCCCGACCTTCACCGGGGCGACGGTCGTGTTGCTCACGGCATCGAACTCGATCGTCCCGCCGGTGCTGCTGCCCAGCGTAATAGAGGTCGGCTGCAATGGGATAGCGTTGGCGCCGACTACGCGCAGCGCGGCGCCGTCAGCCACTGTGATCGCGCCCGTGCCGGTCTGCGATGCCGGGATGATCAGTCTGCCCGCATTGACGGCTGTCGGACCTTGATAAGTGTTCGCTCCGGTAAGGGTCAACGTACCGCTGCCCGACTTGGTCAGGCCGCCACCGGTGCCGCCGTCCAACAGAGGCTGTCCGATCGTGATCGAGAAACCACTGTCGTCGATCACGGCTCCCGCCGATTGAACGGTGGCCGTCGTCAAACCGGTCATGAACGCCCGATGCGTCCCCTTGGCCTTGAGCGTGCCGCCGTTGAAGTTGAAAAAGGCGGTGCCGTTGGTTCCGCCGAGGTTTCGATTGACGTTGGTGGTGATCAGTGTCCCACCGTTCAGATTGACCGTACCGTAGCCCTCCGGGCCGTTACCGACAACCAGTCCGTCGTTGCCCTGGACGACCATCAGACCGCTGCTGGCAACCACCAACGTGCCCGTGCCGAGCTCACCGATGACCGTATGAGCAAGGGGATTGGCTTGTGTGACGCTGCCACCGGAGACAGTCAGAGTACCCACGGGAACGGGCTGGACGAGCGTCGGACTGCGCTGGCGGCCGACTGAAAGGAAGTTCGAGAACGTGATGCCGCCACCGGTGACGTTCAACGCGCCTTGGCCCCAACCACCAATCCACGCATTGCCCCCGCTGTTGGCGACCAGCACGGTGCCACCACTGAGGTTGTACGTGCCCGAACCGTTGTTGCCGGTCAGGTTCTGAGACCCGCCGAGACAGAAAACCGGTTCGCCGGCTCCGGTCACCGTCACTGTGCCGCTGACTTGATTCACAACGCCTTGCGCTGCCGAGCCTGCATCGAAGGCTGAACCCACGAATATACGGCTCGCAACAACGGTCGCATTGTTTGACACATACAGTGTTCCCTTGCTGCCACCACTATCGCCGACGTTAAAGTCAGCACCGACGATGTTGTATGAAGCGTTGCCCTGAAGCGTCAACGTGCCGTTGTCGGTTCCCGAGCGGCCGACGCTGGAGAAAACGGTGTTGTTGATAAGACCGCCTGTATCCAGCACCAGCGTGCCCGCCCGTACCAACGTGTTACCCGTGTAGGTATTCGTGGCGCTGAGAGTGACCGTGCCGCTGGTAGTCTTGGTCAGTCCACCTGAGCCGCCTAGTATGGCCTTGACGGCGCCGCTTTGCACCTCGGCGGCCGAACTGGACAGGACGCCGACCGTGCCGGTGATGGTGCCACTGACAAGCGTGACCGCGCCCACCGTGTCGCTGTTGGAAGAAACGTCCAGCGTGGCGGCATTGATGGTGACGGCACCGCCATTGGCGAGTGTGTCCGTGGGGTTGCCGAGCGTCAGGGTGCCGCCGTTGACGGTCGTGCCGCCATCGTACGTGCTCGTGCCCGCGAGTACGGTCTTCCCAGTGCCTGCAATGGTCAGGGAAACCCCGCTGCCGCTGATGCTCGAACTAGCGGTGAAGGAATTTGCGGAGTTGTTGCTCCAGACTTGGCTGAAGCCCAGCCCTACCGCGGTGCTACTGATCGTGACCGCACCCGCCCCGGAATTGACAACGAGGCCATTGTCGATAGTCAGCGTGTTGGCGCCAGCCACCGTCACGTTACTGGCCGTGGTGAATGTCAGGGTGCTGATCTCGAAATCCGCTCCCAGCGTGGTGGCGAAGTTGGCGGCATTGGTCGTCGCAAAGGTTACGTCCGTAGGCAGACTGGGAAGGAAAGCCGTGTGGTTCGTGCCGGCGGAGTCGGTCGCCCAGTTGAAATTCGGGCTGGTCGTGTTCCAGTTGCCATTGACATCGCCCCGCCAGAACGCCGTGAGCGCGGCGTTAGTGGTGCTGACTTTGACCAGAAGATTGCCGCTGCTGTTCGTGAGGGCGTAAGTGAAAGTTGGATTCGGCGTGGCGCCGAGGACGAACCCGTTCGTGCTGGCAAGACTGCCGCCCGTGATCAGATTATAGTTGCCCGCGTTGAACCCACCAATTGAGGACAGGTTGATGGTGACTGTGCCGTTGACCGTAACGTTACTGCCGGTCAGCGCGATTTTGTCGGATGAACCAACAGAACCAAGCTCGAAGCTGAGACTGTTGCCGTTGGCGAGCGTCAATCCATTGCCCACTGTCAAGGCGCCCCCCACACCATTCGACAACTGGAGCGAGGTGGCGCCGGAGGCCAACGTGACCGAGCCATTGATCGTCCCGTCGCCGCCAAGGGTTAGACCGCTGCCAACCGTGACGGAGCCTCCGAGCGAACCACCTCTCAGCATCAAGGCGCCGCTGGCGACTGCGGTCAAGCCCGTGTACGTGTTAGCGCCGCTCAGAGTCAGCGTGCCCGCTCCGTTCTTGGTCAAACCGCCGCTGCCGCTGGTCCCGAGCGTCGGAGTGAGCGTGCCGGCCGTGCCGCCACCGCCAACGAGTGTAACGGTCGGAACGCTGGTGTAGCCGCTGCCAGGGTCCGTGATCGTGATGGTACTAATCGTGCCGCTTCCATCCCAGTTCGCAACGGCCGTCGCCGGTGTGGTGGGATTGCCGCCCGCGATCTGGACGTACGGCGCGCCGGTGTAGCCGGTGGCGCCGCTGACGGCGATGCTGACCACTCCGCTTCCCGTTGGGGCCAGCAACGCTTGCCCGATCGTGATCGCGGCGCCATTGTCATCAATCGTCAAGCCCCCGCTGTAAACGGTGGCCTGGGTAAGCCCAGCCAGGAAACTGGCATTGTTCGTTTGCGCCTTCAACGTGCCGCCATTGAAATTGAGATAACCGACTGGAGTTTGGCTCGAACTCAGAAAAAGCTGCGCCGTCTGCAAGAATCCGCCGCCATTAAGATTCAAGATTCCGACGCGGTTCGCATTGGATCCCGACGTGCCGCCTCCTGCGGTACTACCGAGGCCGGTCGTTCCGTTCAGGCTTACGCTTCCCGTTCCCGAAATCGTCACTACGTTCGTCGACAGCCCCCCCTTGCCGCCAATGCCCATACTTACCCCATTCGCCCCTGACCCCCCTGGCACGCCCCCCACGATACTACCGCCGGAAACATATAGGACTGCGTGATTGGCGGGGGAGATCCCGGCATTAGCATTGTCATTCAGGGCGATACTGAGTACATTGAGGGTTATCATCCCGCTGCCGCTGAGGTAGAACAAGAATGCCGAACCGGCCGAACCGCCGCTGCCTTGAGCCTGGCCGACACGCCAACGGTTGAAGTTATTCATGGTCATTGACCCACCCGTCATATTATAGAACCCGTAGTTGGTGCCTGTGCTCTGGGTGTCCGAGCCCATCTTCAGGTTCTGTCCAATTGTAATAGCACCACCACTCTGGTTCACAACCCCCAGCGAGTTTTGGTAATTGCCAACGAAAAGATTTTGTCCACCTCCGTTAATAGTAACCGTCGAGCCAGGCAGGATATTGATGACCCCAATTGGAGCCGTCCCATTTGGCGCACCGGCACCAATGTTACCAGCACCTCCACCGGTACTGTACGAGCCGGTAAGATTTACCGTGCCGTTACTCACAATAATTGAGCCGGTGTTGCTATCGTTCCCACTCAGCGTCAGGATCCCCGCGCCCACCTTGGTAAGCGCCAATGATGTAGCACCGCCGTTTGCGATATTACCGCTGATCGTCATACTGCCCGAACCGCCAACGAAAAGATTCTTGGCTCCGGCAGTCCCACCGCTGGCGCCCGAGATTATGCCTGCGATCGTCAACAACTGACCGGAGTTGTTCGCAAAACTGTAATTACCGGCAACGGCATCCATGCCGAGAGAGACGTTGGCGTTAACCAACTGCGGTTTGGTGACTGTTGAGTTCACGGTGATGGCGCCATTAACCTGTGAAGTGAGCGTCTGGCTGCCCGCCCCCCCGGCGCCAATCGTGTACGCTGCTGCGCTCGAGGTATCGAAGACGATGTTGCTGGTCGTGACGCCTGACGCGAGATCAATGTTCGTATTGTTATTGCCGGCGTTGCTGAACGTCGCCGTGTCGCCGATACCCGGGGCGGGCGATGCGCTCCAATTGTTGGTGTTCGCCCACGTTGCGTCCGTGGTCCCGTTCCACGTAGCACTTGCCGCGTGCACAGAGTTGACCGCCAACGTGGCTGCCAAGCCCAACGCCACGATAATCAACAACCGACTGAAGAAAGATGTTACGTATTGGTCCCTGACCTTCATCGAATTATTCACGGTGCCTCTCCCTATTTTCTTCTGCTTTTCCCATCGTCTAACCAATCGCAAACGCGTTGCGTCGCTTACGGTTGAAGCTGAACTCCACATTTCGACGTCGGCCTCCTGTTTTGCCGATTCATAAAACATAACCAGCAAGAGATGTCAGGACAAGCCCAGTATCGCGCACACTTGTGCGAAACACGGCTTGGCGTATGGGTTCTCCAGAATCCCGATCGACCCTCCGGCCCCTGTGCGCACTCAAGCGGGGCTTCTCCTCAGCGTTTTCGGCACAATCCGTGGAGCAAAAACTCGAAATCTGGTGTTGTCGTAAGTTATTCCGACATAGTTGATATCGTCGATGTTTCTAGCCTGACCAACATTGACTCGGCGGCACCCGTGATGCACGTGGCGGTTACTCATTGCAGGCGAACCCGGTAGAACCGAACAGCCGCGTTGGTCGCGGCGCCGACATCGGCGTAGCTGGTCGTGCCGGACCCGGGAACCACGTTGGCGCTGCTGATGTCACTGAAATTCGTAGAGTAGTCGCCGCTGACCGCTTGCACCACGCCGGTGCTGCCGATACCGCCCCGCCAAGTGACGACGATGTCGTTCCCGAGCGGCACAATGGAAATGATTTGAAACGCCGACGCGCTGTTGGTCGGGTCTGTGCCGGCGAGCCACTCCGCCTGATTGTTTTGGCCGTCGCCATCGGGGTCGGCGGCCGGGTCGGCTTGCGGACAGGCCAGGCAGCCGAAATATGACATCTGCCAGGACTGAAACGCCGACAATGTTGTGGCGCTGGCCTCGGTGGAGTTCGTGCTTTCGCCGCCGCCATTCAGCGCCGAAATCACGTAGTAATACGTCGTGGTGTTGGCCAGACCGGTATCCGTGTAGTTGGTCGTGCTCGGATTGGCGACGATGGTGTACGGCCCGCCGCTGTTCGTGGCGCGTTTGGCATTATAACTGGTCGCGCCGCTGCTCGCGCTCCAAGAAAGAGCGATTTGATTGGTCGACACGGCTGTTGCCGTCAAGCCCGTTGGTGCGGCCGGAGCAGCGCCGCCGTAAATCTGGCATTCATAAAAACTGGCGAATCCGCCCGCAGCGGTGGTACCCGTCACCGTGATGCGAACATAGCGGGTGGTGGCGGAAAGGGCATTGGTGGTATCCCCAAAAGTTGTATTGTTGGTGTTGGCCACCAACACAGTGTAGTTCGTGTCGTCATTACTGTTCTCGATCTTGTATTTGTATGCCCGACTACTGCTGTTGTACCAACTGATGACCGCGTTGGTAATGGGTTGAACGGATCCCAAGTCCACTCTCCACCACTGCGGATAGGTTCCGTCGGAAGCGGCCCACCGGGTGGAGGAGTTGCCATCGTTGCCATGAGAAGGCTCGTTGCCCGCTTGGAAACTGCTGGCGGTGACCGGTTTGCCTTGAGACAGCGGACCAGGCGGAGTAGGCGGAGTAGGCACCACAATCCACACCAGTGAATCGGTGACGTTGGTGCCGCCTTTGGTGCCAATGGCCTGGACGTAGTTGGTACCGCCGGCAAGCGAAATCGCCCAGGTGAAGATGTTGCTGGTGCTCGTTCGCGTCCCCTGTGAAATGCTATTGAGGAGAAGTTCCGCGGAATCGCAATTAGAATACGCCTTTGCCGTGATGTTAGTGGTGCGATTGCTGAAGGTATGGCCGGTAATATAGATCATCGCGTTGGTGGTCCAATTCGCCTTGTAAAAGTAAAAGGCATCCTTGCGAATCTGCCGGTCGTAGGTGACGAGGCCCTTATCGTTGAGGCCAGGGGTGTTGCCTTCATTGCGGCCGTCGGAGGCGAAATCGAACATGTTCCAGACATATTTTCCCCAGAGGAAGGGCCGCACCTTCATCGCCTGCCAATAGGACTCATGAAACAGATTCTGGTATTCCTCGGGGTGGTACTGGCCGCCGTTTGCAGGTTCAGTGACAGGGTCTTCGCTGTGCTGGTAAACGTTGGCGCCGCAGCCATACTCGCTGACGCCGACCTTCCGGGTCGGATAGGTGGCGTGGAAGTTGTCAGCCCAGGGCGCGAAGTCGCTCAAGACGCCGTTATACCAGCCGAAGTATTTGTTGAAGCAGATCAGTTGGGAATTGGTGGTGGTTGGGGCGTTGTCGCTGCTGTTGGCGGCAGCCGTGGTCGGGCGAGTGGGGTCTTCCTGGGCGGCAAGTTGGGCTTCCAAGCCGATGAGCGGGTTGGGATCCGGGCCGGATGAAAGCGTGATTTCGTTGAACAAGCCCCAACAAACGACCGAGGGGTTGTTGTAGTGCTGGCGAATCATCTCCTTCAATTGCTGCAAGGTGTTGGTGTAATAGGCGGCGGCGGAGGTAATCTCATTAATATTGGGGACTTCGCTCCAGAGAATGATGCCGTTCTGGTCCCCTAGTTGATAGTTCTCGTCGTGATGCTGATAGTGCGAGAGTCGCAGGGCGGTGGCCCCGATTTCCTTCAGCAGCATGAAATTGGTCTGCCGCTGCGCACTGCTGAGTGCCCAGCCAGAGTTGAGCCAGTCCTGGTGCATATTCACGCCGTGGAGGTCATAGTGCCGGCCGTTGAGGAAAAAGCCGTTTGTCGAGTCCACGCTGAAATAGCGGAACCCGAGCGGCTGGCTCACGAGATCGGTCAGGTTCGATCCGTTGTAAACCTCGACGAACGTTCCATACAGATACGGATCGTTGAGACCGTCCCAGAGATGCGGATTGGAAACGATCGCGCTCGCGACGACATTAGAAACCGAACTCGCCGAAAGCGTCACGATGTTCGTCAGCGTCGTCACGATATTCGTCGCCGCATCGGTGACGATGGCGCGCACGGTGACGGTGGCAGGACTGGCGCTGGCGTTGGAAACAACGGTGGTGACTTGAAGGTTCGCGGAGTTGGAACTGACGCTTGTGGTCTTCAGATAGACGCCCGGCGAACCGTAGTCGAGCGGCGAAATGTGCACCGGGTCGGTGGCTAGCAAATGCGCGTCCCGGTAAATGCCGCCGAAGAAAGTAAAGTCCGCGCTCAATGGCGGAATGTTGGAGTTCGAGGCGTTGTTGACTTTGACGGCGATGACATTGTCGCCGCCGACGTTGACGTAAGGCGTCACGTCGAAAACGAACGCCGCGAATCCGCCTTGATGCTCGCCGACGAAATTGCCGTTCACATAAACATCCGAAACGATGTTCGCTCCGTCGAATTTGAGGAACAGCCGCCGGCCCGCTTCGTTCGTGCTGACCATGTAGTGCCGGCGATACCAGCCAATCCCGCGATAGTAATCATTGCCTCCGTCCTGTCCGTCGAGGTTGTTCCACGTGTGCGGCAAATTCAGCAACGTCCACGTGGAATCGTCGAAACCGTTCGTTTGCGCGCCGGCGACATCCTGCCGGATGAATCGCCAGCCCGCGTCGAGATTAATGTCTTCGCGTGGATTGGATGGCGGCGAATACGTCTCACCGAAAACAGCCGGAGTCGAAACAGCAAGTGCTGCCACGAAAAGGAATACGCAGATTCGCAACCGTTGAACAACGGCGTTGTTGTAAGTCATAACTTCAGATCCTCTGAAACGGTGAACGCGGCGGTATCCACGGTATGATCGCCACCGTTGCCGGCCACGCCGAACCTCCCGAACCCGTGCATCGGAAAGGTTAAGCACACGAGGAGCGCCGAGGAATGTTTCATCACGGCACCAGCACCCGCACGCGGTAGTACCGCACGCTATTCGTCGCGCCGAACGATTCGATCACCGTGACGTTCGTGCCGAGACCGGTTCCGCCACTCAAGATGTTTGTCAAACCGGCACTCGCGAAATTGTTTGTGTAACCACTGTCGGCTGTACCCGTCGCGCACTCTAGCACGTTGGTGCGCGTCATCGGCCCGCCCGGGAAGTTCGTGTTGCCGTTGGACGCAAGGTAGCTAATGGCTACATCTGTGCCGTTCGACATCGTGATGCCAATGATGTGCGGATAAGCCGCCGTGTTGGTCGGATTAAAGCCGGCCAGAAACTCGTTGGTGTTGCTCACGCCGTCGCCGTCCGGGTCGCCGTCGGGGTCGGCTTGCGGACAGGCCACGCAACCAAAATATGACATCTGCCACGACTGAAACGCCGACAACGTTGTGGCGCTGGCCTCTGTGGAGTTCGTGCTTTCGCCGCCGTTATTCAGCGCCGAAACCACGTAGTAATACGTCGTGGTATTGGCCAGACCGGTATCGGAGTAGTTGGTCGTGCTCGGATTGGCGACGATGGTGTAGGGCCCGCCGCTGTTCGTGGCGCGTTCGGCATTATAACTGGTCGCGCCGCTGCTCGCGCCCCAAGAGAGATTGATTTGACTACTCGACACGGCTGTTGCCGTCAAGCCCGTCGGCGCGGCCGGAGCCGCGGCACCGTAAATCTGGCATTCATAAAAACTGGCGAATCCGCCCGTGGGGGTGACACCCGTCACCGTGATCCTAACATAGCGGGTCGTGGCGGAGAAGGTGTTGGTCGTATCTCCGAAGGTTGTATTCCCGGTATTGTTCACCAACACGGCGTAGTTCGTGTCGTCATTACTGGTCTCGATCTCGTATTTGTATGCCCGACTACTGCTGTTGTACCAACTGATGACCGCCTTGGTAATCGGTTGAACGGATCCCAAGTCCACTCTCCACCATTGCGGATACGTCCCGTCGGAAGCGCCCCATCGGGTGATCAGGCTGCTATCATTGCCATTGGCTGCTCCATTCGCTGCTTCGGCGGAACTGGCCATGACCGGCTTGCCCTGGGAGACTACTCCCGCGGGCGGCGGAGGCAGTGGAGGCGGAACGTCATAAACACGCACGTAATCCACTTCCATGGTTCCCAAAGGACAGCCGGAGAAACGTGTATCGCTATTCGGAGAAGAGGTGAGCTTCAGTTTCATATCAATGTTGGTGACCGTAGGGCCGGTCGTTAATACCTTTACTCCGTCGACATAAAAGTCGGGTGGCGTAGTGGCAGTCCAGTACACTCCATAAGTGTGCCATTGGCTTTCATCCACCCCGGTGGACCACCCCGAGTACGAGCTTGTGGTGTAGTGATAGTATTGCCCCGGGCTCTTGCCGGGGGCTCCTTGATATTCGGAGATGTCAAACTCCGGCGGCCATACCAAGCTGCCATTCCAGCCAACAGTCCACCATGTCGCCCATACGTAGCTATCGGCCGGCGTGACTCTCAGTCTGGCTTCCAAATACTTGTGTCGGGGATGCGCGCCGGATGCCGGCGCGGTATCTATGTAACCGCCGGTCCAGTGCTTGCCGTTGTACAGTTCTTCATGGGAATATATTTTCAACGTCCCGCCTGAAACTTCGACATTACTTGGTTTATACCATGAATCGCTCCCATCTGCTTGGTTATAGATGGTCCATTTATTTGTATCAATGGAGGTTCCGTCGAATTCCTCCGACCACAGAAGAGTGTTGGCTTTGACCGGGCTGGTGGCAATCACCGCCGCTACAAATATTATGAGGAGGACCTTCAAATAAAACAGGCGTTTCTCAAATGGCATGCAGGGCGACATGGCAATCATTCATTTTGCCTCCAGACTGATTGCAGCCTGCTTGTCATAAAACTCCATCACCGCGGCGAAGCTTTTCTTCTGCTCGCTGGCAACACCAGAGCGAGTGGCTTTCGCAGTCTTCATCATATACGAACGGGGCGAACCGACGCCGGTTCGCCCCAAGGTTGTGGAAAACACGTCTCTTGTCAACAGATCAGGCTTTGCGAGAACGGCGGAGACCCAACAGCGCGCCCAAACCGATGAATACCAGCGCCACGCTACTCGGTTCGGGAATAACGGTACCGTCGATTTCATACGTATCCCAGCGCCGAGTCGCGACCCCCAGGATGCCGTTCGTGTTGACAGCAGGATCAGAATACAGCCCGAAGGCCGTGATGGGGTCCGCAGGAAGGTCCGATCCCAGAGCGCCGCCCAGCGCCAGAGTGGTACCAGGGGTGAAACTCAACGAGTCCCAAGCACTGGCAGCAGTTGTCCAGTTGAAGATCAACTTTTGTCCGCTTGTGTTGAAAGCGGCGGCATTCGCAATGTTGTTGTTCTGGACGAGTAACTGGGAGGAGGCATACCAATTACCGTCGATCTGGACGGCAATGCGGAACCCAGGCATTCCATTTGGGAATAGGTTGCTGGTGTTTCCGCTGTAGAAGGAGATGCTCCCGACGTTCCAAACGCTGGGATCCACGGTGTATTCGGTCGTGTACGTGAGCAGGTTGTTGCTGACCGCCATGAAGCCGCTGGCAAACGGGAAGCCGTTGGTTTGGCTGCTGGCACCGGCATTGACATTGGTGAGGTTGGTGGGTATACCCAATGAGTTGCCAACACCGAAGTTGTTGAAAGGTGACACTACTCCGTCATCCGTCTGGGCGGTTGGGCTCCAATATCCACTCCATCCGACAAAGGCGAAATTGGTATTGCCGGTCGCCGGTCCACCAAAAGTCTCGCGGTAAATGACGTCCGCGTATGTTACTTGCATCGACAGCAGGATTGCTCCTGTCAATACGACGAATTTCTTCAAAGAAAACATTTCTTGATTCCATACGTTTGTTGGCATCGCCCGTCTCCCTCTTTTGTTTCTTCTTCCCTACCCTATGTTGCTTTACTCTTCCGATTTCCGATCAACCGCAGACACACCACGCCACTGATCTAAAACTCAAGTCCCATATCGGATTAGGTTCACTATACCTCGCCCTACGTGCCTATTCATAGTAGGAATGAACTTCCGATGCAACCGCTTTGTTACGCACACTTGTGCGAAATACGGACTTGGTATATTACGGACTTGGTATATACTTTGGTCAGGAAATCACTCGATATGGCGCCTTTTACCCCCAAAACTCGCGTCACGTTGTCGGATGTTGCTCGCAAGTTCAACGTCAGCCACACGACGGTCTCCCGCGCGTTGCGCGATGACCCGCAGATTTCCAAGTCCCTCTCCCAGCGGATCAAGCAGACGGCGCAACAGATGGGCTACCGGCCCGACGCAATGCTCAGCGCCCTGGCGCATTATCGGCGCGCGAACAAGAGCACCCCCATCGCGGCCGAGATCGCCTGGATCAACCATTGGCCCGACCCCCATCAACTCCGGTGCGTTCACGAGTTCGATCTGTACTGGCAAGGCGCGGCGGCCGAGGCTGATCGGTGCGGCTACCAGTTGGAAGAATTCCGCTTGGACGAGAACATGCCGTCTCACCGGCTGGAGAGAATCCTGCTGGCCCGCAACGTGCCTGGTATCCTGATTCCGCCGTGGCACTTGTGTACTGCTGCAACGCCGCGTCGTAAGGGGGCCCGCAACGTGCCTGGTATCCTGATTCCGCCGTGGTGGCAAGGCGAGTACCCCGACTGGGGCGATTTTCACTCCGCAACACCGGGCGCACACTTGCCCCGAAGGCAAGGCGAGTACCCCGACTGGGGCGATTTTCACTGGGAGAAGTTCTGTGTGGTCCGCTTCGGCTACACCATCCACACGCCCCGCGCGCATCTGGTCAGCGCCGATCAGTTTTTCGACAGCGCGCTGGCCTATGGGAACATTCGCAGGAATGGCTATCAACGCATCGGACTGGTGACCACCGCGGCCTCCGGAAAGTGGCTGCGGTTTCTGGGCGGCTACTTGTTCGCGCAGGCGCAGGCCGGCGCGGGCCCGCGACTTGCTCCGCTGTTGTTTCCCGGAAACCCGGGCCAGGAGAGCCAACCGAAACTCGTCGCATGGCTGAAGAAGACCAAGCCGGATGCGATCCTCACCGATCAGGCGGCGTTGCGCGGCATGCTCGCCCGCGCCGGCTACCGTGTGCCCGAGGACCTCGGCCTGGCCACGACCAGTCCGGTGAACGGCAACGCCGACGCCGGCATCTGCCAAAACTCCGATGAGATAGGCAAAGCCGCGATCCAATTGCTCATCTCACTGATCCACCACAACGAGCGTGGCATTCCCCGTGTGCGCCGCGAGGTTTTGGTGGAGGGCGAATGGGTGGAGGGCAGCACGCTGCCTCCGCGGAACGTCCATCGCTAGTCCGGATGATCCACGAGGGGCTTGGAGCGGCGACGGTGTGACGCGCGACGAACCCGTCTGGATCAATCCGAAATTCATAAATGAATAACTCGGGCTTACAGCCAGACAATCTTGCGGTCGCTTGTTTGCTCTGAATCCGCCGCATGCGTCATCCCGCAGCGGATTTTTCAGCGGATTCCAATTGGCAATAATTGGCAAATCAATTGCCTTCTGGTGCATTTTCATGCCTCTTGGTGCAAAGTGGAGCCTGCTTTTAAGCCCTTGTTTTGCAAGGGATTGCGGGTTTTTCTGGGGAAAACACGAGAAGTTGAAAACTTGCCGATACTGGATTTTGAGTCCAGCGCGTCTGCCAATTCCGCCACGACGGCAACCAAAAGCCACTAACAAAGCTCGTTCAGAACCTGTATGACTTCGTACGAACCCGGAGCTTATTACGTGATCGTAGAGCCGAAAGACAGGCAATTCAAGCAGTCTCTCAAGACTGACGACCTTCCGTTGGTCCGACGCCGTCTCCGCGAGGCGGATTGCCAGTTCCGGAACAAGATTCTGCTGCAGCGCACGGGGATTGCCGACAAGTCCCTCCCTCCAAATCACTGCCGATGTTTCAGCGCTTGATTACATTAGTGGTCGGCTAGCAGGATTCATGGGAATTTGACGGGTCGTTGCGACCCGCACTACGTACCTGTTTTGGCGAAGGTTCACATGCGACAAAGTATTGTCAGTTCTGTCTGTGCAGCGTTTCTTTTCGGTTCGATTGCGCTGGCGGTAGGCGAGAGAGTGTTCACCGTACAGCCAGTCAAGACGCGCAACAAGGTGAATGGCATTAACAGCCACAGAGATATTGGAAACACACGTTTCCGGTTCACTTTGGCATTGCTTCCAGTTTTCTTCATTTGTGCAATGTGTCCCAGGTCATTTCAGGTTACGGTTCGGATGGTTTCTGCACTGCCAGCTTCTGCTCGAGCCAGGCGATCATCTTCTCTTCGTAGCTCGTATCAAACTTGTCCCACTCGGCGAGCCGGTGCGGCGCGCCTTTGACGGTGACGATTTCGCACGGCACTCCGACTTCCTTCAGCTTTGCCTGGAAATTCACCGACTGCACATAGGGGACGCTCTTGTCTTCGGTTCCGTGGATCAGGAGAAATGGCGGCAGCCCCGGCTTGACGTAGTTGATCGGCGAAATCTCGCTCAAGATCGCGCGCGACTGTTCGTCCAAGGTCTTCGCGCGATCCAGCAAGTTTGTCAACGATGGGCTTAAGCCGCCACGCCGCTCGCAGTCGGCCACCAGATCAGTTGGAGGCGCGAAACCGACGACAGCCTGGACGCGGGTGTCGTCCTGCGCATGGACAACGGCTTGGCAAACCAAATGTCCGCCAGCGGAATACCCCATGAGCGCAATGCGCCGCGGGTCGCCCTTGTATTCAGCGGCGTGCGTTTTCACCCAGCGAATCGCCGTTTGCACATCTTCAAAGCAGGCGGGCCAGCGATTCGTCGGGGCAAGGCGGTAGTTGATGGAGAACCAGGTGAACTTCGCTCTGGTGAGCGGCTCGAAAAGCACGGTGATGTCCTTCTGTTTGTCACCGCCGCTCCAGCCGCCGCCATGCACGATGATGGCCATCGGGAACGGCCCGTCGCCGTCCGGCACACAGGCATCCAGCAACAATTTCTCGCCGCCAACCTCGCCGTATTCGATGTCGGTCTTGAACGTCGCATTCGTGGGAGTGAATGACGATCCTGCGGTGCTCACCGGAGGACGGTTGAAAATCTTCTTCGGATTCCAACCATCCGCGCCCGCGAGTACTTTTTCCACCGTGATCGCTTTGGCTTCTTCCTCGGTCAACTGACGCGCCCACGAGACGCGCGCTGACCGATTCGCGCCCGGCCCCGTGCTGTTGAATTCGGCATAGCGCGTGGTCTTCTCGCGCTCCGGTCTTTTCCAGTTACTCCAACCCCCCGGTCGCACCGCGTCCGACATTTCGGTGCTCAACCACGTGACCGCCGCAAAATCGCGCCATGGCCGGCCCAGGTAGGTTTTCACGTCGGGTGATTCCCCAGTGATTTTGCAGTTCGAGAAGACGAAACCAAACGGCTGCTCTTCCGGTGTCGAAGCGGCGGTGATGTAACCGTTCTTCAAGCAGTGAATGTGGCATTTCTCGAAAAATGCCGTCGCGCCGCCGAAGATAAAGTCCACGTGCCCCGCGATGTAGCATCCTTCAAAGTAGTGGCGGCCACGGTTCGCCAGGATTGTGTCCTGCCAGCCGAGGAACCGGCAGTTGCGAAACGCGACGCGGTCGCCATCAATGCGGATGGCCAGCGCCTGGCCGACGGGGCCGGCGGAGTTCTCGAACGTGACGTTCTCCGCCGTGAAATCGTCCGCATCAATCACCGTCGAGGCGGTGTGGAACGTGCCGATCGGCTTGCCGTTAGGGCCCGGCAGGTTCGCATTCAGATTGTAGGTGAGCACTGTCTTCTCGGCGTCCTCGCCCACGAGGTGAACGAAGCGTTTCTCGCGCTGCGCGTAAAGCAGTTCCTTGTAGATGCCCGGCTTGATGTGAATGATGCAGGGGTTGGTGGAACTGGCGGTCTGCGGCGCGGCGTTAATCGCTTCCTGTACCGTCTTGAACTGGGCGCTACCGTCGGCGGCAACAGTCAGATTCGTTGCGGCAAGCGCATTGCCGGCGGCCAAACTGGCAACAAGCAGCACAAAGCTGTTGTGAGTAGCGCGGGCGTCCCGCCCGTTCCTTTTGGGAGATGTTGCACGACACGGGCGAGACGCCCGCGCTACTGTGTTGTGCGAGGGTTTCCTGACCCCGCACCCCGTTGGACCGAAGGCGGCGCGGTCAGGAGACCGTCGCCGAACGCTGTTCGCTGCATTCATTTCCGTCGCCCCTGCATTACGGGCTGGTGGAGGTGGCGGCGCGTGAGTCGAGGCTGCGTCCTTTCTTCGCTGGCTCGATCGTAACCTTGTCGAACGTGACGGAACCGGCGTGCGACAGCACTTCCGCAGTCTCCACGCCACGGAAAACGCAGTTGCGGAAACGCACACCGTCGATCACCGCGCCGGGATAACCGACGATCCACATGACACGAGGACTGGACTGACTTCTCACGTTCTCCAGCTCGACGTTGCGCACGACCGCCTGGTGCACGCCGTTCGATCCCTCCTCGTAGAGCAGGTCGATGGTGAGGATCGCTTCGGACACGCGTCCGACCTCGACGTTGCGCATGAAAACGTTCTCGAGGATGCCGCCACGGCGCGCGTTGTCCTTGAAGCGCAGGGCCCTACCGAGGTTCGGGCTGTCCATTTTGCAGTTCTCGACGAACACGTTGCTGCAGCTACCGGAGATTTCGCTGCCCAAGACCACGCCGCCGTGGCCGTCCTTCATCGTGCAGTTGCGCACGATGATATTCTCCGACGGAGTGGCAACGCGGCGCCCGTCGTTGTTGCGGCCGGACTTGATGGCGATGCAGTCGTCGCCGGTGTCGAACACGCAGTCCTCGATCAACACGTCGCGGCACGATTCGGGATCGCAGCCGTCGTTGTTCGGGCCGTGGCTGGAAATCGTCACGCCGCGCACGGTGACGTTGACACAGAGCACCGGATGAAGCTCCCACATCGGCGAGTTGTGAATCGTGACGCCTTCGATCAGCACGTTGCGGCAGCGATAGGGCTGCACGAAATTGGGCCGCAGGAAGTGGCCCTGGCCGAACACGCGCTGCTCGACGGGCACGCCGCGCTCGCCCATGTCGTTCAGCATGTCGCGACTGCGACGGGCGCGCGCCGGCTCTCCGTTCGGACCACGCCTCGTCCACGCCCACCAGTTTTCGCTCGAAGCCGAACCGTCGAGCACGCCTTTGCCGGTGATGGCGATGTTTTTCTGCTCGAAAGCGTAGATGAGCGCCGAGTAGTTCATCCCCTCGACGCCTTCCCAGCGGGTGAAAACAGCCGGCAGGTATTGCGCCGGGTCGGTGCTGAATTTCAGCGTGGCGCCATCGGCGAGGTGAAGATTCACATTGCTCTTCAGATGGATGGCGCCGGTGAGAAACACCCCGTCGGGCACAACGACGCGACCACCACCTGCGGCGTGGCAGGCGTCGATGGCTTTGGCGATGGTTGCCGTGCAGTCGTTGCTGCCACCCGCGACCGCGCCGTAGTCGGTAATGACAAAGTCGCGCGTGGGAAACTCCGGGGCCTTGATCCGGGAAAGAATCTCAGGCAACGACTTCCAACCCATCACATGGGAAACGGGAGCGCAACCTCCGAGCGTGACCACCAGCAGGACTACGACCCTGAATCGATTCTTGTGTATGTTCATGTTCTACCAGATCTTGAATTGTTAATGCGGTTCAGCAAGCCGGTCGCGACAGGAATGTCGCTCCTACAAATTGCAGACCATCGTTCCGTGGTTATGTTAGGCGTTCTTAACCGCGGATGATGACCGGCCCATCGTCCGTTGTGAAGTCTTTTTTCGGTGAGTTGTTGATCCATGGGCGGGGAGCGTCGGCTGAGTTGGTTGATTCGCCTCGGCAATTGCGCCGCAATCAGTAATGGTAAACTCACGCGCTGGGAACACGGGCGCGTTGATCCGCGCGAGAATTCGGGAACTTGCGCCTACTCGGCAGCGACAGAACTCTTCGTTAATGCTGGCACTGCGGCTTCCAGGCTTTTTGCGTTTTTCGGCACGGTCGAAGGAAGGCCCAGCAGATCCTGTAGTTCGATGCCAGCGAGGATGAAAGGCCCGACGCCCTTGAGGTCGTTGTCCACGACGGGTTCTTTGATGTAATACTCGTACGAACCATCGCGGCCATAACCGAGGCCGGCCACGGAGCAGCATCGCGTCAGCGAGACGTTGCCCTTGGCGTCCGTCTTGATGAGTTTCTCGACGATGCCGTTGTAGCCCTTGAGAATGGCGGGCACGTAATCGCGCGAGAGGTAACCGTGGTTGACGCCCTTGGCCATCGCATAAACGAACATGCTCGACGCGGTGGCTTCGAGGTAGTTGCCCTGCCGACCGCCCTGGTCTACGACCTGCCACCAAAGTCCGCTCGCCGGGTCTTGCTGCTTCACGACGCCATCGCAAAGTTTCTTGAGCGTGGCGATGATCTCAGGCCGCGCGGGGTGATCCTTTGGGAAAAAATCGAGCACGTCCACCAACGCCATGGCATACCAGCCAATGGCGCGTCCCCAGAAGTTCAGCGAAGTGCCCGTGGTTTTGTTGGCCCAGTCCTGCTGCTTGCTCTCGTCCCAGCCATGATAAAAGAGACCGCTCGCGGGGGCATAAGTATGCGCGCCAACCAGACGGATTTGCTTCGCAACGTCGTCGAACGAAGCCGCAGGCTCTTTGAAGAGTTTCGCGTATTCGGCGTAGAACGGCGCCGCCATGTAAAGCCCGTCGAGCCACATCTGGTGCGGGTAACGTTGCTTGTGCCAGAAGCCGCCCTCGCGGGTGCGCGGCTGGGTGTCGAGTTGCTTGCGCAAGAGGTCGGCGGCCTTCCGATATCGCTCCTCCTTCGTCAATTGGTAAAGCGCCAGCACGGTCTTGCCCGGATTGATGTTGTCGAGGTTGTAATCCTCGGCCTTGTAGCCCCGGACCCTGCCGTCCGGAGTGATGAACGAACCGATGGCGGTCTTGGCGAACTCGACGTAGCGCGGATTGTTCACGCGCTCGTTGAGTTTGATGAGTGAGAGAGTGAACAGGCCGGAGGTGTAATCCCATTTGGCGCGACCACCTTCCTTCCAAGCCAGGCTGTCACTGCGGCGGGCCATCTCGGAATCGGCCATGCGAACCGACCACTGTAACGGGGTGGCGCCTCCGAACTGGGCGGACGGCGCCGCCACGTTGGTTTGCGCCGGGCAATGCAACTGGAGCACGCCCAACAGGAGAACTGAGGCGACTGTGAAACGCGGAAACATGCGCAGTGGTTTCATTGTGGTTGACTCGAAAAGCTAACGTTGCTGTTTGGTGACCGATACG
>JBEKFI010000058.1:0-19076 GCA_050013395.1 Verrucomicrobiia bacterium | reverse complement strand
AACGACATCCTGCCCGAGAACATTTTGTCCGCCGAAGAGTTGGATGCCATCCTCATCATGTTGCGCGGAATGGACATTGAGATCATCGATGCTTCTGAAGTTGACCGGTTTAAGCGCGAAGCGGAAGAGGAGAAGGAAACCCAGAAAGTTGATTCACGCCTCGACATCCTCGATGACCCTGTCCGCATGTACCTGAAACAGATGGGGCAAGTCCCTCTGCTGACACGCGAGCAGGAAGTCGAGATCTCGAAACGAATTGAGACCGCTGAGAATCACGTCAAACAAATCATCAACAACTTCGGCTTCACGGCCAAAGAGCACCTTGCCCTTGCCAAACGCCTGCTCCACGGCAGGGAACGCTTCGACCGCGTCATCGTTGACAAGAAAATCGACAGCCGCGAACAGTACATGAGCGCTCTGCCCAAGCTCTGTAATCTTGTGACAAAGGCAGACGCAGCGACGGATGCGAAGTATGAGAAGCGCATGCGTTCGGGCCTCAGTAAACGCGAATACGAAAAGCTCTACCGCGAGTTCAAGAAGTCTGACGCCGCCCTCCAGAAGTTGTTCGACAAGTTCTATTTCAAACAGAAAGTTCTCGAGGAATTCGTTGAACGCGCCAACGAGGTTCGTGAAAAATTTGATGAAGTGTTGCTTGAAATCGAGAGGCTTGGACGCCTGCGCAAATCGGCCAGTGTTGACAACGAGATTCGCAATCAAGAGCGCAAGCTCAAGCGCCTCGAACTGACTGCGCGCATGACCACGCAGGAATTCATCAAGGCCCACGACGAACTGAAGTCCTGGATGAAAAAGGCTGTGCAGGCCAAAGCGGAAATGGTCGAAGCCAACCTGCGTCTTGTCATCTCGATCGCCAAGAAATACACCAACCGCGGTCTGTCCTTCCTTGATCTGATTCAGGAGGGCAACATGGGTTTGATGAAAGCCGTGGAGAAATTTGAGTATCGGCGCGGATACAAGTTCTCGACCTATGCGACCTGGTGGATTCGCCAGGCCATTACCCGCTCGATCGCCGATCAGGCGCGTACGATCCGCATCCCGGTCCACATGATCGAAACGATCAACAAATTGATGCGTGCCCAGAAGCAGCTCGTCCAGGAGTTCGGCCGCGAGCCGACCCCCGAAGAAGTCGCCGAGGAAATGCAGATGCCCGTTGATCGCGTCCGCGCTGTGTTGAAAATGGCGCAGCAGCCGATTTCGTTGCAATCACCCATCGGCGACAGTGACGACACGAACTTTGGGGATCTGATCGAAGACAAATCTGCAGAGAACCCCTCCGAGATGGCCTCGTACTCGCTCCTCAAGGAGAAACTGAGCGACGTTTTGGATACACTCACTGAACGCGAGCGCAAGGTGCTGCAATTACGCTTCGGACTCGGCGACGGTTATTGCCGCACTCTCGAAGAGGTCGGTCGCCAGTTCCGCGTCACGCGCGAGCGCATTCGCCAGATCGAAGCCAAGGCGCTGCGCAAGATGCGTCACCCCACGCGCCAGCGCCAGATCGAAGGTTTTCTGCAACCCCAACAGGTCTAGCGTTCCGGCTTTTTTTCGGCTTTCCAACTGTCCCGCCACTGCCTATGTTGTGTGCCATGGGCCCGTAGCTCAGTTGGTTAGAGCAGGGGACTCATAATCCCTTGGTCCCAGGTTCGAATCCTGGCGGGCCCACCAGTGTTTTCGATGCTTGCCGAACGGCTGCCAACCACCGCCGCTATTGCAGGAGCGCGGCGCGATAAAACTGTTGGGGTAGATTTCCTGCTTTGAGGTCGGTGATGGTGATAATGCCGCCATTGCCGACAAGGTTGTTCGTAATAGCCGTCCAGACGCCGGTCACGAGGTCGCTGGTCTGCTCCACTCGGTAGAGACGGTTCGAGCCGGTTGCGAGAGTGATCTGCACGTCGGTGCCGGCGAGTTGAATGCCGGTGATGCGCAAATCGGGGCCTGGCTCGAAGTTGATCTTGCTGTTGATCCAATCCAAGTGGGCGGAGATGCGCGTGCTGTAAAACCCGGTGGTAACGGCACCCGGATAGTTCGTAGGGATCAGAGTCCACGTTGTGCCGTTCGTGGTGTAGTAAAGCCCGCGTGCATCCAGCAAGGCGGCGATGAACTCCGTATTGGTCGTGCCGTCGAAGCTGAACGGGCCATCCACCGCGTAATGGATGCCTGCCAGCTTCCACACGCCGCCGTCTTGGATGAACATCCCGCCGCTGGAATCGCCAACAGACAAATCGCATTCATTGGATCCGCCGTCGCTGTCAAAGGTGCAGTATAGGAAGTCACCCAACCCTGGATCGGTGTAGATCGACTCGACATCGTTTTCACCCCAACGTTTTACCCCATCACCGGCGCCCCAGAACCAGCCATTCGTTTGCGAGTCCACCACCACCGGGTCTCCGCGTTGCGTGCCGCGGCCAAACACGACACAGCCTTGCCCGACTTCGTTCGTCGCCATGTACAACGGGGCATAGAGAGGAAACGTCTCCGCGACTTGCCACACGCGCAGATCGCAATTCGGGCAATCGGAGAATGCAATCGTGTGATAAGTGAACCCGTTCAGCACAAAAACGTCCCCCGTTGAGCCGCCGACGTGCTTGGCGGCGAGGAAGAAAGTCGGCGCGATGGGCGTGCCGAGAAATCCGTTCCATGAGCCTTCGTACTGCCAGCCGCTGTTGGTCAGGCTGCCCGTCGGCGCATTCGTGTTGTAAGAAGAATCAGCGGTGGACTTGAACAGGACGGCATGGCCGCGAACTGCGAACATCGCGGAGACAAAAACACAAAGCCCGACCCGCCCTTTGGAACCCTCGAGTATCATCCCTAAAGCCGCAGCATTATACACACAAACACCCTCCAAAAGCAAGCCTAAGGATGTGATTCGACAGGGCTTGGGAGGATCTGACACTGTCCCCATCGTAGCGCGGGCGTCTCGCCCGTGTCGTGCGGCATCCCCAACGAGCAACGGGCGGGACGCCCGCCTGCGCGGACGAAGCCGCTTCGACGCGGCGAAGGCCCGCGCTACTGTGACAGGACTTGTCATGGCGGGTAGGATTGAGATGCGCTCTCCTCGTGCCCGGTTCGGTGACCGCGCTTGCCACCCGCACTCATTCTGCTACACTCGCGCTCAATGAAGCAGAAAACTCTCGGAGTGATCCCCGCGCGTTACGGCTCGCAACGGTTTCCCGGCAAACCGCTGGCAATGATTGCAGGCAAATCAGTCGTGCAACGCGTCTACGAGCAGGCTGCCAAAGCGAACTTGCTCGATCGCGTCGTCGTGGCGACGGAGGACACGCGCATCTTGGAAGCCGTTGAGGCATTCGGCGGCGACGCGATGCTGACCTCAGTTGATTGCGCAACGGGAACGGATCGGATCGCGGAGGTGGCGCTGCAGCATGATTGCGGATTAGTACTGAATATCCAAGGCGACGAACCGTTGATGCGGCCCGAGATGATCGATCAGCTCATCGAGGGCATGCAAGCTAATCCCGATTGCGTGATGGGAACGCTGGCGCGCAAGATTGAGTCGGCGCGCGTGCTGGAAAATGCCAGCGTCGTAAAGGTCGTTGTCGCCCGCAACGGGAATGCGTTATACTTTTCGCGGAGCACGATCCCGTACGTTCGGGACGCGAAGAGCGGCGAGGCGCTGGAATGGCTGCGCCTGGCCGCGTTCTACAAGCACTTGGGGATTTACGCGTTTCGGAAGGAATTTTTGCTGATGTTCGTGCAGTTGCCGCCCAGCGAGTTGGAGAAAACGGAGAAGCTCGAGCAGTTGCGGGCATTGGAAAATGGTTTTGCAGTCAGAGTTTGGATCACGCCGTTCGATTCAATCGGCGTGGATCGACCTGAAGACGTCGAAATCGTTGAGGAGATCTTGAGGAAACAAGGTTAATTGTCATGCCGAGCTTGTCGAGGCATCTCTGTTGGTTGGGCAGAGACCCTTCGCTTCGCTCAGGGTGACACGATTGGCGCGGTGAAATACATTTTTGTCACAGGTGGTGTGATCAGCTCACTCGGCAAAGGACTGACGGCCGCGTCGCTGGGCACACTGCTTGAGAATCGCGGGCTGAAGGTCACGCTAGCGAAGTTTGATCCGTACCTGAACGTTGACCCCGGCACGATGAATCCGTTTCAGCACGGCGAAGTGTACGTGACCGACGACGGCGCGGAGACGGACCTCGACCTCGGCCATTACGAACGGTTCACCCACGCCACGCTGACCCGCCTCAACAACCTCACCAGCGGACGCGTGTACGCCAACATCATCGAGAAAGAACGGCACGGCGATTATCTCGGCAAGACCGTGCAAGTCATTCCGCACGTGACCAACGAGATCAAAGACCGCATTCGCAAAATCGGCCGCACCAGTGATGCCGACGTGTTGATTATCGAGATCGGCGGCACGACCGGTGATATCGAAGGGTTGCCATTCCTTGAAGCGATTCGCGAGTTTGCGCACGAGGCCGGTCCAAAGAACGCGCTGTTCATGCACGTCACGCTCGTGCCGTACATCCGCGTCGCTGGGGAGATCAAGACCAAGCCGACCCAGCAAAGCGTGGCGAAGCTGCGCGAAATCGGCATCCAACCGCAGATTCTCATTTGCCGCAGCGAGAAACCGCTCGCCAAGGACGTGCGCCAGAAAATCTCGATGTTCTGTAACGTGCCCATCAAATGCGTCATCGAGGAACTGGACGTCGCCCACTCGATCTACGAAGTCCCCCTCGCCTTGCAGCAGGAACGCGTGGACGACCTTGTCTGCCGGTTTCTCGGCCTGCGTACCCGTCCAGCCGACATGCACAACTGGAAACGCATGCTCAAACGCCTCATCGCGCCCCACCGTCGGTGCCGGATCGCAGTCGTCGGCAAATACATTCAGCTTCAGGACTCATACAAGAGCCTTTACGAAGCGATCAAACACGGTGGCGCCGCCAACGACGCCGCGGTAGAGATCGTCCGTGTTGACGCCGAGGACATCGAGAAGGACGGCGCTGGGAAATATCTACATGGCGTGACCGGGATTCTCGTGCCCGGCGGCTTCGGCAACCGCGGCATCGAAGGCAAGATTGCTGCGGCCCGGTACGCCCGCGAGAAGAGGATACCGTACTTCGGCATCTGTCTAGGCATGCAGACCGCCGTCATCGAATTCGCCCGGAACGTCTGCAAGCTCAAGGGCGCCAATTCTAGCGAGTTCGCGCCGAAAACGCCTCACCCAGTCATCTGTCTGCTGGAAGAACAGCGCAAAGTCACCCACAAAGGCGGCACGATGCGCCTCGGCGCAATGCCCTGCAAACTCGCGCCCGGCACCCATGCTCGACGGCTCTACGGCGCGCCATTGATCAGCGAACGGCACCGGCACCGGTACGAATTCAACAACGCCTATCGCGACCGGCTTACCCAGCGCGGGTTGAAGATTGCCGGTCACTATACCGAGAAAGACTTGGTCGAACTGATCGAGATCCCGTCGCACCCGTACTTCGTCGCTTGCCAATTCCATCCTGAGTTTAAGAGTCGCCCTTACAATGCCCACCCGCTCTTCCGCGGCTTTATCGAGGCGGCACTGAAACGACGGAGATGAATCGCCTTCTCGAAGCATCCGTAGGGACGGACTAAGGTACGACAATGAAAAAGTTAATTCTATGGTCGGTGATCATTGTAGTCGGGTTGCTGCTTCTCTACCTCGCGTTTCGCATGCCGCTTCCCTAGGGGCAACGATAGACACAGGATTGGAGACTGCAGGCCGTAGTGAAAGAACTGGAGACCAATTGTCTGATGTCGAGACCTGACCCCGTTTGCGTGCGTGAGCTGATTCTCAGCTATGAGGTTTCAGCTTCCTTAACCGTCTCAAACTCAAGTCTATCTATTATTCATTCTGCTTGACGCGGTCAACGCCTGACAATTGACGGAATTAGCAGGGGCCGGGGTCGGTTTTCCGCAGCACACGCCCGGACGTGACAATCGGCGATACATAGTATCCGGCTGACGGAGAACGTCTAGTCTGCGCTCCCGTCTTTCGGCCGATTGTAATCCATCTCCCACTTCTGCTGCGCCTCCCATTTTTCGAAAGCCCCTTGGTCACCTTCGGGTATGAAGGCAAATGATTCCCGGCCGGCATCGGCCTGAATCCAACTGTAGACTCTTCCCGTGCCGCCAAACGCGTGCCAAGGCTGCCGTTCTCGCATCATGATGCCCCAGCTCGCGTTTGTGAGAGCACTGCACGAGCCCGGGTCAACGATTTCAAATTGATCAATCGTCGAATTGGTTTGAGCTCGGGCCTTGTCACTCAAAAAAGGCGCCGCCTGATCCAAGGTCGTGGGAAGCTGCCCTTGGTTCTGTCCGGTATAGGCAAGGACGGCACGGAGTAATTCTCCAGAGAAACTCCGCTTAGATTTGAATTGCTGCTCGTATTTCGCGATTTCCGGGTCCTTTCTTGGTTCCTCCTGCCGTGGCGGCTCTGTGTCTTTCAAGCGTGCCGTGGCCATCGCGGCCGATTGCCTTAACCTGCCCACTTCACCGCGGAGACGCAAAAGTTCCCCCATCTGGTCATCCGCAAGTGGTGGGCCACTGTCGGTCTTAGCGACCAGATTCGAAAGGCGTCCGTTCTCCGCGGCCAGTTGATCAACTCGCTCCTGCAAGGAACGCTTTTCCTCGCGCAACTGATTTCGAGACTGATTTTGGACCGCTACCAGAATCGCCACGCAGGCGATCAGGATGGCACCGACAATTCCCGCTTGAAGTTTCGTCACAACTCCAAAGTATGCGCAATTTGGGTAGTGAATTGCAGGTAAAGCGGTAAAGGGTAAAAAGGTCAGTCCATAGTATTGACAACTTTCTGCGCCGACGTGGTCAACGCCTGACAATTGACGGGATTAGCAGGAGCCGGGGTCGGTTTTCCACAGCACACGCGGGGACGTGGCAATCGGCGATACATCGGATACCGATGTATCGCTCCGAATCGCCAGCGCCAACAGTTTGTCCCGCTCCACCGGTAAATGGGTGACCCGATAGGTGTCTCCGTGTCTCTGTGTCTCTGTGGTTGGGTCGTGCTTTTGTGCCTTCTTGTGCGCCCTACAACGACCTGGCGTGAGGCTTGTCAGTAAACGATGTTCTGATACACTGCTGTCATTCGGTAATGACTATGAAAACCATCTTCTACCAGTGTTCGGCGCAGGTCCCCGACCGCGCCGTGCCGCTGCCCGACAAGTCTCCAGAAGCTCTGGGAGACCGGCGCACAACAGCGACGGATCATCCCTTTGCCTCCGCCCGATAGCCTCATTGAGGCCGTACGAAGGCCGTGATGATATGATCCAGACTGGGCCAACACTCGCACCCTGAATTATGAAAACTCTCGCTCCGCTGCTCACTCTGATTTTTGTCCTTCCCGTATCCGCCGCCGACAAGCCGGTCGAGCCGTTGCGCATCATCGCACCGGAACTGGCCAAACTCGATTTCAAGCGCACGGACGGTGCACTCGCACCAGCCTCTGGCTTAAGGACGTTCGTCGTCTTCCGAGCGGATAAGGAACGGCCGGAGCTCAGCGACTGGTACGGTTGGACGTATCACCACCATCCCGACCTCGCGTGCTGGAAAGGGCGGCTCTATGTCGGCTGGAGTTCATGTGAACGTGACGAAGACACCGGCGTCTCGCACGAACTCTTCCGCACTTCGACCGACGGCGAGGATTGGTCGACCGTAGCGGCACTTTTCCCGCCAGGCGTGTCCACACCGCTGCGCATGTATTTCTTCCGCGCGCCCAATGGCCGGATGCTCGCCATCGCCGGCCTGCGGACGAACCGCGAGAAGACGAGTGAGCGTACCAAAGGCCCGCTGGTCGTGCGCGAAATCCGTCGCGACCACACGCTCGGTGCGGTTTTCACCCTGCGTCCGCCAGCCAGCGCGGTCGAAGGCCAGCCGCCAGACTTCAACACTTCAGTTGACGAGGGCTTCGTCGAAGCGTGCCGCCAGTTGCTTGCCAACCGCCTCTTTCTCGAACAGCAGGATTACGGCAATCTCCTCGCACCCGAGGAGCGGATGAAATGGCACGACACGGCAGCTTGGGACGGCGATGACAAGTTGAAGAAGGATGCGACCGGTTTCGGCAAGGCCATGTGCTTTTTCCGCCGTGCCGATGGCGCGCTGGTCGCAGTGGCGAAAATGGGGTGGGTGACGCTCTCGCGCGACGATGGTCGCACCTGGGATCAACCCGTGCGACCGCATTCACTCGTCACCGGGATGGGCAAGGTGTGGGGGCAACACCTCCGCGCCGACCGCTACGTTCTCGTCTATGATCCCGACAAGAAACTGCGCTACCCCTTGGTTCTGCTCACCAGCGATGACGGCATCACCTTCCGGAACCCGTGTGTGATCCACGGAGAACTCCCGGCGTTGCGTTACGCCGGCCAGGCCAAGGACCCTGGCGCGAGCTACGTGCGCGGCCTCTCGCTATGGTCGAACGACGGCTCGCGTCCCGACAACGCCCTCTGGCTGGTGTTCAGCGTGAACAAGGAGGAAATCTGGGTGAGCCGTGTGCCACAATTACAGCGCTGACGACTAATTGAGAGCATGGCCAAGCCGCCTGAACACCGCTTGCGCCTGTGTAAAAAAACTCCGGCGTGATGACTTGGCGTGAGGCTTGTCAGCGAATGGGGTTCTGATACACTGCTGTCATTCGGTAATGACTACGAAAACCATCCACGTCGGTAAGCTGAAACTCGGTGGAAAGAACGCGCCACTGTTCGTTATTGCGGGTCCGTGCGTCATTGAGGGCGAATCAATGCTTCTCCGGACTGCGGAGACGCTGGCCACTGTCTGCGACCGGTTGCGGCTGCCGTTCATCTTTAAAGCCAGCTACGACAAGGCCAATCGCACTTCCACCGACAGTTTTCGCGGGGTCGGCCTGAAGCGGGGCCTGGCGATTCTGGCGAAAGTGAAGGCGAAACTCGGCGTGCCCGTGTTGACCGACGTGCATTCTGTCGCCGAGTGCGCGCCCGTGGCGGAAGTCGCCGATGTCCTCCAAATCCCCGCATTCCTGTGCCGACAGACCGACCTCGTCCAAGCCGCCGCGCGTACCGGCAAATGCGTCAACCTCAAGAAAGGCCAGTTCCTCGCCCCGTGGGACATGCGAAACGTCATCGCCAAAATCACAGCGGTCGGCGGCAAGAGCATCATGCTCACCGAACGCGGTTCGTCGTTCGGCTACAACAATCTCGTCGCGGACATGCGCTCGCTGGCGATCATGCGTGAATTTGGTTGGCCGGTGGTGTTCGATGCGACGCACAGTGTGCAAATTCCCGGTGGCGGCGGGAAATTCACCAGCGGCGACCGACGCATGGCACCGGTACTGGCGCGTGCTGCTGTTGCGGCGGGCTGCGACGGGATCTTCTTCGAAACACACCCCAACCCCGACCAAGCGCTCAGCGACGCCGCCAATCAATTGCCGTTGTCGCAAGTGAAAGCATTGCTGAAAATGTTGCTTGCAATCCACCGTCTGATTCACCAGTATTACCCAAGGAGGCCACGATGAATGCCATCACACCTATCCTTCGACCGTCATGGAACTTGAATGAAGACTCCGAGGGGTCCGGCGTTGATCCTGGGCGACGAACCAAACTAATCCTCTTTTCGATCGTGGGCATTGTTGGAGGGGCCATCTGGTTGTTCGTCTACCTCCGTGGTGTCAACCGCCCGTCAACTGCCAGCGTCGCACCCTTCGCCGCCCTCGGAGAGGTCACCGCCCAGGAAACCGCAAAGCTGCTGGACAACAAGGGTCGCATCGTCGTCGTCACGCGCGATACGGGTCAATACCCTGCCCCCGAGTTGGAGGAGCAATTGAAGGCGTTCCAGCAGACAGTCAAACAACATCCCGACCTCACCCTGGCTGCGACTGAAAAAGTACAACTCGACACGGACATTACTGATGCAGGGCTGAGTCCCGACTTCTATTTGAACCTCCTGCAAAAATATCCAGACGCCGCGGCGATCGTGTCGTTTGTCGGTCCGCCCGCCCTGAGCCCTCAGCAGATCAGGACCTTGCCACAGAAGATTCCCAAGTTCATCGCAGTATCTTTGGCGACTGTTCCACTAAAAAGGCTTTTCCGAAGCGATCTGATTCACGTGGCTATCGTCAATCGAACCAAACCCGCCCAGCAGTCTGGAAAAAAGCCGGCATCTGCTCGCGAGCAGTTCGACCAATATTTTCAGGTCGTTACTGCTGAGAACGCCGACTCTCTGCGTTTCTGAGTTGCGGGCCGCCGATTTCGTGTGCTGACTGATACACAGGCGGCCGGGCTTGCCAGCGGCGATGGTTCTGGTAAAGTGCTGCGGAATGAGATCCACAAAGCCGCCGTCCGGCCATCACTGGCGCACCCGACTGAAATCGATTCACTGTCTGCTCATGGACGTGGATGGTGTGCTTACGGACGGCAAGTTGCATTTCACCAGCGACGGCAAGGAATTCAAATCCTTCGACGCGCAGGACGGGCACGGCATCGCGCTGGCGCGGCGGGCTGGACTGGTGATCGGGTTCATTTCGGGCCGACCGTCAAAAGCGACGGCACGGCGCGCGGCGGAGTTGGGCGTGGAAATTGTGAAACAGGCCGCGATCAACAAGACGGAAATGGTCGAACAGGTCAAAAGAGAGCACCGGCTGCGCAATGAACAGATCTGTTTCATCGGCGATGAGCTGGTGGACTTGCCTGTGATGCGGCGAGTCGGCATTGCAGTCGCCGTGCTTAACGCGACGGACGAGGTCAAACAAGCGGCGCATTACGTCACGCGCCAATCAGGCGGCGATGGCGCGGTGCGCGAAGTGATCGAGATGATTTTGAAGGCGCAAGGCACGTGGAAAAAGGTGATCGCGAAATACACGGTGCTTGCCGTGGTCACGTTCGTGACGACAACCTCGGTGATATTTGCCAATGGCAATAGCAATGCGCCAAACGACGCGGCGACTGGCTACATCGAAAAGTTCCAAGTACCCGAGCGCGACGAGAACGGCAACTTGAAATGGAAACTCGGTGGCGATCGCGCCTTGATTCGGCCGGATGGATTGATGAACATCTTCAACGTGCGCGCAGAGTTTTATACCAGCAACAAAGTCGATATGGTTTTCACCTCCCCCAATTGCGTGCTGGACCGCGCCAACGGCCGGGCAGCCACCGACGCGCCGGTGCGGATCGAGCGCGAGAACATGGTCGTCACGGGAATCGGTGGCGATTGGGACGGTAAGACCTCGACGCTGATTGTGCGCCACAACGTCCAGGTCGTTCTCACAGGCAGCAACACCATTTTCGGAACACAGGAAGGAAAAGTCACAATGAACCAAACGATCGCTTCACTGGCTTTGGCGACTGCGATTGCTGGCACAGCGCTGGCGGCCGACGAGAGCAACACGGCCACATCGACAGCATCGAGCACCGTTGGATCCACCAATGAGCCTACGGTTGTCACCAGCAAACGGCTGCAGGTCGATTACGCTCACAACGTCGGGACATTTGAAGGCAATGTGCTGGCCGTCGATTTCCGTATCACCGTCCGCGCCGACAAGATGACGGTGTTCTTCACCAGCACCAACGTCGCCACGAGCGCGAGTACAAACTCGACCCGCTCGGTGGAGAAGATTATTGCCGAAGGAGCCGTGGTGATCACGACGCCTGAGAACAAGAGGTCCAACAGCGACCGCGCCGAGTACACCGACGACGACGGCAAGGTGGTGCTTACAGGCCACCCGCAAGTGCAAAGTCCTGATGGAATCGTCACGGGACAGCGCATCACTTTTTGGCGCGGTCAGGACAAGATGGACGTCGAGTCCGACCAGACGGACACCAATCGGACACGGCTCATCATCTATCCCGAAGAGCAACGGAAAAAGTCTCAGGAGCAAAGCGGACAGACTCCGTGAGCGAACCGACCAACAACATCCTCCTGCACACCGAGGGACTCGTCAAAGTCTATGGCGGCCGCCGCGTTGTCGACGGCGTGAACATCAACGTCAAACGCGGTGAGGTCGTCGGCTTGCTCGGGCCGAATGGCGCGGGGAAGACGACGACCTTTTACATGACCGTCGGTTTGGTGAGGCCGAATGCGGGCAAGGTGTTTTTCGACGGGCAGGACGTGACGCACATGTCGATGCACAAGCGGGCGCGGCGGGGAATCGGTTATCTGGCACAAGAGCCGAGCATGTTTCGGAAGTTGACGGTCGAGGAGAACATCCTCGCCATCCTTGAAACGCTGCCGCTGACCGAGCAGGAACGCAAATTTCGTCTGGATTATTTGTTGGAGGAGTTGGATATTGAACCGTTGCGGAAGAACAAAGCGTACACGCTGAGCGGCGGAGAACGCCGACGGCTGGAGATCACGAGGGCTTTGGTGACAGCGCCTAAGCTGATGCTGTTGGATGAGCCGTTTAGCGGGGTTGACCCGATTGCGGTGTACGACGTGCAGCAAATCATCGCCGAGTTGAAGCGCAAGGGGTTGGGCATCCTCGTGACCGATCACAACGTCCGCGAGACGCTTTCCGTCGTCGATCGCGCGTATTTGATTTGCGAAGGCAAGGTCGAGCGCGAGGGCACGAGCGAGTTTTTAATCAACGATCCCAAAAGCCGCGAACTGTACCTCGGTCCGCGGTTCAGCATGTAGGTTGGGCAGACGATTGCCAGCAGTCAAAGGAGAGAAGTCATGGATATCACAGTCACAGGAAGACACGTGGAGGTAACCCCTGCCATTCGGGATTATGCCGCCAAGAAACTGGAGCACGTCGGGATCGATTTCCCGCGAATCTTGAGCGCGCATTTCATTTTGGAGGTGGAAAAGTTTCGTCACATTGCGGAGTTGGTGCTGCAATGCGGCAATCACATCACCATCGAAGCCCGTGAGATCAGCGAAGACTTGTACGTGTCCATCGACCGCGTCGTGGACAAGGTCGCGCGTCGGATGCGCAAGTACAAAACAAAACTTCAAAACCACCGGCCGCGCGACTTCGATACGATCCACGTCGATGAGCAAGTGTTGACCCATGACCTGCACGAGGACGAAGGCAAACATCGCATCGTTCGCACCGAACGATTTGCGATCAAACCGATGTTCGTCGACGAGGCGGTGCTGCAAATGGAGCTTTCGGAGAACCATCAGTTCTTGGTTTTCCTCAACGCGGAGACGGAGAAGGTTAACGTGCTCTATCGACGCAAAAGCGGTGACTTCGGTTTGATCCAGCCAACCCTGGCCTGAGTATGCAGAGCGCCTCTCTTCCCACCGTCACCGTCGAGCGCTTCTATTTGAACCAAGCGGAGAAGCTGCAGCTTAGGCTCATCGCCGGCGGTGCGGGTCTGTCGCGCAGAATCCAGGAAGGCTCGGTCAACCGACCCGGCTTGGCGCTCGCGGGGTTCTTCAAATATTTCGCCTACAAGCGCGTTCAGGTCATCGGCGGCGCCGAATGGCAGTATTTGAAATCGCTCAGTAACACCGAAGTGGCCACGCGGATCGAGGAGATGCTGAAGCGGAAGGTTCCCTGCCTTGTTTTCGCCCGCAATTTCAATCCGCCCCAGTTTATTCTGGAAAGGTGCGATGAATATCAAGTGCCGCTGTTCAAGACCAAGATGCTGACGATGAGGTTCATTAACGCCGCCACGATCGCGCTGGAGATGGAATTCGCCCCGCAAATCAGCGAGCACGGTTCGATGGTGGACATTTTGGGCATTGGTGTGCTAATTCGTGGGGAGAGCGGCATCGGCAAGAGCGAAAGCGTGCTCGCGCTGCTGGAACGCGGCTACAGCCTCGTGAGCGACGACGTCACGCGCATTCGTCTGGTGGAAGGGCGCGAACTGGTGGGCACGTCGTCGGAAACCACGCGCTACCACATGGAGATTCGCGGGCTGGGCATCATCAACGTACCCGCCGTCTTCGGCGTTGCCAGCGTGCGGCCCGAGAAGAACGTGAACCTCGTCGTCACTCTGATGGATTGGAACTCGATGGAAGACATCGACCGGATCGGACTCGAACAACAGACGTATACGATCCTCGGCATTTCACTGCCGCATATCATCATTCCCGTGCGACCAGGGCGTGACATCGCGCGGTTGATCGAGGTGGCGGCGCTGGACCAGAAATTGAAGAGCCTGGGCTACAACGCGGCTCGGGAGTTTAACGAGCGATTGATCGAGAGGATGCGGACACCGCAGACATAAACAGCATGTCATCTTCACGAAAACAAGGCGACACGGCGAATTCAAATCGGGTCAGCAAGGAATGCACCGTGACCAACAAACTGGGCATCCACGCGCGTCCAGCCGCCTTATTCGTTAGGGTCGCCAGCAAATTTGAAAGCGATATCACCGTCGAAAAAGATGGCGAAACCGTCAACGGCAAGAGTATCATGGGGCTGATGATGCTCGCCGCGGGTCACGGCTCGAAACTCAGGATCACAGCGGAAGGCCGGGATGCCGAGCAAGCCATCTGCGAAACCGAGCAACTGTTTCTGCAAAAGTTTAACGAGGACTAGTTGTCCGCGTATGGCAAAGAAAATGTCGACTGAGCGCGTCTTTCATGGCATCGGAGTCTCGCCGGGCGTTGCCCGAGGCAAGATTCTTGTCTATAGCATGGCTGAGGAGGTCGTGCCCGAATACGACATCACGACCGAGCAAATCCCGCAGGAAATCGCCCGCTTTGAGCAGGCGCTGATCGGCACACGTGAACAGTTGCACGAACTGCAGCAACGCATCGCGACAGGCATCGGCTCCAGCACGACGTCCAGCATCCTCGACGTGCACGTGTCCATCACCGAAGACCCCGCGCTCATCGAGCCCGTGATGACACACCTCGAACAGGAAAAGAAGAACGTCGAATCCATTTTTGACAGCGTTGCCCACAAGTACGTCAAGACGCTGGCCGAGCTTCCTGACGAATTCCTCCGCGAACGTGCCGTGGATGTCCATGACGTCACGCGCCGCATCCTGCGCAACCTGCTGGGACGCGAACATCGCGCGCTGGCCGATGTGCCGCCTAACACTATCGTCGTCGCCTACGATTTGTCGCCATCGGACACTTCCTCGCTCAACCGCCAGAACGTGGTCGCGTTTGCGACCGACGTTGGCAGCCACACGTCGCACACGGCGATCATGGCGCGCTCGATGAACATTCCCGCCGTCGTCGGCTTGCGCGACCTAAGCCAGCACGTGCACGACGGCCAGCCGGCGATTCTCGATGGCTACGAAGGCGCGCTCGTCATCGAACCCAGCGAGCAAACGCTCTTCATTTACGGGCAATTGGACGCCAAACGGCACTCCGTGGAGGAACGGCAGGCGGCCCTGCGCAATCTGCCCGCTGAGACACTGGACGGTCATCGCATCACGCTTTCCGCCAACATCGAGCTGCCTGAAGACCTGCCGGCGCTGCCGCAGGTCGGCGCGGAAGGCATCGGGCTGTTTCGCACCGAGTTTCTCTATCTCGGCAGAAAGGATTTTCCGACCGAACAGGAACAGTACGAGAAATACGTTCAAGTCGCCCGTGCCATGAAACCGCACTCGGTAATCATCCGCACCCTTGATCTGGGCGGCGACAAGTTTCACAGCGAAGAGGCCACACCCGCGGAGATCAATCCGTTCCTCGGCTTCCGCGCCATTCGGTTTTGCCTGGCCAACGTGAACGTGTTTGCCACCCAACTCCGCGCCATTTTGCGCGCCAGCGCCGAAGGCAACGTAAAGATCATGTATCCCATGATCAGTAGCGTCAACGAAGTCATCCAAGCCAACGAAATTCTCGAGCAGATCAAGTTCGATCTCCGCGGAGAAGGGTTCGCCTTCGATGAGAACATCCAGGTCGGCGCGATGATTGAAATCCCGTCGGCAGCACTGACGGCGGAGATGATCGCGCAGGAAGTGGATTTCTTCAGCATCGGCAGCAACGATCTCATTCAGTACACGATGGCGGTCGACCGTGTGAACGAAAAGGTGGCCAACCTCTACGAGCCGACTCACCCAGCCATCCTCCGTCTCATCCGGGGGTGTGTCGAAGCGGCTCACAACAACGACATCTGGGTCGGCGTCTGCGGCGAGATTGCCGGCGAACCGCTCTACGTGCCACTGCTGGTCGGCATGGGCGTGGACGAACTCAGTGTCGCCGCCGCCAGCATACCCCGCGTCAAAGAGGTGATCCGCCGCCTCAACTTCTCCGAGGTCCAGGAACTGGCCGCCGCCACGCTGCACGCTACGCGCAGCCGCGAGGTTCTGGCGATGCTCAATGCCCTCGTCCAGCGCATTGACCCCGACGTGGTGAGCTAGTGGTTCGGGCCCGTTGATTCACGGGAAGATGTTACCCGGGCTCAGAGCTGGATCGGGAGTCGTTGACTCACGTTGCTGGCTACCGGAGCCGATCAAAGATGATTTTCAGTTCCGTTCGATGTTTTTCTTCAGTTCGAATGGGTTGAGTTGGGCGAAGCGCTCTCGCAGTTGGCGCTTCTTGTCTTTGCTAACCTGCGGTGTGGCCAGCAGACGCTCGTAGGGCGTGTGCGGCGGATCGTGCTTCTTGACCAAGCGCGCCTTCACCCGCTTCTTGCTCACCAGCTTCATGGAGGGACAGAAGACCACGCAGTAGGGCAGCCACAACGGCAGGACGGCCTTCAAGCGTTTGGAGCAGAGTTGATCGGTCGCCAGCCAGAGCGCTTTGAACACCGCTGCGACCGCGCCGTCGTACAGGGGTTTTGGTCCCGGGCGTTTGCGGTGGGGGGCGGGGCGGTTGGCGGAGCAAGCGGATGGCGTGCTTGCGATGATAGCCGCAGACCGCGCAGAACTCATCGAGGATTTTGGATCTGAACTGGCGGCCCACGCGCTGATAGCGGGCACGCATGATCCCGCCGTGGCGGGATATTCGTGTTTGGGATTTGTCCCCATAATGCAGTTTCCTTTCGGTAACCTGCATTATGAGTCAACGACCCCTTCCCCCCGCACACCCTTTCGCTTCCCCGGTAACATTTAATTAGAGCCAATCCGCGGGCTGGGCGCAGGGGTACAAAAAACTTGTGAACCAACCGTAGATTCGCTATAGTTTATGGCTATTTGCGAGGGAGTTTCACAGCCATCCCGCTGCGTATCCCCAACGGTGAAAGGTAACATGGATAAGAAACGGTATTTGTTTTCGTCGGAGTCGGTGACCGAAGGTCATCCGGATAAGGTCTGCGATACGATTTCGGATGCGGTGTTGGACGCCTGCCTGGCGCAAGACCCGAAGAGCCGTGTGGCGTGTGAGACGCTCGCCAAATCCAATCTGGTCGTATTGGCTGGCGAAATCACCACCAAGGCCAAGCTGGACTACTGCGCCATCGTCCGCGACACCATCCGCGAGATCGGGTACACCGACGAGAAGTCCCTCTTCAACCACATCAGCACCCAAATCCTCTGCGCCATCGTCAAACAAAGCCCGGACATCGCCCAAGGCGTGGACGAACGGGCCGCCGAAGGCAAGGCGACCGCCGAACAGGGTGCGGGCGACCAGGGATTGATGTTCGGATTCGCCTGCACGGAAACGCCCGAGTTGATGCCGGCCACGATCATGTACGCACACAATCTCGGCAAAGCCCTGCGCGAAGCGCGCCGTAGCGGACGAATTCCCTGGCTGCGACCCGACGGGAAAACACAGGTCACGATCGAGTACGATGGCTACAAGCTCCTGCGCGTTCACGCCGTCGTGATCTCAAACATGCACGCCCTCGACGTGAACCACAAGGAAATCTCCGAAGTGCTCGTTGAAGAGATCATTAAGAAGACGATTCCGAAAAACCTGCTCGACAAGAACACACGCTATCTCATCAACCCGACCGGCCGGTTCGTCATCGGCGGGCCGGAAGGCGACAGCGGTCTCACGGGCCGCAAGATCATCGTGGACACCTACGGCGGCATGGGTCGACACGGCGGGGGCTGTTTCTCGGGCAAAGACCCGAGCAAAGTCGATCGCAGCGCCGCTTACATGGGCCGCTACGTCGCCAAGAACATCGTCGCCGCGGGACTGGCCGAGCGGTGCGAAATCCATGTCGCCTACGCCATCGGTTACCCGGAGCCTGTCAGCATTTCGGTGGACACCTTCGGCACTGGCAAAGTGTCGCACGAGGCCATCGAGAAGGCCGTGCTGGAAGTGTTCAGTTTCAAACCCGCCAACATCATTCAACAACTCAACCTCCTGCGCCCCATCTACTCGAAGACGACCAACTACGGTCACTTCGGCAAGGTATACGACCTCGACACCTTCACCTGGGAACGCACCGACAAAGTCGCCGCCCTCAACAAGGCCGTGAAGTAACCGTTCCTCGTCTCGTGGGAGCGGCCACGTAAACATTCCTGTCCCGCCACGGCGGGATCAAACTGGCGGCGCAATCACTCCACGGCTTTGACGAAGTAGCCGCCGGACTTCGCGTCGGGCTCCAACTTCAGCAGGCCGCGCTTCTGCGCTTCCAGCAGCAGGTCGTTGAACGACCGGAACCCGTACGCGCGCTCGTTGAGTCCGGGATTCCGTCGCTTGATGGCCTCTTTGATCATCGACCCCCAGACGCGTTCGTCCTCGCCCCGTTCCGCGGTGATGGCTTCCAGCGTCTTGTGGCGCAACGTCTGAGAGAACATCACCCCATGAGGGTTCCGATATCAGCACGACGCGTGGCCAGCCGACGATGCGCAGAAAGGACACCATGCACAATTGGTACCAACTGACCCACTTCGCCGGGTTTGACTGGACGAAGGACCACCACGACGTCGCCATCCTAGACCGGCAGGGCCAAGTGGTGAATCGCTTCACCTTTGCGCACAGCGGGGAAGGCTGGGCGCAGTGGCGGGAAAAGATCCAAGCCTACCAAGCGCCGGCGGGGGCGATCGAGACCAGCCACGGTGCGGCGGTGGAGCAACTGCTAGCCTACAGCAGCGAGCTGTCCAAAACCTACGCCATCCTTTCGCCGCCGACCGCTTCCTGGCGCACCTCCAGCGTCACGGCATCGACACTCGCGCAGTGGAAATCCGCACCGATCTCGGCACCGAGTTCGACGGCGAGACGGTGCACCTGCAACCCCGACACCTTATGTCGGGGCAGATCGAGCAGCAGTGGCA
>JBEKFI010000057.1:0-19621 GCA_050013395.1 Verrucomicrobiia bacterium | reverse complement strand
ACCTCTTCGTGCGCCATCTTCTGGCGCGCCTGCACGATGTACTTGCGCCGCTGGCACACCAGAAACTCGTGCGACTCGAAATACTCGCGCACAATCGTTTCATCAACGGCAGACATTCACTGTCTCCTCAATGTCCGCGTCGGTCACTGCATCGAAAACAACCGCTTCGCCCAGCCGCTTCAACAACACGAACCGCAGTTTGCCTTCGCGCGCTTTCTTGTCCATACGCATCGCCGTCATGAGTTGGCCGAGCACAAACCTCTGCCCAAGTCGCGTCGGCAACCCGCTCGCGGCAATCAACGCCTGGAGCCGCTCCGCCTCCACTTTGTCCAATCCCGCGCGCTTGACCGACAGGTGGGCGGCGCAGTACATCCCCATCGAGACTGCCTCGCCGTGCAGCAAGCCGACGTACTCCGTCAACGCTTCCATCGCGTGGCCGATCGTGTGCCCAAAATTCAGGATCGCGCGCAACCCCGACTCGCGTTCGTCAGCCGAAACGACCTCGGCTTTGATCTCGCAGCAGCGACGCACTGCGTGCGTGACCGCATCCGCATCAAGTTTCAACACGCGCTGATACTCGCGTTCCAGCCACGCGAAGAACTCCGCGTCGTAAATCGCGCCGTGCTTGATGATTTCCGCAAATCCCGCGCGCAGTTCACGTTCGGGCAACGTCGCCAGCGTGTCGGTGTCCGCCAGCACCAGCCGCGGTTGGTAAAATGCGCCGACGAGGTTCTTACCTTGTGGCAGATTCACACCCACCTTGCCGCCAACGGAACTATCCATTTGCGCGAGCAGCGTCGTCGGCACCTGTACGAACGACAAGCCGCGCAAATACGCCGCCGTGACGAATCCCGCCAGGTCTCCGACCACGCCGCCGCCCAACGCGATCACAAAGGATTGCCGATCCAGTCCGAACGACGGCAGCTTCTCAAACAACCGATTCGCCTGCCGCAACGATTTCGAGGCCTCGCCGGCGGGGACATCCAAGATCTCCGTCTCGAATCCGCCCTCCTGCAGCGCCTCGCGAACCGGTTTCGCGTACAGCCGGCCGACCTGCATGTCCGTGATGATGACGCCGCGCTTGCCCAATTTGAGCGGGCGAAGAAACTCAGGGAGGCGCGCCAACAGACCGCCGCCGATCACAATGTCGTAGCTGCGCTCCCCCAGATCAACCCGAACATGCCGCAGATTATTCTTGTGGCTGTTTCTGTGATTGTTCTTGTGGTTGGCCGCCATTCACGCTGCCAATACCCGCCCAAGGCATGACTTGTCAACCCCGAAAAGACCTGCCTTGTGGCCGCGAATGCGATTCGTAGCTACAATCTGGCCGCGCGCACCCACAATACGCGCTGGGTCTGCTGAGTCACTTTGAACGGCTCGGCGATGCGGTGGCCTACAACCCAAGCGATGCGTCCGTCGAAAGCGCAGAGCAGCGGCACGCGACCACGCTGGAGCCGCGGCACTTTTTCGTCCACAAAAAAGTCTTGCAGCCGCTTTTCACCGCTCATGCCGAGCGGTTGAAAACGGTCGCCCTCCAGCCACGTGCGGATAAAGGGCGCAATGCCCAGTGCGTCGGCGTCGAAAGATTCCTCATCCTTCTTGTCATTCTGAGCGGAGCGAAGAATCTCTTGGCGTAACGACAGAGACCCTTCGCCAAGCTCAGGGTGACAGCACCGGAAGGTAATGCCAAGTTCGCGAACCACCGTTTCGCCGTTCAGGTTTAACGACCAACGGCCGCGTACCGGTTCCAGATCAGCACAACGCGCTTTTTTCAATTCGTCGTATTCGCGGTACACAACGAGATCGTTGGGCAGATCGAGTTGGGCGCTGGGCGATTCGCTTTGCGCCAGTTCGCGGACGGCTTCGATTCGCTCAAAAGCGAATTGTGGGCCGTTCTCGTCCTCCGCGCCGAGCCAGAACCGCAGCAACCGCCGCTGGACCGCGACCGGATAGTTCGCCAGCACCTTGAGGTTGACCACGTCGTTGCAGCACGCCGCCGAATAAAATGCCTTCATGACGTGCTGCGTCAGGTAAAAATCCTCGTCCCGCAAGATTTCCGCCGTCCGCAGCAACACGTCGCGGATCGCAGGATTGAATTCCCGTTCGAGCAGCGGCAGCAGTTCGTGACGGATCCGGTTGCGCGTGAATCGCGCGTCAGCGTTCGTCGCATCCACGCGATAGCGCAAGCCGCGCCCCTTGAGATATTCCAACACTTCGGGGCGCGAAATGGTCAACAGCGGACGAATCACGCGCAGCGCGCCGATCTGCCGCTCCGGCCAAATACCAATCAATCCCGGCGCACCCGCGCCGCGCACCAATCGCAGCAAGAACGTCTCCACCTGATCGTCCGCCGTGTGTGCCAACGCCAACTTCTTAATACCCGTGCGAAGCGCCGCGTCGGTGAAGAAACCGAAACGCGCCCGGCGCGCCGCGTCTTCGTCGCGCTCGACCGCTCGCGCTTCAATCGTGGACGGCAAACCGTAATGGCCCGCGATTTCGCGCACGAATTCCGCGTCGGCATCACTGTCCGCGCCGCGCAGTTTGTGATTCAGATGACAAACGTGCGGGCGCCAACCGGACGATACGAGCGCGTCGAGCAGCGCGACCGAGTCAGGTCCGCCGGAGACACCGATAAGAAGCGGCTCGCCGGGGGCGAGCAAGTGCTTTAATGCCGATTGAACCTTGGACAACATGATTGTAGCCGCGAAACCTCTTCGCGGCCTTCCGCGCGCCGCGAATACGATTCGCGGCTACAAATGTATATGAATCACCCCGTCCATGTAAGGAGCAAGTACCTCCGGCAACCTTACGCTGCCGTCGGGTTGCTGATAGGTTTCCAACAGCGCGACGTACAGCCGCGCCAGTGCGGTGCCGCTGCCGTTCAAAATGTGAACGAACCGATTCTTGCCATCAGCGCTCTTAAACTTGATGTTCGCCCGACGCGCCTGGAAGTCCTCGCAGTTGGAGCAGCTCGACACTTCAAGGTACGTCCCGCTGGGGCGGGACCCCGGCACCCAAACTTCGATGTCGTACGTCTTCGCGCTGGCGAACCCCACATCGCCTGTGCAGAGCAACACTACACGGTAGTGCAGCCCGAGCGTTTGTAGTACGCGCTCGGCATTCGCGACCAACTTCTCCAATTCGTCGTAGCTGGTTTCGGGTTTCGTAAACTTGATCAATTCGACCTTGTCAAACTGGTGCACGCGAATCATCCCACGCGTCTCCTTGCCGGCCGCGCCAGCTTCGCGGCGGAAGCATGGCGTGTACGCGCAGTAGTAAATCGGCAACTGGTCCTCGCGCAGAATCTCCTCACGATGAATGTTTGCGACCGGCACCTCGGCAGTCGGCGCAAGATACAACTCGTCGTCGCGCAGCCGGTACATGTCTTCCTCGAATTTCGGCAATTGCCCCGTGCCGATCATTGCATTGCGATTGATGAGAAACGGCGGGAAAACTTCCGTATAGCCGTGCTCGCGCGTGTGCAGATCGAGCAGAAAATTGATCAGCCCCCGTTCCAAGCGCGCGCCGGCACCCTTGTAGAGGATGAATCCGCTGCCGGAAATCTTCGTCGCCCGCGGGAAATCCAAGATGCCCAGCTTCTCACCGATTTCCCAATGTGGTTTCGGCTGAAACGAAAACTTGGGGGGTTCACCCCAGCGGCGCACTTCGGGATTGTCCGCCGCATCCTTGCCGATGGGAATCGATTCATGAGGCAGGTTCGGAGTTTCCAAAAGGAATCTCTTCAAGATTTCTTCCCCTGCCATTACGTGAGCATCTGCTTCCGATATATCCTCGTTTACTTTTCTCACACAGGCCATGGGAGCCTCGGTCTTCTGACCTTTAGCTTTGAGCAAGCCGATCTCTTTGCTCAGACGGTTACGCTCGGCTTTCAAGTTGTCGCCCTTGCTTTTCCAGTCGCGAATCTGGCCGTCAACGCTAAGAATCTCGTCGAGACGTGCCTCATCGCCTCGCCCGCGCGCAGCGAGCCGTTGACGAACGAAATCCGGTTTCTCACGAATCAGTTTGATGTCGAGCATGGGACGGATGATACGGCGCAGCATGCGCCAGAGCAAGCATCTCGAAGCTGGTGTAGCCGCAGGCTTTAGCCTGCGTTCGGCGCACCCATGAAGGGTGCGGCTACAAGGAAATCACGCGCGCCACCGCCGCGAGCGCTTCGGCCAACTTTTCAGGCTGCTTCCCGCCCGCCTGCGCCAGATCGGGCCGACCGCCACCGCCGCCGCCGCAGAGTTTGGCCAGTTCGCCGACGATTTTGCCGGCGTGCTTGCCCTGTTTCACGAGGTCGGGCGTGACATAACAAATCAACGAGACTTTGCCGTTGCTGACGCCGCCGAGGACGACCACACCGCTCTGGAGCTTCGACTTGAGCACGTCCACGACCGCCCGCAACAACTCCGCATTCGCTTCCTTGATCTCGTCCACTACGAGGCTGACTCCTTCGCGTCTTTGCGTCTTGGCGAGAACCTGTTCCACCAGTTCCGCCGCCCGCTTTTGGCCTTCGCTCTTCGCTCTTCGCTCTTCTTCCTTCTGGCGTTCCCGCGCCTTCGCCTTCTCCGCCTCGGCCCGCTCTTGCGATTTGGTTTTCTCGATGTACTCCAAGGCAAACTCACCGACCACCGCCTCGACACGACGGATACCGGCGGCGATGGCGGATTCCCTCGCGATCTTGAACAGCCCGATGTCGCCCGTGTTCCGTACGTGCGTCCCGCCGCACAATTCCATCGAAAAACCATCCAGCTTGCCCGGATGACCGCCCACTTGCAGCACGCGCACGATGTCGCCGTACTTCTCGCCAAAGAACTGGCGGATCTGCGGGTGGTTCTTGATCTCGGCGTACGGCACCTTGGTCCAAGACACGGGCGCGTTCT
Source organism: Verrucomicrobiia bacterium (assembly GCA_050013395.1). Classification (GTDB taxonomy): domain Bacteria; phylum Verrucomicrobiota; class Verrucomicrobiia; order Palsa-1439; family Palsa-1439; genus JBEKZD01. Next base: position 14,735 of record JBEKFI010000057.1, on the reverse strand, counting down.
CCCGGATACGCTCGTTGACCAGCCGCTCGATGTCGGCAATCTGCTGCTCCGTCAGCCGCTCGGGATGATTGAAATCGAATCGCATGCGGTCGGGTGCCACGAGCGACCCGCGCTGCCGCGCGTCACGGTTCACCACCTCCTGCAGCGCCCAGTGGAACAAATGCGTCGCCGTGTGATGCCGCTGAATGTTGCCACGCCGCGACGCGTCGACTGTAAGGCGCACTCGTTCGCCAACCTTCGGGTTGCGACCGCTCTTGAGATCAGCGGCATGCACAATGGCGGGTCCACTCTTCTGAGTGTCCTCAACTTCAAATCTCCCTGCCTCCGCATTTCTGTCGTCCAAAACAACAATCATCCCAGTGTCGCCAACTTGGCCACCCATCTCAGGATAAAAGGGTGTCTTGCGAACAACAATCTCGCCTATCCATTTACCGCCTTCCCACACTCCTTGAGGAGGTTCTATGCTCAAGCTTGGGTGGACTGAAATCACTTCGCTTTCAGCCTCCAGTGTTTCGTAGCCGACAAACTCGGTAGGCTCGGCCATCAACGATTCACCTGCTGTGGTAATTGCGATCTTCTTGCTTTGGTAATCAGCCCGCGCCCGGCGCCGCTGCTCCTCCATAAGTTTTGCGAATTCTGAAATGTCAACCGTCAAACCGCGCTCACGAGCCATGAGTTGTGTGAGGTCGAGCGGGAAACCGTAGGTATCATGCAGAAGAAACGCTGCTTTGCCGGGGAAGGCACCAGGATGCAGTTCCTCTTCTCCCGCCGAGGATAGAATCAGGTCGAGGGCTTGCATTGTGTCATCAACCTGAGTGAGGTTGCCAAAAGGCTTCTCTTCCGCATTTGTCGAGAGCTGGTTGACGAAACTCCGGACAATGTTTCCCGCGTTTCCTAGAAACCTCAAGCATTCCGGTGAAGAAATCGCGTTTGCGAGTTGTTTGAGTTTAGCAATTGTGCTCGCATTTTCCTGCAAAAAGCTACGTATGCTTCCACCACCTTCAACAAAGCTCTTGGCCTGATCTTTCAGCTCGGCTGTGAGCGTGCGAATCTCTGTCGCGTTTGATGTGGCTTCAGCACTGGTCCGAACTGCTGATTCAAAAATCAGAATTCCCGCGTCGAGCGTTTTGTCAAACAACTCTTCTTCAAGGCAAAGAGTTTCCTTGATGCGCCCCTGTTTTTTGCGAATTTCAGGGAACGCGTCGCCCATTGTATCAGCGAGTACGTCAACGAGCTTGTAGAAGAACGGCTCGTGAAAGCCGAGGTTGCGACCATAACGCACCCCGCGGCGCAGGATGCCGCGCAGGACGTGACCACGATCTCCCCTTGATGGGTCGATACCATCAGCAATGGCGAAGCTGAGGCAACGGATGTGATCAGCGATAACACGAAATGCCAAATCAACTTCTTCCTCCTTGTTTGCCGCAATAACTTCGCCTCGTTCGTTGCGACCAGTCGGCAAGGTTGAACTGTAGCGCTTACCTGAGAGCTTCCCAAGTTCGCGGAAGATCGGGGTAAAAACATCGGACTCGTAGTTCGAAATGACGCCGCTAAAGTCCGTGAAATTCTTTGTGCACTGGATGATGCCGCACACGCGCTCGAAGCCCATTCCAGTGTCCACGTGTCGAGCGGGAAGCGGGTCATATTTCCATTCAGTAGGAAACACAGAAACCAGACCCTCTTGAACAAAGTCCAATCGCATGCTCTTTGTGATCTGTGCGTTGAATTGGATGAACACGAGGTTCCAGATTTCAATGCACTGCGGTGTCCCAGCGTTGACAAGTTTGCCCTGCGTGTCGCCCGCTGGGGTGAGATCAACGTGAATCTCGCTGCACGGACCGCACGGACCGGTGTCGCCCATCATCCAGAAATTGTCTTTGCGGTCGCCCGGAAGGAGATGGTCGGCGGGCAGATAACGCAGCCAATGTTCTTTGGCTTCTTTGTCTTCAGGCGTTTTGTCGTCCCCTCCGAAGTACGTGGCATAGAGCCGCTCCTTCGGAAACTTCCACACATTGACGAGAAGTTCCCACGCCCAATCAATTGCTTCCTTCTTGAAGTAGCCTGCCCCGATGCCGTCGTCTGCGTCGGGGTCGCCGAAACTCCAGTTGCCAAGCATCTCGAAGAACGTGTGATGATAGGTGTCGAGGCCGACGTCTTCGAGGTCGTTGTGTTTGCCGCCGGCGCGGATGCACTTCTGCGTGTCGACCGCGCGCGCCGGGTTCCACTGCGGTTTGCTCTGGCCAAGGAAGATCGGCACGAACTGGTTCATGCCCGCGTTGGTGAACAGCAGGTTCGGCGCGTCGGGCAGCAGCGACGACGACGGCACGATGGTGTGCTGTTTCTCGCGGAAGAAATCGAGGAAGCTCTGGCGAATCTCGGATGAGGTCATCATAAGGTCGCTTCAATTCAATGCCCCTCACCTTAATCCTCTCCCCGCAAACGGGGCGAGGAGATTCTTCCCTCTCCCTTTGTAAGGGAGAGGGTCAGGGTGAGGGTTATGCGTTACGTCACTCGGCCGTGCCGCCGATCCGCTTGCCTACGAGCGCCCCCGCTGCAACTTTCACCCTGACCGCCGCGATGACCTGGTCGAGCGTTTTCGGGTTCTCGCGCATAAAATCCTTGGCGGCTTCGCGGCCCTGGCCGATCTGCTGGCCCGCGAACGCCAGCCACGAGCCTTTCCGCTCCAGCACGCCGAGATCTGTCGCCACATCAATGACCGAGCCTTCCTGCGAAATGCCGCGGTCGTACATGATGTCGAACTCCGCCTCGGTGAACGGCGGAGCGACTTTGTTCTTCACCACCTTGGCGCGGATGTGGCTGCCGATCACCTTGCCCATGCTGTCCTTGATGATGTTAATGCGCCGCATGTCGAGGCGCACGCTGGTGTAAAACTTCAGCGCGCGTCCGCCGGGCGTCGTCTCGGGATTGCCGAACATGACGCCGATCTTTTCGCGGATCTGATTGGTAAAAATGCAGCAGGTCTTCGACCTGTGAATCGCGGCGGTGAGCTTGCGCATTGCCTGGCTCATCAACCGGGCCTGCGCGCCGACGGTCGCATCGCCCATCTGACCTTCCAGTTCCGCGCGCGGCACCAGCGCCGCCACCGAGTCCACGACGATCACGTCCACGGCGTTGCTGCGGATCAGCGTCTCAGTGATCGTCAACGCTTCCTCGCCGCTGTCGGGTTGGCTGATCAGGAGATCGTCAAGATTCACACCGATGCGTTTGGCGTAGGACGGATCGACCGCATGCTCGGCATCCACGAACGCCGCCAAGCCGCCGGCGCGCTGCGCGTTCGCAATGACGCTCAGACAGAGCGTCGTCTTGCCACCGCTTTCGGGGCCAAAAATTTCCACGACGCGTCCCCGCGGCACGCCGCCCACGCCGAGCGCCAAGTCGAGTGAGAGCGCACCCGTCGAGATCACGGGAATATCGACGCGGGCCGTCTCGTCGCCGAGACGCATGATGGAACCTGCGCCGAATTGTTTCTCGATGGCGGCGACCGCCGCCTGAAGGTTCTTATCCTTCGCGGCAGTTTGTTTGGTCGCTTCCTTCTCCTTGGATTCAGCTTTTGCTGTCATATACGTTTTCCTCTCTTGCCGATTAGGCGGCTCGCAACGCGTGTGACGAAAGCTTTCGATAAACCGAGCCCTGAGGATGCAGTTGGCTCTCGAAGAGATGCACGGCCACAACCCGCATCGTTCCGAAAGCCTCATCTCTAACGGAATCCAGCACCCTTGTCAACGCAACGTCGGGCTGGGGAAATCCTGATTTCATCGGGGCAGGTTTCACGCGACCGAGCGTCAGGTGCGCCGAAAACTCGCGATGCTCGGGCTCAAACCTAAACTGTTTCATCGCTCCCTGCACCGCGCCGGCCAAGCCTTTCAACTTCCCTTGCGGATCTTCGCACCCAACCCACAACACGCGCGGCCGCTTGTCGTTGGGAAACACCCCCGCCCCGCGCACACTCAGGTCAAACTGATCGCGCTGGCGCGCGACTTCCTCCAACGCGAGCGAAATCTTTTCGATAACAGGCTCATCCACATAGCCAAGAAACTGCAGCGTCAGATGCCAGTTCTCGGGCTTTGTCCACGACACCTTGACCCAGAGGTGCGCCCGTTTCAGTCGCGCCTGCGCGTCGGCAACTGCGGCGCGGATGTCGTCGGGAATATCAACGGCAATGAAGGCTCTGATCACAACTTTTCAGAACAGAATAGACAGGCTGATCCTCAATGTCACGTCTTCGCTTGGAGTGCTGCGGCTTGACGCAGCCTTTAACCACGCGAGCGACAGCGGTGTCGAGCCACCGCACTCCAAGAACCTACAGCAGTTCCCACGTCGTGCGCTCGACGTTGTACGTGGCGTGCAAACGATGGTCAGTGATTTCCACGGTTACCAAGTCCTGATGCAACGCTTTCACAGTTCCCAGCGTCCCGTTTAACCACCGTTTGCAAGGATCGTTTCGTGTGAACATAACCCTCGCTCCGACTTTCAACTTTAAGTTCCGGGGTGAGGGAAGATTCTTGTCACGGGCGCGCTGGAAACGACCTGTCGCACCTGCGTTGTACAGGCGCGGAGTACCCCGCAGTTTGCTCAACATCTGGTCGTTGATCCGATCCGCCGTGGCGTTTCTTGCGGTCAGACCCACCCACCCATTCTGAATCGGCCCCGTCACGCGGGTGTTCAGTACATCCAATTCTGCCTGAGTAACCGTGCCGTTGCGAATCGCATCGAGAATCGCCAAGAATGTCGGATCAGATTGCCGGTACGACTTGCGCAATTCAACGAACTCCAAGGGAAGTTCCCGAAACACGCCGGCTCGAAAGAAGTGGATGCCGCGATACCGATCTGCAAGGAATCGCTGCACAGCAGCCGTGGCAACCACGGGCGGCAATTGAAACAAGTCTCACCCAACAAGTCCGCACGAACCATGGACACCTCATCAATGACCAAGGTGTCTAAATGTGTGTACAGTTCACGATCAGTTACTTCGGGAATGTGTTCAACGGGAATCGGTTCGGGTTTAAACCCGAAGAACGAGTGGATTGTGCGGCCATCAACATTGAGTGCCGCGACCGCAGTGGGCGCAACAACGGCAACTTCCTCGCGTGTTGATCTTCGGAACTCGCTGATGAGTGGGGATTTTCCTGTTCCGGCACGCCCCGTGATCAGGATAAAGCGCGCGTCTGACCTGAGCAGAGCGTGTGCTCGTTCCATTTCAGGATTTTCCAAGTCTTGCTTCGCAGGCGCAGGTTTCGGAGTTGGTGGCCCTGACGGCGCCGGTGCGACGGCACCGGTGCGCTGTGAACTGCGTAACCATGCGCGAACTACCAGTACAATCACTGCGCCGACCAATACCCCCCAGACGAAGTTCATCCTTCGCTTAACCTCCGTTGTGTACTCACAGCGCTCGCCGGCAGCAACTCCCTCCTCACCATGTCGAGCGCGTACTGCGAGGCGAAGAATTTGAAGGTTTCACGGTTGAACAGCAGCATGTGTCGCTGCACGACGGTCTCTTTGCTGGTCGCAAAACCGATGTACACCAAGCCGACCGGCTTCTCTGGCGTGCCGCCCGCCGGACCAGCGATACCCGTAGTGCTGAGGGCTAAATCGGTTTTGCTGCGCGCTCGCACGCTTTCGGCCATTTCCCGAGCGACCTCTTCGCTGACCGCACCGTGCTGTTCGAGCGTGGCCTCGCTGACGCCAAGCAAGCGCACTTTCGACTCGTTCGAGTACGCGACGAGTCCATTGATGAACACCTCGCTGGAGCCGCTGACGTTAGTGATGCGGTTGGCGATCAACCCACCGGTGCATGATTCGGCAACTGCAATCGTCTTGCGCGCCGCGATCAGTTTTCCGACGACTACTTCTTCCAATCGGTCTTCGCCCATGCCGAAAACGTGGTCGCCAAGCGCCGTGCGAATTCGTCGCTCCGCCTCGTCGGCAACGGATTCGAGATTTGAGAGGATGCGCACCTCGACTTCGCCCATCTTCGCGCAGTAGCCCAAATCGATCCGGCTCAGATCGGCCAGCACCGGGGCAACCTTTTCCTCGACGAGCGACTCCGCCAAACCTACGACTTTGAAAACGCGACAATCGGGTTTGGCTTGTGCGCCGATGTGCTTCTGAATCAGCGGCAGCACGTGATTCTCGAACATCGGTTTGAGTTCGCGCGGCGGGCCGGGAAGGAGGAATATCAGTTTGCCGCTCCCCTCACCCATCCCTCTCCCCTCGGTGACCGAGGGGAGAGGGTGCCCGACTTGTTCGCCGTAGCCCGAAGAGCGAAGGCGAAAGGACGGGTGAGGGGTGATTTCAAGAAACAACCCCGGTGCAGTGCCGTTTGCGTTGGGCAGGACCTGCGCGCCTTCCGGCACGAGCGCCTGAACATAGACCGAATCCGGAAGTTTGATTCCGCGTTTGCGCATCCGCTCGGCAATGTGCGCCGCGACCGCATCATCGCGCACAAGTTTGCGATCGAGCAATTCGGCCACGACATCACGGGTGAAATCGTCACTGGTCGGACCGAGTCCGCCGGTGATGATGATCACGTCGCTGCGCTGCAGCGCTTCGGCAATGATGGCGCGCATCTCGGCGCGGTCGTCGCCCACTGTGGTTTGGCGATTTAGCCGCAGCCCAATGTCGAAAAGTTTGCGCGCGATGTCGTTCAGGTGCGAATTGACGGTGAAGCCAAGAAGCAGTTCGCTGCCGGTGTTGATGAGTTCGACGCGCATCGCTCCGAGCCTAGCCAGCGGCTAAACGCTTGTCAAACGAAGTGAAATCAGTCGTGCGGCAGCAATTCTTTCGGCAGGCGAATCGCACGATAGCTCGGTTTGTCGATCGTGCCGCCGACTTTGTATTCGAGGATTTGTCCGAGGATGGCCGAGAGAATGTTGATGCCGGGCCACGCGCGCAAAAACTGCGCCTTCACGCGGAAGTCGAGGCTCCCGTTGAATCCGACCTTGCCTAGGCTGGTGGCCGTGAATGGGTCTGCCTTAATCTCCAAATCATCGGTGACCACGGCTTGATCAGCGATGGTGAATGTGGCTTTCGCGTTTGTGGCCTTTGTGTTGCCGAGAATCTGCGAGAAAATGCCGAACAATGGCGCTTCCCAGAGCACGCCGTCGGTAATTTCCAGATTGCCGTTGCCGCGCAATGTGCCCAGATCACTTCCCTGCCCGCTCAAGTTCATGCGCCCGCTGAGCGTTCCCGTGACGCGGCTGTTCTTGTCTGGGTGCACCGCCGTGAGCGTGGCCTGCACGTCACAACGCTCGGCATTGAAATCAAACCGGTAGTCCACAGAGTTGGTCAGCGCGAACACCGCTTGTCCGCGCAGCTTCCCGCCGTAGAAATCCGCATCGAAGTCGGAGACGCGCAGGATGTTGTTGGTGAAGATCAAATTCGCCTGTGCGCGATCAGCAGTAAATCTCCAATACGAAAATCCGTCATTCGCGACCTGAGCCATCCACGCCGTGTTGGTCGGGCTTACAAAATCGATCATCCCGCGCGTCGTGGCTTGTGTTCGCGGGCCGAACCGATAAGGATGCATCACCGATGCGGCTTCCGGTCCGAGCAACGGCGCCATCTCCGTCGGGTTCGCCGTTGTCTCCAAGTCGAAGCTGACTTGGTGATTGTCGAAGTCTGCCAGCAGCGTACCGCGCAACTCGCCCTCGTCGCGCGCCAACAGCAGGCTCTGCACGTCCAGCTTGCCATGCAGCAACCGCAAGTGTCCGGAGGCGCGGTTCAACCCGACACCGCGGTAGCTGCACCGCCGCGCCGTCACCTGCGCGTCATACGCGAAGGCATCGCGATCAACGAAATCGCCGGTCACGCTGGCGACGATGTGCGGCGGCGTCTCGAACCAACTCGGCTCGACAATCTGCTGCATCAGCGGCGTCATCAGCGGCAACAGCTTGCGCGGGTCGAGCGTGCTGTCGAATTCGTAACTGAAATCGCTGCTCTCAATGTGATATTGGCCGTGCCCGGTCAAATGTCCTTCGGGAGTCACAACCGTCGCGTCCAAGATTTTTACCTCAGGTCCTTGGTTGGCGAAGCTGAATTTGATGGAGCGAAATCTCACGTCGCGGATATCAAAGGCGCCCGTATCCACCACGCCCCGCAATTGCGGGAGAGTGCCCGTCTCCGGCGACAACGTGTAGCGCGCGGAGATTGTTGGATTTTCGCGAAAGTGGATCTCGCTGAGCACCTTGGCCGCCTCGGGCGGCAGGGCAACGGCGAGCGTCGTGGGATCGATGGTACTGTTGAAGCGCAGATCGAATCGTCCTTCGGCAATGTCATACCGGCCGTTGACGGAGATTTCACCGTTGCCGATTTTCATAAGACACTCGGCGATCTCGATTGCGCCCTCGTGCATCTGCACGTCCACCGACGCCGACCCGATCTCCAGTTTGCGATAGCCGAAATCCGAGGCCACCAGACGAGCTTTCATCTGCCCCACGAGCGGCTGCCCCAGATCGAGGTCGAAATTCAGATCAAGCTGCGGCGGCCTAGTGATCTGCAAACTGTTCAACTCGCGCAACGCTTTGGTCACAAAGGTGAATCGCCCCGGACCGACCTCGGGCTTCTTGGGAGCCACCGGGGCTGCGGCGCGTGGTTTGATCCGGCCGGTGACGTGTAAGGCGATCCCACAGTAAACGCCCGTGAGCTGGCCGATCTGGATCGTGCCGTCGTCCTCGATGCGGAGGGTGGCATATGCACTGGAAGCGGTGAATTGCTGCGGCCCGATCTCATCCGATGGAGTCGGCACGGAGATGGTCGCATTGGCAATCTGCAGCGCGTCGATCGCGTTTTGCTTGTGGATCAGCCTCTGCCAGTTCCAGTGCAATTGCACCTCGTCGATGCGCGCCAGCGTCTGTTCGGGCGCCTTTGCGTCTGCCAACACTGTGTCCGTCGCAATCACACCGCGCAACCAGTCGAGCCGAATGGAGCTGAACTGAATTGCGTAACCCGAACGCGCGAACTGACCGATGACGAAATCCTTCAGGAATTGGGGAAAACCATAGACGTTGAGATAGATCAAACAGCCGATTGCCGCCAGCAACAACAAGGACAACAACCGACCTGCAAATTTTACAAATGACTTCACTGTGGCCATTCTTAAACTGTGTCGCCAGGGCGCGTCAACTGCTTAGCCTGCAAACAAACAGGCAGATTCAACCCGCCATGTCGGTGGCGCAGAAAGACCCCCTCCCTCCCAGATGAATCACAAGCCGGCAACTTGCTTGTCCTGCGGCCAGTCCACGGTGAACTCGTACACGATTTCGCGTTTCTCGTGCGGCTTGAGAATCATCTCCCACGTCAACTTGCCTATTGCCGCATCATGCTGCGACGGCTTCGTGGAATTGTCGGAGAGCGTGACCTTGATGTCGTCGTTCGCTGACACAGGAAGTTGCTCGAACACCCGCACCTGCTGTGGCTTGTCTTTGAAGTTCTCAATGGTGATCTTGTAGGCGTACACCTGTTTGCGGCGGCGATTGAACAAGCCGGACTTGCCCCGTCGATCCTTCAACTCTTCGCGCTTCACACGGATGGCATCGTCGGTGCCGAGGTACAACTTGACCGCCTCGGTCGGCGCGACCGTGTCGATGCGTCCCGTGCCGATGAAATCCGATCTGACGAACACGTTGACCGTGCCTGCCAGGAATGGCGCATCGGTCGAATTCGTGGCCGTCCCCTTCAAATACGCGAGGGCATTGAGCTTCGGCGTCGTTTCATACTCGAAGATTGCCGGCAACGATTCCACGGCAATCGTCTGCCGATGCGGTTCCCCATCGCTCGGCACATCCGCGGCCCGAGGCACGTGGAAAGTCGCTGAGGTCACGCCTTGCTCGATTTCGGCCTGCTGAGGCATTGCGGGCGCTTGGGCAGGGAGAGCCGCGGCTGCGGAAAGAGAGTTGGGTTCACCTTGCTCTTCGGCAGCCTTTTTCCTAGCGAATGGCCTTCCCATTCCGCCCTCCAGCGCCGGCGCAGCCGCCTGCACGAAAACTTGCAGGAAATCCACCGTCCACTTCGTCAGTTCCGGCATTTGCGCGCCGATGGCGGGACGCGCGGTGGAAAGCGTGAGGTTCACGCCGCGCCAGTCTTCGCCGGTCTGCTGGCGCACGATGCCGTTGTAGGTGAATTCAACCTTGCCGCTGTCCACTGCCGCCCGGGCGTCGTAACTCGGTAGCCATAATGCACCGCCGAGGACATAACTCACCTGTAGTTGCAGCTTCGTTGCTTCCTTCGCGTTGACCGTGACGACAACGCTTTTGCTGACACGTCGGGCTGCCGCCTGATGCTTGTTGAACTCGGCTTCAGCAGCCTGAATCTTCGGCTGCAGTTCGCGACGCTCCACGACAATTCTCTGCGACTCGTCCTCCAGCCGCGACAACGCCGCGCCGAGCGTGCCGGGTAGATCCTTCAGTTGAGCAATGTCGAATTTGTTGATCTGGATATCGCGGGAGATCTCTCCGGCAGCCTTGATCTGAATCTGTGACAGGAGGCTGCGTTGCTGGTCGAGCACGCGCTGGCGCGCATCGAGCGCTGCGTTATCGTCACGCAATTTCTGTAGTTGTCGCTCGAATTCCGCCGCCGCCTGATCGTCGATCTGTGGACGTACAATCCTCCGAACCTCAACGTCCTCGATTGAGACGGCCGTTGCGGCTCTGCCAGTCGCGCGCACAGAATCGTCGGCAAGCGCGGCGGGCAGATTGCCCAACACGATGCGCGTTTCCCCCGCCGCAAGCGGGACGTCAGCGGTGCGCGTGACCTGCGCACGGTCGGAATAAACGGTAACGTCTGTAATCCGGCTTTCCGCCGGGATTGGCTCGGCAGACAGAGTAAAACCGGCCAGAGACAGCGACAGCGTAGCGACGCATCGAAGCAGTTTCATGAGGAACCTCCTAGGCGTTCATGGTACGTCCATTCAGACACCGGAAGCAACCAATTGTTCCCGCGAATCACGGGGATGGGAGTGGAGACGAGGCCGGGTTTGTGACGGCAGGAACCGTGTTCGACAGAGCCGGAGACGGCGTCGTTGTGACCGCCGCGGTGGGCGGTGCGTTCGTCGGTGCGGAAGCTACCGCAGGCGGAGTCGTCACGATCTGTTTGGTAATCGGACCAAGCTCTGCCGTCGCAACGGTAAACACCAGCGGCGGGTCGCTCCAGAGAGCGTATTGCAGCCCACCGTCAAGCGGTTTTCCCAAAGCGAGGGTGTACGTCTTGTCGCCGGTCTGCGCAGCCAAAGTGAATTCAGGCGTATCAAGCCCGTACTCGGCGAGGTTATCGCGCCCTTCGCGAAGGAATTTCTCCGCCCGTAATTGCGCGACAGTTTCGAGCAACCGCTGCAGGGAGTCGCTGTCCAGCACACCCTGCGCCGGTTCAACCAGCCGCCATTTGTTCTGCGCATCGCGCTCCAGGATGGTGCGGCTCGATCCTTTTTGAATGGTCAGTTTCTTGATCTGCTCCGGCTGAATCTCGGCGAGCCGACGCGCGCGGACGGCGAGGGCGTTTGCGGGCAGCCATTCGAGGGCGTTGGATTCCACCCCGTAGATGAACGGTTCGTCGGCGCGCTTGACGTAGCGCAGCGTGTGTGAATCGTCCAAGCCGCCGATGAGCAATTGTGCAATCGCGTTCGTTCCTTCGCCGCGGAGCGTGACCGCGGCCATCGGAGCAGCGAGACCGAATTTGTCCAAATCGATTGCGACGTCGGCAGCGAATCGTTTGACGGTCAGATCGCTGAGACCTTTGAGCGTCTGCTCGACAATCGATTCCTCAGCAGGCATTGGAGTCGGTCCGGCCACCTTCCATCCTTTATCGCCGCGCTCGATCGAGACTTTGTTGGTGCCCTGAAGCAGATCGATTCCGAAGACATCGGGTTGTGAGAACGCCAGGACATGCGGATCGCGCAGGTCGTTGATCTGGATCGCAAACTTCTTCGCCTGCTCTGTGGAAACCGTGAAGATGGAGTCCGCGCTCTTCAGTTTGGCGTAGACTTTGGTCGGACCGTTGGTGAGCGCGTGGCCAATCAGCAAGGTATTCCCGACATCACCTGTCCAGGCTGTCACCTCGCGTTCAGGATCTTCGAGTTGGTAGGTGTGCACGTCCTTCGGATCTTCGCTGAGGAAATCCCGGATTCGCAAATCGCTGAGATCGGTGAGCAACTCGCTCACTCTGCCCTGGTCGGCGCGCGCCGCCAACGGGCGGATGATTGCCCAGCGCGGCTCGGCGTTTGTCTTCGCAGCGGTCTTGGCAAGCTCGATCACGCGATCAACGCTCTTCAGTTCCAGCCGCGTGACGGCGGAGGGTGTGAACTCCACCGCCACGTGGCTCCGCAGGGTGTCCAAACTTGTATTCAGCCGGTCGAGCAGCAATTTTGGCGTGATGTCAATCTGCTTTTGGCCCTGCAACTGAACATAGACTGCGTCTTTGGTCGGCGTCTCCCTGCCGACCAGCAGGGTCATCGGCCCTTTTTTGCCCTGCAGCGTGACGCGAATCCGGGGACGATCGAGACCGAAGTCGGCTGGATTCACGTCCTTCAATTCCTTTTCAGACAGCGTGCGATCGCGCTCCGCGAACTCCAGATCGGAAAGAATCGAATTCACCGCGCCGCCATCAGCAGGCACGGACAATGGCTGTTTGATGTCCCACTTGTCGCCCGACTTCTCGAGAACGATGGTCTGGTTGGTGTGGGCCAATTCAAGCCGCGTCACGTCGTCGAATTTGAAGCTGAGGATGTGCTTCCCCTTCTCTGCCGCTTCTTCGGTGGAAGTGCCTTTGTAATGATCCCAAACGACAATGAGGCCAACAATGACCACAAGAGCAACCAGAATCAATGTCGTGCGCGATTTCATGTTCGTTCCAGTTTGTCACCCTGAGCAAGGCGAAGGGCCTCTGCTGCCTCGCTCACTGGCAGGCGAATGATACAGAGGTTCTTCGCTTCGCTCAGAATGACAACAGAAATGGATTTCATCATTTTCTTCGGCGCGTCCAGACCACAAGGCCCATCACCGCCACGGCGAGCGGCAGGCCGACAATGACGAACGCGTAAACGGCGCGAACCTGCTGCACGGACATGTCGAGGTGGAATTCCTCAGGCACCTTTGGTCCGACGGCGATCAATTGCTCACGCTGAAGCAGCCAGTTCAGCGCGTTCATGAAGAAATCGAGGTTGCCACCCGTGAGGCCGCTGTTATCGGCAAAACTCGATGTGCCAACAACAACCATCCGCGTCATGCCGATATCGACGTTCGCGCCCTGCGGCTTGCCAGCTTCGACCGCGACGGCCAGTGGCAACGGACCAGCGATGTCGGTGGCAGGATCGAACGCGGCGCGCTCTGTGTCAGGATTGGTCTCGCCCCAGTAGGCGGACGACGTCTTGAGGAGTTCGGTCACGCGGGGCTGGTCGGTACCACTCCGGCTGCGTTCCAGCCTGCGGATTGAACGGGCGTAGGGAAACTCGGTATTAATGTCCTGCTCTTGGAGTTTGCTGGTGATAGGATGCGGCGCGTATTCGGCGGCGACGGCGTTGACATCGAGCAACTCGGTGCCGAGCAGGCTGCCCGCTTTGCGCAGTGCGAGGTCATCGTCGACCTGTACGCCCCAGCGTTGCAGCAATGTGTCCAGCCCGCCGCGCTCGTGCGGGTCAAGCATCACAAACAGGCGGCCCTTATTCTTGAGGTGCTGATCGAGCGCGTTGATCTCGATTTCGCTGAAATTCTTTTTCGGACCCGCGATGACAATCGCTGCCGCATTCGTGGGTAACATCTGTTGCTCCAGCAAATTCCATTTGGCGACGGTGATGTTGTCGCGCTTGATGTAAGTGGCCAGCGTCGAATAACCGCTGCGCGGATCGAAGCTCTCGGGATCACGCTCGCCGTGACCCGTGAGGAAATAGATCATCGGCGACTGTTCCTCGGTCACGGTCTGGATCGCCGAGAGAAACGCACCTTCGGCCTTGAACGCGCGAATGCGCGAGACCTGACCGTAGGCTTCCATGTCGAACTCGACCATGTCGTTAATGCCGACGTACTTGTGGCGCGGACCGTTGGCGAAGATCACCAGGGCTGGTTCGCGCACGTCAAACTTGTACTCCTCCACGATTTGCCGCGCCCGTGCGACGTCGCGGTATGGGTCAACGTACTCGATCGAGAGCTTGTCTTTGCCGAAGAATTGAAATTCTTTGAGCAGGTTCCGAACGTCCTGGTAAAGCTTTTCCTGATACTCACGCTCAGCAGTCGGCTGCAGATAGACAATGATCCTGATCGGCCTCTGCAGATGCTGCAACACCTGTTTGGTCTTGTCGGAGATTTTGTAGTAGCCCGACTTCGTCCAATCGACGCGTGTGTAGTGACGGTAAACCAGCCAGTTGACCATCACCATGAGGACGAGCATGGCGACGATCTGCAGCAGCACGTTGGCGCTGATCAACAGGCGGCGACGGCGAAGCGTTGGAGCGGTCTCGGCAGCCATGATCACTTCCACTTCCTCGACTCGACGACGCGGGTCGCCACGAACAGCGCCCACACCGTGCCGCTCACGTACAGCACGATCGGACGCAGATCGAGAATCCCGCGCGAAAAATCTTCCATGTGGTCGAACGGCGAGACGGCGCGCACGATCTTATTGATCGGCCCGCCCTGAAACAGAAACCCCAGCCAGTTCACGACGATGACGACCAGAAAGATCACCGCGAACGACATCAGGGCGGCCGCCACCTGATTCTTCGTCATCGACGA
>JBEKFI010000056.1:0-20062 GCA_050013395.1 Verrucomicrobiia bacterium | reverse complement strand
CAATACCGTCGTCCAGCACGCCGTGGTGGACGATCGTGTTCTCCGTGTAACCGGAACTGAAAAGCACCTTGGTCTCAGGATGTGCTGCGTGAAACTGATCGACGAGTTCCTTGCCTCCCATCTGCGGCATCACCACGTCGGTGAGCACCAAATCGACTCCTTGTCCATTCCTTTCCTCGGCAATGCGCAAGGCCTCCCGTCCATTGGACGCTTCCAACACCGTGTAACCGAGCTCCTGCAAGATCAAACTGGCGAGTTTGAGCAGACTCGGCTCGTCTTCGACAAGCAGCACAGTCTCCTTGCCGTGCGGCAGATCGTCAGATTCATCTCGCTTGGGATGGACCGCGGCCGGTTCCTCAAGCTGCGGCAGGTAAACTGTGAAGGTTGTCCCGTGGCCGGGCTCACTGTCAATGCTGATGTGGCCGCCACTTTGTTTGACGATGCCGTAGCAGGTCGCCAATCCCAAACCTGTGCCCTTGCCTTCTTCCTTGGTGGTGAAGAACGGCTCGAAAAGGCGGGCCCGCACCTCAGCACTCATGCCGATACCGGTATCGCTGACGGTGAGCACGACGTACTTGCCCGGGGCAACATCTTCATGCTCGGCTGCGTAGGTGTTGTCCAATACAACGTTGGCAATTTCGATCGTCAACTTGCCGCCCTGTGGCATCGCATCGCGCGCGTTGATGGCCAGATTGATAATCACCTGCTCGATCTGGCTTGGATCGACTTTCACCCGTCCGAGATCCGGCGCGCCAAGGGTGGTCAGTTCGATGTCCTCGCCGATCATGCGGCGCAGCATCGTGCTCAGGTCTTTCAGGATGTCGTTGAGATCGACCACCTTCGGCTCCAGAATCTGCTTGCGGCTGAAGGCAAGCAATTGCTGCGTCAGCGCGGCGGCGCGTTCGGCGGCCTTGCGAATTTCTTGGACATTGCCACGCAGCGAATCGTCGGGCTTGATCCGCGTCAGCATGAGTTCGCTATAGCCCAGGATGGCGGTCAGAATGTTGTTGAAATCGTGCGCCACGCCGCCGGCGAGTCGGCCGATTGCCTCGACCTTCTGGGCCTGACGCAATTGCTGCTCCAAAGCATCCTCCCGCTGTTGGTGTTGGTAGCTGTCAAACAGGATTCCGGCGGCACGCGTCAGGATTTCGATCTTGTTCTGTTGCCCACCGGTGTACCCATCGGGGCGATTGGCCACGCCGATCATGCCCACCACTTGCGTCCCGCTGAGGATTGGCACCCCTAGAAAACGCCGCAAGGGCAGCGTCCCTGCCGGCAACCCCTCGCCCGAGCGGGAATCGGCACCCGGTTCGTTGGAGATGACTGATTGCCTACTGGTGATGACGCTGCCGAAAAGGTTTTTGAAATTCGCGAACTCCAGGCGCCCGTTCTCTTTGTCGCCGTCTGCGGCGTCCCCGGAAAGCCCTTGGTGGACGATCTCGTCCCAACCGATGCCTGCGTGCGCCAGGATGCGCAGCTTGGGCCCATCCATCACCACCGCCACGAATCCACACTCGCTGTCAGTCTGCTTCAGCGCGTTGTGCAGGAGGATGCTGCTGGGCACGTGCTCGCCTCCGCTTTGGAGAAACGCCACCATCGCGTCAGTGATCGCCTGGAGTTGCTCGGTCTTGATCTGCAAGGTTACTTCGGCCTGCTTGCGCTCGGCGACCTCGAGCCGCAGCATCTCATTGGCTTCCTGCAGCTTCTTCGTGCGCTCGGTCACCTTCAGTTCCAACTCATCTACCTGGCACTTGACCTGTTGCTGCAACCACCACTTTTCCGTCAGCGCGTTGGCGAGCTGCAAAACCTCGACGATGTCGAACGGTTTTTTGAGAATCAACATGCGATCGGAGTTGCCGACTTTGTTGATCATTTCGTCCCACGAGTAATCGGAATAAGCCGTGCAGACCACCACTTGCAGATCGGGATCGACCTCCCAGATTCTCTGGATGGTTTCCACTCCGTCCCAGCCCGGAGGCATCCGCACATCCACAAACGCCACCGCGTAGGGGCACCGCGCCTGGATGGCCATCTGCACCCGGGCAAGTCCTTCCTGCCCTTGGAAGGCGGAATCGATCTGGAAACGCGTCGGCCTTTGTGCGTGAGCCTGTTCTTCGAACAACACAGCCTCCGCCTGGGTGAGCGCTCCGTTCTCGACCGCAGCTCCATTGAGGATTTTGCGAAAGTCGTCGTGGATCGCGCGATTGTCGTCGATCACCAGAATGCGTCGGTTCCTTTCGGGAGAGGAATGTTTCATGAATCCCTCTCCTTCCGTTCGTATGGCAGCGTTAACGTAAACGTCGCTCCCCTCCCCACGCCGTCGCTGTGCACGGTCAACGTTCCACCGAGTTCCTTGGCTACAAACGCACTGCTGTGGAGACCAAACCCGTGCCCATCCTTGCGGGTCGTGAATCCGTGTTCGAAAATCCGTGTGAGATTTTCCGGCGGGATGCCGACGCCGTTGTCGATGACCGAGACATGGACGGAGTCGCTGCTGTTCTTGGCTATTCGCAGCGTGAGTCGCTTGTCGTGCTGCCCGCCTACATTGAGCGCGTATTTGGCGTTTCCGATCAAGTTCACCAGGATTTGCAGCACCTTGTGTTTCTCCACCAATACTGGCGGGGCCTCGGCGTACTCGCGTACGATTTGCACGTCGTGACGCGCCAGCGTGGCGGCATTCATGCGCAGCGCGTCCTCGACCAACTCGGCCACGGGCAGTAATTCCACCACTCCAGAGACCTTGTAATAACTCTGCTGCACCGCAACGATCTCTTTGATGTGCTCGACGTTGCCGCTGAGCGATTGAAGCTCCTTGAGGACCTCCGCCTGCTCCTCGGCCAGGTGCTGGGCGAGATTGATCAAGTAACCGGGCAACTGTGTTCCTTTTGGATCGCTGTTGAGAAAAGCGGCCAAATCATGTTTATGCTCCTGAAGCAATCCAGCCGCCTTGGCCAGGTTCGAGACTTTGGATTTCCGAACCTTATCTGATACGACTGCAAAAGAGACGTTCACGCTGTTGAGCACATTGCCGACGTTGTGCAACACGTCGGTGACTACCTCCGCCATGCCCGCCTGCCGAGAGCTATCCAACAACTGCTTGTGCAGGTTCTCCAGGTTCGCCTCCGCTTGCTTGCGGGCACTGATGTCGCGCAGAATCCCCTGGTACATACCCTCCGCAACTCGACAGAGGATGACTTCCGCGGGAAAACACGAGCCATCTTTCCGTCGCATGTTTCGCTCGTAGTGCAACGTCTGATCCACGCGCATTTCCCCTCTGCGTTGCTCTCCGATCTTGCGGTCTTCAGGCGGGTACGTATCCAACATGTTAAGTCGCAGCAGTTCCTCCTCTGTGTAGCCGAGCATCTTGCACGCAGCCGTGTTCGCGAACCGGATATTCCACCGGTCGTCCGTCGTGGTGATGGCGTCCGGGGATTGCTCGACCAACGCCCGATACTTGCGCTCGCTCGCGCGCAGCGTTGCTTCCGAAGCCGACACATATCCTTCCAGCCTTACGCCATAGGCGGTAATGCCGACCACCATCAGAAGGAACAATCCTCCCAGCAACCATTCATATCGGGCAAGGTTCTTGGTTTCAGCAGTCTGGCTTTCCAAGTAGGCATTTCGCAGCGCACGCAGATGCACACGGAAGACATCCAGGGCCCGCAGGATGTCGTCATACTCGCGGCTCAACGTGGCGAGTTGGAGACCGGCTTGATCGGGTTTGCCTTCGCGGATGGACGAGAAAACGGCTTCCGTGCTGGCAACCAAGTCATCCATTTCTTTTCTTACCGACGCGCAATCGTTGCTCAGCAGTGCTGCGTCTTTTGGCGGCGCGTTGCGTGGCAACTTGCGAACCAGTTGCTCGAACGTCTGGTTGAATTCGGACAGCGCGGCCTGCATTCTCGCGGATTCCGCCTCAACGTTGCGGGAACGAAGCACATCGGTTCCCGGCCTGCTCACATCGCTGGCGTCCTTGCCAAGCACGTCGCACAGAGTCAGTCTGGCAACCCATTCGAGGTTGCCTTCGAATGTGCGTTTGTGCGTCGCCACCAATCGATAGTTCAAAACCAAGCTCAACAGGATGGTGAACAGAACGAACGCGGCCTGCAAAAAATACACGTGATGCCACCGGAGTCGCCCGTGGCCGACGCCGGGGACCGCCTGGCCCACGCTCCTGGGAGCGCCGGAACTCATCGGGTCTCCTCCTTCGGTGCGCAGGGCAGCGTTAGCGTAAACGTCGCTCCCTTGCCCACGCCGTCGCTGTGCACGGTCAACGTTCCACCCAGCTCCTTGGCCGCCAAGGCGCCGCTGTGGAGACCAAACCCGTGCCCATCCTTGCGCGTGGTGAATCCGTGCTGGAAAATCCGTGTGAGATTTTCCGGGGAGATGCCGACGCCATTGTCGATGACCGAGACATGGACAAAGTCACTGCTGTTTTTGGTCACCCGCAGCGTGAGTAGGTTGTCGCGCTGGTCGCCTTCATCGAGCGCGTATTTGGCGTTCCGGATCAAGTTCACCAGGATCTGCAGTACCTTGTGTTTGTCGACCACTACCGGCGGAGTATCGGCGTATTCGCGAATGACTTGCACGTCGTGACGCTCCAGCGCCGCGGCATGCATGCGCAGCGCGTCCTCGACCAACTCGGTCACGGGCAGCGACTCCACCACCCCGGAAACCCTGGAGTAGTTCTGCTGCATCGCAACGATCTCCTTGATGTGCTCGACGTTGCCGTTGAGGGATTGAAGCTCCTTGAGGACCTCCGCCTGCTCCTCGGTCAAGTGCTGGGCGAGATTGACCAAGTAACCAGGCAACTGCATGCCCTTCGGATCGCCGTTGAGAAAGGCGGCTAAATCGTCCTTGTGCTCCTGGAGCAATCCAGCCGCCTTGGCCAAGTTCGAGAGTTTGGATTTCCGAACCCTATCCGATACAAGTGCGAAAGAGACGTTCACGCTGTTGAGCACATTGCCGACGTTGTGCAGCACGTTGGTGGCCACTTCCGCCATGCCCGCCTGCCGAGAGGTATCCAACAGTTGCCGGTGGAGGTTTTCCAGCTTCGCCTCGGCGCGCTTGCGCTCCGTGATGTCCCTGAAGCTCCACACGCGACCAACGATTTCATCTCGTATGTACTGGGGCTGGATGCACTGCTCGAAGACCCTGCCATCCTTGAAACTGAGCAGGTCAAAGCCCTCGCCGTCCGAGTCCGCTTGCCGCTCGCGCACCCTGCGGAGGTATCCCTCAGGGTCGCTCAGTTGATCGAGAACCGTCGCCATCATTTGTTCGCTATCGCCAGACGCAAGCACGGCCTCTGGGATGCGCCACATGCTCACGAACTTCCTGTTGTAGGTCACCGCCCTGCCCTGCCGATCCACCACGAGAATGCCGTCGACGGTGGACTCGATCGTGGCATGAAGGAGAGACAGGGAGCTTTCCAACTCACGCGTGCGTCTCTCGACCCGTATTTCCAAGCTCTCGTTCGCCGCCTGCAACGCGGCATCTTGTTGCTGAATCTGGGTCAACATCTCGTTGAAGTCATCGGTCAGCATTCCCAATTCGTCCTGGCTCTGCTTGACCGCACGCAGCGCATAGTTCTTTTCGAGAGCGACGGCCCGGGCTGTCTTGGCCAAATGCAAGATCGGCCCTGAGAGCCAGCGTTGCAGCTTGGACGACAATAGAAAGGCGGCCAACGTGGAAGTGAACAACACAATGCCGACAATGCTGATGTATTTTCTTAGCCGCACAGACAGATCCCGCAAGTCTGACTGCAAATAGACCGAGCCAACTGTGTCGCCTTTCTGCATAATGTGACGGCACAGAATCAGGTGGCCGTTGGCGAACTGGTGGCCGTCCGTTTCCATCTTGAGCGGTGAGAAGTCTGTTAAGACATCAGCACGACGATACGTGGCAAATCGCTGGCCGTCCTTGGTATAAATACAGGCGGCGGTGATATTCGGTTCGGCGCGCAACGCAGACAGGATTTCCTGAGCGGCCTTGGGATCGTTGAAATCCAAAGCCCCGCTGCTGTTATCGCCGATGATTTGGGCAAGCGTCGTGAGATTCTGGGTCATGGTCTGGCGAAACGCGATGACTTCGTAGGCGACGAATCCTGCGCAAGCCAACACCAGTGCAACGGTGCTGGTCAGCATGATGACCAGTGTCTGCTTGCGCTGGATGGAGAGAGTTTGAAAGATTCGCATCCTAATTCACCTTCTCATCCCCCGGCTTGCCCATCACTACATCGGCCACGCTCAACAACTTTGAACTGATCTTGAGATTCGCCCGTTGCACGGCGCCAAGATTGATCTCCAGACGAATCTTGTTCTCTTTCTTTGTGAAGTTGATCATCCCCGTTTGCGCGAGAAACCGCTCCGTTTCCCCGACCGTCAAAATCGCGGAGTCCTTGACGGCGTTCAGAATCTCCGGGAGACCCGACTTCTCCGAGGCGCTAATGAACAGGATGTGGCAGCCTTTGTACTCCTGTTCGCTCGCCACGTGTTTGACTACCACTGGTCGACCATTGATGGTTTTGCCTGCGATTACCTGTTTGAAGTTGTCGCCAAAATTGTCCTGTCCGGCCAAACCAATCACGATCGGAGCGCTGTCGTTCTCGAACGCGTGCGGCGGCCAGTCCACGTACTTTGCAAAATTAAAGAGGAAGAGTGCTTTCACCTGGTACTCAGAGAGTGCTGGCGCTCCGGCGACCCCGACCGTTCCGAGACAAGTCAACATCGAGGCGACCAGAACAGCGGCTAGGAGCCGAACCACATGGCTCGCAGTCGCCAAGCGGCCCGTCGTCGTCCGTTCCAAGAGATATGGTCTGGCGTTCATCAGAAGCGGTACCGGATTGACACAGCCAGCGAGGCAGGCTGCACGCTGAATTCGGACAAGCGGAAGTAGTAGTTGCGCTTGGACAACGTCTCATCCGCCAGCGCTGCAAGGTTGTACCCGTCCAAGCGGATCGACCAGTTTTTCGTCGGACGGTACTCCAAACCGAGGTTTATGTACAAATTCGGGCCATAAGGATCCGTATATCCCGGATCGCTGAGAGGTGCTGCGGATGGCGGGCTTACAAAGTTGCCGGCGTACCTGGCATAATCTTCGGCACCGGGGAACCCGGAGTAGTAAACCAGCGAGGAACTAACGGTCCACTTCTTGCCGATGTCATGCAGTAGCGCCAACTTCGTGATGAACGGAGCCCACTCCGCCAAGTCGTGCCCAAACCCGTATGGCTCGGCGGTGAGCCCCTGGCCGGCCGCCGGCAAGCCCTTGGGCAAAGAAGCATTTACGAGCTTCGCCACGCCCTCTGACAACGTGAGACGCGTGTTTCCGTTGGTGTAGGTAAGCTGAAACTCGCCACCGGCAATCTGGAAGCGACCAATTGCCGCGGATTCGAACCAGGCCGGAATCCAACCAATAGCGTCATAGTCCTCGTAAAATGCGTTGCCACCCACGCGCCACTGATCCGTCAACTTGCGTTCATACGAAATCTCGTAGGAGCACAGCGATTCGGGCTTCGCGATGGTCCCGTGGCGCTCCCATTCTCCCCATAGCTCTTCGTCGTCGCCGCGGCGCACCGACTGGCCGGCCATGACTTTGAACGTGTCCCGGTCCGTCGGCGTAAACACCACCGTACCGCGCGGCGACAACAACCAGTCCGAAAAAGTGTGCTTGTCGGTGCGAAAACTCAAAAACGTCGTCCACTGGTCGCTGATCCTCCATTGATGCTCGGCAAACAGGGAAATCGTGTCAGTTTGCCAATTGCGATTGGAAACCATCGGCGCTCGATCCAGCGCGTATGAATACGGTGGATCGTGAAACCACTCGTGGGAATAGTCCGTGCCCACGGCCAACGAATGCGCGTCGTTCGGCTTCCAAGTGACGATCCCCCGGCTGAACGATTCAGACTCGCGCCCGTGCTGGAAGGGCGCGGGACTGGTCCCCATCAACTGGTTATCGTAATACCAGATGTCAAAGCTCTGCACCAATTCCAGGTTCCATTCCGGCGACAGCTCCTTCTTGAAGCGCCCGGTCGTTGTGGTTTGCTGGTTCCGGAACTCGCGGCCCCGGGTCCAGTCTTCCAACGACTCGCCTGCCGGTATCGGCGTAGTGTAAATGTCGCGCATGGGCCGGTCTTCGACACCGTCTTGCACGTAACGGGTCCAGAACTCGAACGGCCCGGCCACGTAACTCACGTGAACCTTGTGCCAGAGATCGCCGAACCCGGCCTGATCGAGGTTGGCCATCGGTCCGCTGTACGGTTTGCCAGCAACGTTTGCAGGCAGGCCGTTGGCCGCCGGATAGGAGCGCCCGATGTAATAGTGGGAATCGGCTCCTTGCATGTCGGCCAAGCCGTAATACAGGAATAACCCGGAGGTCTCGCTGAATTTGTGTCCGTAACGGATCTCTGCCGCGGTGTATTCGTCCACCACGCCCTGCCGCACGTTGACATCGACCCCTTGAAACGTCAGCCCAGTGTACGGTTCCACGTCAATGACTCCGGCCAGCGCGCCCGCGCCGTGGGTGGCCGAGGCCGGGCCGCGCACAACACTCACGGACCGGATGTCCCCGAGCAACGGCAGGTCGCGCTCGATGTCAGCGCCCAGTAACGTCCGGTTGTTCAGCGTGATGCCGTCCACCTGGTAGAGGTATTTGTCTTCGCGGTCGCTGATGATTCCCCGGAATCCAAGATGCGGGGGGAGACGCTGGTCATCAATGAATTGGGCGTTGGGGACATAAATCTCCAGCAAATGATTCAAATCTTTGGCGCCGGACTGCTCGATATCCCGGGCGTCGAGTGTCGTCACGTCGACCGGTGCCTTCCGTGGATCGATCTCGGTCAATCCGGCGGGGCTTCGGAGCTCGATATTCACCAACTGCTCGAGCGTCAAGTCCCGCCAATCGCTGTTGGCCATCGGAGATTGTGCCGCTTCATTGGCTGCGGCCGTGCTCATTCCCAACGCAAACCATAAGGCGGCGACCGCGACGCCAATGGCTGTCGCGCAAGATCCCACTCTGGCCGAAAAACACCGCCTTAACGGACCTGAATCATTTGTAATCAGAACTCTTATTTTTCGCTCCTCTCAAAATCGGTAGCGGGCTGACACAGTCAGCGATGCCGGCTGCGCGCTGAATTCCGACGTGCGGAAGTAGTAGTTGCGCTTGGACAATTTCTCATCCGCCAGCGCCGCGAGGTTGTAACCGTCCACACGGATTGTCCATTTCTCCGAAGGGCGATATTCCAGGCCGAGGTTCAAGTACAAATTCGGGCCATAAGGTTCCGTATAGCCCGGATCGCTCAAGGGCGCAGAGGTCGCCGGTTTCGCCAATGTGGCGTTATAGTTGGCGTAATCTTCGGCACCGGGGAATCCAGAGTAGTAAACCAGCGAGGAACTGACGGTCCACCTTTTGCCGATGTCATGTACGAGCGCCAGCTTCGTGATGAACGGCGCCCACTCCGCCAAGTCTTGCCCAAACCCGTACGGCTCGGCGGTGATTCCTTGGCCGGCGGCCGGCAAGCTCTTGGGCAAAGTGGCATCCACGAGTTTCGCTACGCCCTCTGACAACGTGATGCGCGTGCTTTTGTTGGAGTACGTAAGTTGGAACTCGCCGCCGGCAATCTGAAAGTTGCCGAGGGACAACGAATGGTACAAGGTCGAACTCCAACCGATGGCGTCGTAGTCCTCGAAAAATGCGTTGCCGCCCACGCGCCAGTGATCGGTCAGTTTGCGTTCGTACGAAATCTCATAGGAACGCAGCGTTTCAGGGGCCGGGACGGTTCTCTGGCGCTCCCATTGCGACCACAACTCTTCGTCCCCGCTGCGGCGGACCGATTGGCCGGCCATCAGCTTGAACGTGTCCCGCTCCGTCGGCGTGAATACCACCGTGGCGCGCGGTGACAGCAACCAGTCCGAGTAGGTGTGTTTGTCCGTGCGGAAACTCAGGAACGTCGTCCACTGGTCAGTGATCCTCCACTGGTGCTCGGCCAACAAGGAAATCGTGCCGGTCTGCCAGTTGCGATTGGAAACCACTGGCGCCACTTCCAATGCATCGGCATACGGCGGATCGTGAAACCACATGTGGGAATACTCCATCCCAAAAGCCAGCGAATGGGCGTCGTTGGGAGTCCAGACCGCAATCGCCCGGCTGAACGCCTGCTGTTCGTCCGCCGAGCGGGTCCGCCGCGGCGGCCAAGAATCCGCACCAGCCCGCTGATCCTTGAACGCCCAGAGGTCGTAGCTTTGCAGCAGTTCCAGATTCCATGTCGGCGACAGGTCTTTTTTGAAGCGGGTGGCGGCGGTGTACTGCTGATTCCGGATCTCGCGCCCGAGCGTGAATGTTTCCAGCGGCTCGGTCGCCGGCCGCGTTTTCGTGTAAATTGACCGGCTGGGAGGAGATACGTCGCCATCCTGAACAAACCGGCCCCAAAACTCCAACGGCCCGGCCACGTAACTCAAGTGAACCTTGTGCCAGAGCGAGCCGAACGCAGGTTCGTTGAGGTTTGGTATCGACCCCTTGGCCGGTTTGCCAGCGACATTGGCGGGCAGGCCGTTGGTGGCCGGATAGGAGTGTCCAATGTAATAAGTGTTTCCAGCCCCTTGCACGTCGGCGACGCCGCAATACATAAACAACCCGGACGTATCGCTGAATTTGTGGCCGTATCGGACCTCTGCCGCACTGTATTGATCGACCAGACCCTGGCGCACATTCAGATCCGCTCCCTGGAACGTCAGCCCGTTGTACGTTTCAACGTCAATGACCCCGGCCAGCGCGCCCGCCCCGTGGGTGGCCGAGGCGGGGCCGCGCACCACGTCCACTGAGCGGATATCCCCCAGCAACGGCAGGGCGCGCTCATCGTCCGCGCCCAGCAACATCCGGTTGTTCATCGTGAGTCCGTTCACCTGGTAGAGGTATTTGTCATCCCGGTCGCTGATGATTCCCCGAATTCCGAGATGGGGTTGGTGGGCGTGATGCAGGAGGAACTGCACGTTGGGCACGTAAATCTCCAGCAATTGATTCAAGTTTCTGGCCCCCGACTGTTCCACGTCCCGGGCGTCGAGTTCCGTCATGTCGACCGGCACCCGACGGAAATCAATCTCGGTCAATGTGGCGGGGCTTCGGACCTCGACATTGACCAATTGCTCAAGCGTCAAGTTCCGCCAATCGTTGGACGTGGAAGATTGTGCCACGTCATCGGCTGCGGCTGCGTTCACTCCCAACGCGAGCCACAAGGCGGCGACTGCCAAACCGATCTTCATCGCGGAAGATTCCACTGCGGCTGACAAACGACGCCATAGTCGTCCCGTGGTCTTGATCGTCTGGTTGTCTCTGTATTCAGTTCTCACAGTCATCAAGTTTCGCCGCCGATTGGTCGGGTCGACCCTTTGGAATAGTTGGAATAGCAGGGCGCGTGCGCGATGCGCTTCACAGGGCAGAGAGCTGTAATCCTGTAGTCTGATTCCTTGTAGGTGTTTGTCTTACAGAAGGTTAAGTAGAACGCGCCCAACCAGATGTAGTTCTCCAGCAAAGAGATACTGGCGATCTTGCAGATGAACACAAACCCGCCGCACATGAGTTTTCTCCCAAGGCATGCCAAATTTGTCACCTTGCAGGCCAAATTTGTCACGCTGGAGGCTGATTTCGCGACCCCGATTTGAAGTCAAGACGGGCCAATCCACCTGCAGGTTGTGATTCAAAATGGCGGGCAAGTGAACGACGAACCCTCACTCTGACCCGCCTGCGCCGAGGCTTCGGCGGGCAGGCCCTCTCCCGTGCACGACAGGCGCAAGCCGTACCGAGGACCACGACGATCTCGTGCGCGTTTTGCCCTTGTGGGCATGCCCCCAAGGGCAAGCTGTCGCTCCCACGTCCGTGGGGAACCACTGGCAAGAATACCACGAATTGAAGATACAAGGGCCACGCTCCCGCCTGCGCGGCGGCCCGTCGTGGCCGAGGGGGCCGGACGCGATGCTTCGCAGCTCAGTACAGGCTCCGCGCGTCCCTACAGTTTGGCTGCGGCCTCGCGCCGCCTTAGGTTTAGGGATACCCGCAGGGCTTGAGTACACCGTTGGCCGAACCTTACGGTGCCGGCTCGAAGGTGATGTAGCCGCTCTCGTCTGTCCCGAGGAAGTAGCCGGCGCCGGCGCTCTCGATCTGCAAGACCAGCCCCTTGAAGCTGATCGTCTTGTTCAAGGACGGATGCGTAAAACTCCCGCTGAACTGTCCCGTTGTCGGCTGTAACTTCAATTTCAGGTTCTCGTTGTTCGCAGACGACACGGTGACGTTGCCAAGCGAATCCACAGTGACGCTCGCAACGATGTTGCTGGCAAGGTTCCCGCCTCCCAACGTCACCTCGCGGTCACCTGCGGGAGTCGGCCCGCCTGCTGACGGCGACACGTATTTCTCACCGACCAACGAAACGTTTGTTGTGAAACCGGCAGGATAGTAATGAGAAGCCGGCAGGAACGGTTTGAACCAATCCACTGTCGCTTCGAGCGTGTCATTGGTGTCAAACGTCACCCAGCCAATGCACGCGCCTTGATTCTTGTAGAGCACATTATACAGTGGCCACGTGCCGTGCTTGGACACCGGCATACTGCCCTTGATCTTCGTCCCATCCCCGAGTTCGCCGTTCAGTTTCCCACTGCCTGTTGTTGTGACAATCAACGTCCCGAACCCATATCCCTGCGGAATGGCCGGATCGCTTCCCTCGGGCGGCGCTAACACCACCGTGTAAGTCCCGACCCACGGACAGGGATTGGCCTTGCTATAGGCAGCGCGGTCAGCCAAAAGCTCCGACGTGAATACACCGTTCGCAACCGTTCCCGTGATCTGATCGGTGCCGTATGCCAGGTCCAAGTGCAGAATCACTTGCAGCGAACTCAGCCCCTTGCTTGTCACTACGTTCGTCGCATTGCCAGAAGCATCAAACTGCCCCTTGAACACCGCTTTGGCGCCACCCATGTTCAGTTTGGCCGCAAATGATCCCATGTTGCCAAGCGCGACCGTGATCGCACCAGAACTGGCGTGCGACGGCGCATTGGTTTGAATGACCAGACCGTTATACGTGCTCCGCAACGAGCCCAAGCTTACGAAAGTCTGCGCCCAGGCTTCCATGCTCTGGGCCGAGGCGCGCCCGACGTTATCGTAAGCTGCGACCGTGTAACCGTACTCTGTCCCGGCAGCAAGACCGACATCGGAATAGTTGGTGCTGGCAGTCGTCGCAATCTGCGTCTGGTCCCGGAACACCTTGTAGCCGGCTACACCCGAGCCGCTGTCGCTGGAGGGTGCCCAACTAAGATTGATCTGATTGGCGGCCACCGCCGTGGCCATCAGCCCAATCGGCACCGACGGAGCATGGTTGTCCACGGTTACACAGTTGGTGGAGGAACTGCCCACATTGTTGGCCGCGTCATATGCTTGGGCATAGAAGCAGTGTGCGCCATCGCCCACCGTTGCTGTGTTGAAACTGACGCTGTACGGCGGCGTGGTAACGGCCGGGGCCAGCAGCACGCCGCCCTCGCGGTAGAACTGGACCTTCACTACCGCCACGTTGTCGGTCGCGGTTGCGCTCACGGCGATTATATTGCTCACGATGCCCGTAGTCGGCGCGGTCAGAGCCACGGTGGGCGCGGTCGTGTCTGCCGCCTGTATCACGATGTAATTGGTGCGCGTCTGCCCGCTCGTGCCCACCGGCCCCGAGACCGTCAGACTCACCGTGCTGGTGCCGGCAGCGCCGTACGTGTGGCCCAAGCTGGTGGCTGTCGTGTTAGTCGTGCTGCCGTCGCCGAAGTTCCAGAACCGATTGGTGATCGTGCCGGTCGAGGTGTCGGTGAATGTCACCGCCAACGGCACCGGGCCGTTGGTGCGGCTGGCGCTGAAGCTGGCCACCGGCACAATCGCAGCCATGCCTCTGACCGTGTTGGTGGCTGCCCCGCCGTTGGCCGTGGCAAACACCACGCTGTTGGTGAACCCGCCCGCCGTCACCGGCGCAAACTGGACCACCACGTTGGTCGTGCCAGAGCCCGGTACACTGAAGGTCGCGCCTGACACAATCGAGAACGGCCCGCCGGTCACCGTGGCAGTGCCGTTGCTGACCGTTGTATCGCCAAAATTGATCACCACAAAACTGGTCTGTGCGGTGGCGCCCGCGGCCACCAAGCCGAAATCCCAACTGTCCGGCGTGACGGCGATGTTGCCCGGCGCCAGGCCCACTCCGCTGACCGCATTGGTCGAGTTGCCACCGTTGCTGGCGAAGATCACCGACCCATTGAAGGTACCGGCCGCGCTGGGCGAAAAGGCCACGGTAACGGTGGCGGTCTGTCCGACCCCGAGGTTGTACGGACTGCCACCGGTGACGGCAAACGGTGCCGCCGCACTCACGGCCGTGCCGGTCAGGGGCAGCTCGCCGGTGTTGATCACGGAGAAATTCAGATTCTTCGTCTGGCCGATTGTGGCCGAGCCGTAGCTGAGGCTGCCTGGAACGACCACCAGATGCGGCGGATTGACCGCCACGATGTAGTTGGACCGGGTGCTGGTGCTGCTGCCTCCATAGGCCCAAGCTGTCAGACGGATGGTGTAGGTGCCACCCGCGCTATACGTGTGGCTTAGGCTGGTGGCTGTCGTGTTGGTCGTGTTGCCGTCGCCGAAATCCCAGAACCGATTGGTGATCGTGCCGCTCGAACCATCGGTGAACGTCACAGCCAGGGGTGGCACGCCGTTGGTTGGGCTGGCCGTAAAGCTGGCCACCGGCGGCGACGCCACGACCAAGTTCACCTGACCGCCGGTTGTAATGTCAACGAAGTACATGAGGTTTGTGTTCGGCGTCGTGCCAATCGCCAAAATCGTGGGCGTGCCGTTGGTCGAAAGCATCCCTCCGTAACTGAACAGCGTGTAAGTCCCGTTGGTGAACCCGCCCGCGTCGGTGATATTGAGCGTGCCGCCCAAGGTCAGGTTGCTGCTCACAACCGTCCGATCACTGGTGGTGCCTAAGTCGTACTGCAACACCGCCGCATTGCCAACCACCAGATCATTGCCGATGGTTAACGTGCCAACCCCGTTGCCGGGAGCTAGCTTACCGCCGTCTTGAATTATCACAGTGGCTGCCCCTTGGAGGGTGATCGTGCCGCTGCCGCTCAGTGTAGCATTCGACGCGACAGTCCAGCTCTTCCCGCTAGCCAACGTTTGGTAGATAGTGCCATTCACCT
Source organism: Verrucomicrobiia bacterium (assembly GCA_050013395.1). GTDB lineage: Bacteria > Verrucomicrobiota > Verrucomicrobiia > Palsa-1439 > Palsa-1439 > JBEKZD01. The sequence goes on along the minus strand of JBEKFI010000056.1, from coordinate 4,862 downwards.
GAAGCGTGCCGCCGTTGACGGTGAGCGCGCCCGTGAGCTGTCCGCCGTTGACGACCTGCGTACCGGCCCCCACCTTGCTCAAGGCAATCGGGCCCGCAGCCCCTTCAACGAAGGCTCCCGTGAACGTGCCGCTGGCGTCGCCATTGCCCACCGACAGCGTCCTGGTATTGCTGCCGGCCTTGTAGATTGTTCCCCCGCCCGACAGACCGTTGACGGCCACGTTCATGTTGTTCATCTGCAAAGTGCCGCCAGAGGTGATGATGACATTGCCCTTGCCTGTCCCATATGGCAGAACGTTGTCGGCAGTGATGTCGATTGTGCCGTTGCTGATGGTCGTGTCGCCGGTGTAAGTCTTCGCGGTGCCGCCGAGCCGGAGCATGCCGCTGCCGCTCTTGGTCAGGCCAAAGTTTCCAGAGATGTCGCCCATAACGTCAATCCTGTAAGTGCCGGTCACGCTGACGTCGATGCCTTGGAGCAGCGTCATGTTCAGATTGATGGTATTTGCCCCGGTACCGCTGGCGGTGCTGCTGAGATTGCCGCCCAAGTTGATCGCGTTGCCACTCAGAGAATACAGGCCGCTGCTGAATTGCAGTCCGTTAAACTGCGTGCCCGCAGCAAAATCGTTTGCGGTGGCTCTGGTCCCGGTGACACCACCGGGGAAAGCCAGCACGTCACCGGGAGACGGTGCTACGTTGCCAACCCAGTTTGTGGCGGTCGACCAGAGGCCGTTAGGATCGTAGCCAGTCCATGTGTCTTGCGCGTGCGCCGGGCCGCTGGATAACAGCAGCAGACTCATCCCCAGCACGACGACCGTCCCGAAGATCGCCGGCGCCGCTCGCCGTCTGCTTCTCCCCTCATGTTTGTTGATCTTCATTTGCCTTACCGTTCATTGAGCGCGGCACACTTTGACGCCAATTCGGAGAGAGGTGGAATCGAGCTCATCCCATTTGTGCTGCCCGCACCCACAAACATCCCCGGCGCCGGAGCCAACGGCAATGACTCGCTGCGATTCATCAATCTGCGGCGGCAACGTAACATAAATGTTCGTGCTGAAATAGAAAGCAACTAGCGCGCCGCAAGCTCTTGTCCGTCCAGCCCAGTCCAGAACTGAGACGTTTCTAGCCGTTTTACAGCGCCGTATTGCGCCTGGCCGTGATGCTGCGTCTCGAACCGCGTGCAATTTTGTTATCGGCAGGTCTGGCGCAAGACTGAAGACACATTTGCCGGGCTTTTGCTAGTAATTCCCCGAACAGCAGTTTGAGGTTGTGATGTAGGGGTAACAGGACAGAGTTCCCCCTTACCCCACAACCACGGGAACCAAGGATGGAACCTGACCAACTGCGGGTGCGGCGACGGCAACACGAGTGCCACCAGCCTGAGCCACACCTACATCGCCACCGGCACCAACACCGTCAGTCTGACAGTGAGCGGCCCCGGGGGCACCGATACCCTTAACCTGTTTGGCTACATCACGGTCTCCAATGCCCTGCCGCCGGTGATCACGGCGGGGCTGACGGTGACGAGCGCGCTGCTGCAAGTCGGCAGTGTAGCTGTGGTCGTGGCCGGCGACACCAATGTGTTCAGCGTCGAGGCCACAGATCCAGACCCGCTGAGTTACCAGTGGTCGTTTGGCGATAGCGTGACCAACGCGTGGTCGCCATCGAGCGCGGCGGAGCATGCCTACGCCGATTGCGGGTCCTACGATGCCGGCGTGACCGTCAGCAACGAGTGCGCGGCGACCACCAGCAACTTCACGGTGGCGGTCGCCTGTCAACTGAGCATCACCAAGCTGCAGGCGAAGCTGAACTTCGCCAGGACCAATGCCGACATCTGCATTGTCCAAGGCAGGTTCGATCTGCCTGCCGAGTGCAGTTTCTCCAACAAGCTGGCGACGTTGGACATCGGCGGTGCGAAGCTGTCTTTTGCCTTGGACAGCAAGGGGCGGGGTCGCAACGGTCTGAGCACGTTCAGCAAGCCGACCTACAACAAGAAGACCGGCCGGTGGACGCTTAAAGCCACGTTGAAAAACGGCTCATGGCAAACCGCATGGGCGGGTTACAGTATGATCAATTCAAACATACCGAGGCCGGGAGTACTGGTGAGCGAGCTGCCAGTGATTTTCGTGCTGGACACCGAGGCATTCGTGGGGACGACGAACCTGCATTACACGGCGACCCAGGGTAAGTCCGGCACGGCGAAGTGATGGAAAGCTGACAGCGATCAGCCACGTTCCATGTTGGCGTATTCATCTGCGGGTACTCAGCGGCGAGAATCTGAAGATGAAACTGCGGCCTGCCACCGGCCAGTTCAGCGGTAGTTTCATGCATCCGTCACTGGACAAGACAATCGGCTCCGAGGGGTCTGGTTTTGCAGACCGACGGTGCTGCGGCTGGATATTTCTTGGGCGCCAACAAGAGCGGCTCCGTGATGTTTGAGCCAACGCCGTGATTCCCAGTCCAGTTGTAGTTGGCACGCCAGACAACATTACGAAAGCTGTCTGGAAGGCATGGAGAACTGCAACCTGGTACTGCTCCCCGGGTCAGTTTGGGTTTCTCGGGTCTGGTCAGTAAGAAACTATCTCAAAACGGTCAGTTGAGGCCCAAAACCGCATGAAATTATGGGTCTTTAGATAGTTCCTAAACAGTCTGTTTCCTTTCGATGCCTCATTGTGAGACACACCATCGACTCTGAGAACGCACAATTTTGTCATAGATCGGCGTTACTTCAAGGTGGCACGCGACTTGCGGCATGCTAGTAGGGAGAAATGGAAAGAAGTTCGAAAAAGCAAGAATTCTGCACCGACAAACTCGTATGAGACCGGTCGACCATCAGTGGACGATAAGTGCAGTTCTTCCGTGGCGAGCAGAGACTCGTCTTTCGCCCGTCCTATCCACGGTGGTTCATGTGTTTTCAGCGGTCAGCACGCATTGGGAAGATGCAGATTCCGCCTCGTTCTCCGACCGAGTCGGAATGCACAACATTCAATGAACGGAGTGAGAAATGAAGACCAAGAAATATGGTGAGGCAAGCGGACAACGTTCGTTACCAGCGCGTTTGGGAATAGTCGTTCTGCTTGCGACGGGTCTGCTGTTGTTATGCGCCGGCTCGGCCCGAGCGCAAAGTAATTTTTACTGGATCGCCGGCACAGACGTGTGGAGCAACGCCGCCGCTTGGACCAACGAGCTTGGCACTGCTGCCGCGCCGAATTCGGGCGGCTCTATTGATTACGTCATCGACTTTAATAACACCAACGGCTTCATGTGCGCGACGAACGACCTCGGCACGGCGGCCAATGGCGGGTTTCTCCTGAATCAACTCATTGCTGACGCCAGCCAGGCAGCGTTATACGGGAGCAACCTGGTCTTCAAAACCAGCGGCGGTAGCGTTGCGCCTCAAGTGCTACAGAACAGCGGCGGCACCATCACGATCACCACCAGCCTGGTGCTGAGCAACGACATTACCTTCGGCGGGATCAGCAACGGTATGATGGTCGTCAATGGCGGCATCAGTGGCACCGGTGGCTTGACCAAGCAGGGCAATTACAAACTCAGATTACAAAGCACTAACGCCACCTACACCGGCGACACGATCATTAACGCCGGCACACTCTCTCTGAACTGGACCAACGTTCTGCCTTATGGAACCGGCAAGGGTAACGTGACGGTCAACAGTGGCGCCACACTCGCACTGGAAAACATGGACGTGACCATCAACGGCTTGTCCGGCGTGGGAACTATCACGAAAGCAAGCGGAAGCAATACGAAGACGCTGACCGTGGGCAGTAACGACGTCACCAGCACGTTCGCGGGAACAATCATAGTGGAAAGCGGTGGGCTGAACCTGAACAAGGCTGGCAGTGGTGTGCTGACTCTAACCGGCACGAACACGTTCTCCGGTCAAATGATTGTCAGCAACGGCCAGGTTGTTCTGGCCAACACCGTCGCGTTGTCCAACAGCCTCGTGACGGTCAACGTCAACAACGGTCTGGTCTTCAGCAACGCCACCACCTTCATCTTGGGCAGGCTGGGTGGTTCGCAAAGCACGCCGTCCACCGGCAACTTCGGCCTGACCAACACTGCTGGCAACCCGGTCGCGCTGATCGTTGGCAACAGCAGCAACACGGGCAGCAGTACCTTCGGCGGCATGTTGAGCGGCAGCGGCAGTTTGATCAAGAACGGTGCTGCGTACCCGCTCAGGGTACAAGGCACCAACCAGGCGTACGCTGGCGACACGATTATCAATGCCGGCACTCTCGACGTGAACATCGCCAACTGGTTTGCGTACGGGGCCGGTAAGGGCAATGTGACGAACAACGGCATCCTGGGTTTGCGTTTTGACCAGATCGTCAATGGCCTGTCGGGTACGGGAGCCGTCATGGCGCTGAACTCCGGTACCAAGAATTTGACCGTGGGCAGCAACGACGTCAGCGGCACCTTCTCGGGGGTCATCTCGAACGGAGCAGGAGCTATTTCCTTAACCAAGGTTGGCAGTGGTGTGCTCACTCTGACCGGCTCGAATACCTATACGGGTGCGACGACGGTCAACGGCGGCACACTGAATATCAACGGGCAAGTGACCGCAAGCACGACCACTGTCGCCACCGCCGGCACGCTGGGCGGCACAGGAGTCGTGTCGTTGGCAGTGACGGTCAGCGACGGCGGCACCCTGTCGCCGGGCAGCAGTGGGCCGGGCACGTTGACTCTCGGGAGCAATCTTGTGCTGAGCAACTCGGCGGTGCTGCAATATGAGTTGGGCACCAGCAGCGATCTGACGGTGGTGGGCGGCAACCTGACGTTGGCCGGCACCCTCAACATCACCGATGCGGGCGGGTTCACCAATGGTACATATACGCTCTTCAGTTA
>JBEKFI010000055.1:0-20190 GCA_050013395.1 Verrucomicrobiia bacterium | reverse complement strand
GACCTGCACGCGCCATAAATCCGCCAGCAATATGAACAGCCCCAGCCCGATGATCACGCCGATCATCACCAGCCGTGGGTTGCTGTTTCGAAATGGAGCGCTGATGATCATGAGGCGCGTCCCAGAAGTCTTGCGTAGTCAACTGCGAGGAAGATCACGGGCGTGATGAGTCCACTCATCGCTGCGATCACCAAAATCTTAAGAACTGCGCCGGCGGAAAAGCCGAGGACAACGCACGCTGCCGCGGACGTCGCCGTTGCCGTCAACGCACCCGCTCCGATCTGCACCCACGGCAATTCGCGGTCAAATGTTTCGCGCAAGCCTGTCATCACAATCGCTACGATGCCATAGATCAACGCTGTTATCCCAAACGGCGCAGCCGACAGCGAATCCTGCATGAATCCCGCGCAGAGGGCCAAAAGCAGCGCACCGCTCCGGCGAAGAGTGAGTGCGCCGTACGCGATGAGCGCGGGCAGCAGTTCGAGCCGCATGCCGCCCAGCCACCACAGCGTCGGCAAACGCGCTTGGAGCGCGGACAGCATGAAGAGCCCGGTTGTCAGGATGAGTAAGTTCATTCGACGATCACGAGCACTTCCTCCAGCTTGTGGAAGTCCACGGCTGGTTTCACTTCGACGTCCTGATACATGCCCGTTTGCGGATTGAGGCGGACGCGCGTGACGGAGCCGATGTGAATTCCCTTCGGGAAAATGCCGCCGAGCCCCGATGTGATGACAGCTTCACCGGCTTTGATTCGCGCGTTGCGATCCACGAAAGTCATGAGGAGATGGGATTCATGGCCGAAGGCGTCTTCGGGACCGGAGACGACGCCCGGCTCACGGGAGTCCTGCAGCAAAGCACTGGCTTTGCAGTTCGGATCGGTGAGCAGGAGGACGCGAGCTTCGCCTTTGGTGACAGAAATCGTTTTCCCGATCAGGCCGTCGGCGTTAACGACGGGCATGTTGACGCGAATACCGTCTTCGCTGCCGCGATCGATTTGGATGCTCTTCCACCAGTTCGAGGAATCGCGACCAATGACACGTGCGCCGATGGTTTTGAGTGGGACACGCTCTTTGAGATTGAGTAGGTGTTCGAGTTCGAGGTTCCTGCGGCCCGCTTCGGCCAGGGATTGCACCTGCTGGCGCAATGCGTCGTTCTCGCCACGGAGGGCGCCGTTCTGCTTGGCGAGATCGCGACGCGAGCGCACAACAGGGATCAGATCGCCCAGTTTCACGAACGGCGTGCTCAGTTGTACAAAAATCATGCGCAGCTTGGTTGAGACAGTCCCGCCTGGGCGGGATTGGCCCAGGAAGATAATCCAGCCCAACACCAGCAGTCCGATGATGACCCAATTCTGTCGCTTCAATCAAAACCCAACGTTGTAGGCCGCGTGTTCTCACGCGGCGTTAATTTTCGCCCGCTGAGGGCAGCAGGCCTACAACCAATCTTCATTCATTCGGCGGGCGGGGCAGGGGATGGCCCGAATTCATCGAGCCAAGCTTACGCGGAATTCTTCGCAAGTTTCTCGAGAAATCCTAATTCTTGGAGAACGACGCCGGTGCCCATCGCGACCGCGCTAAGCGGATCGTCTGAGATGTGCACGGGAAGGCCTGTCTCTTCAGCAAGAAGCTTGTCGATGCCGCGAATGAGCGCGCCGCCGCCCGCCAGCACGATGCCTCGATCGACGAGGTCGGCTGCGAGTTCAGGCGGGCAACGCTCGAGCGTCACGCGCACACTCTCGATGATCGTCGAGATCGGCTCCTGCAACGCTTCGCGCACTTCTTCGGAGGTGATCGTCAAGGTCTTCGGCAAGCCTGCCACGAGATCGCGGCCTTTGACTTCCATCGTCAGCTCTTGTTCGAGCGGGTAGGCCGAGCCGATCTTGATTTTGATGTCCTCCGCCATGCGTTCCCCAATCATTAAATTGTAAGCGCGCTTCATGTACTGGATAATGGCTTCATCCAGTTCATCTCCTGCCACACGCACGCTACGGGTGAGCACGATGCCCGCCAGGCTGATCAGGGCCACCTCGGTCGTGCCGCCGCCAATGTCCACAATCATGTTGCCCGCCGGTTCCTGCACGGGCAACCCCACGCCGATGGCCGCCGCCATCGGCGCTTCAATCAGATAAACATCCCGCGCCCCCGCGTGGGTGGCGCTGTCTTTGACGGCACGCTTTTCGACCTCGGTGATCCCGCTCGGAACCGCGACGATGACGCGCGGTTTGATGCCGTAGCGGCGGTTGTGCACCTTTTGGATGAAATAGCGCAGCATCGCCTCGGTGATTTCGAAGTCGGCGATGACACCGTCCTTCATGGGGCGAATGGCTTGGATGTTGCCTGGCGTGCGGCCCAACATCCGTTTCGCCTCTTCTCCTACCGCCAAGACGTGGCTGGTGCCGGTTTGGATGGCGACCACGCTTGGCTCTCGCAAAACAATGCCGCGATCACGCACATAGACCAGCGTGTTCGCGGTACCCAAATCGATTCCGAGATCGGTGGAAAAATAGTTTAAAATTTTGCCCAGCATCTAAAATCTCGCGTGCTCCACAACCTCCCTTGAAATGCACGGCTGCGGAAATTATATCCCCCAACACCATCAAAGTCGTTCACTTTGCGCCCCTTTTACAGGCAAGCGCATTCTCCGTCAAGCAGCGATTTAAAATCCAGCTTGCCGTCTTCCGAACTACAGCCAACAATACCTCGCAATCACTCGGTTCATCCCGAGTTCCCAGTGTGATGAATGAGAAACGTCCATCTGTGAGCACGCGACTCAAGTGGGCAGCTTGGACTGCGATTTTTGTGGTCGCGCTGGTGCTTCGCGGCTACCGGCTTACCGGATTTGTGCTGAATCAGGACGAAGCCCACTGGTTGTTGTACGCGCTTCATAAAAGCTTGTTGTTCGAGTCTCTCAAGAATTCCCATCCTCGGCCCGAAGTGCTTTTCCCAGTGCTCTTGAGCCTGCCGATCTCGCTCTTCGGGCCGAACGAATTATCCATGCGTGTGCTATGTGCGCTGTTCGGGAGCCTGTCCATCTTTCCGTTGGCGAGCTTCGTCAGGCGTCTCACGGGAAACAACACAGCCGCGCTGGCTGCAGCCACGCTGCTGGCAGTCTCGCCTCTGCATGTTTATTTCTCATCGCAGGGAATCCCCGATGTGATCGCGCTGTTCTTTTTGTTGTGTGCGCTCGCTTGCCTGGCACGAGCGGCAGAAACGGGCGCCGTGGTTGACTTTGTGCTGCTGGGGGGCTGTTTGGCGCTAGCTTTGATCAGCAAGGCGAACGCGCTGTACTTCTGGTTTTACCTGTGCGTGATCGGCCCATTGTTCCTGCGAGACGCACGTCAGCGGCGGATGTGTCTGTGGGCAACGGTTGCCGCGCTGGTCCCGCTGGCTGCGCTCACGGCGATCGTCAAGATTAGTAGCCCAACCTTGAGTTTTTTCCAGGAACCGGGAGTAACGACGCGATTCGCGCTGACCCTCGGCAAGCTCAGCAGCGAGTGTTCGCTCTTTGGCCGGTTCCTTGACGTGTCAATCATCGCGGCAGTCGTGGGAGCGCTCTTCGTGGCTTGCGGAAGTCAAAACGGCTTGTCCCACCACGGGGCGCTTCGTCGGTTATGGGTTTTCTTGGTGCCGCTCATTACGCTGGTGGTGGCGCCCTATTTCCGAGTGACTACCAAGGATCTACTGTTGTTGGTCCCCACTGTCTGCTTGTTCGCGTCGGTTGCGCTGAATCCCGTTACGCCGATGCGCAGGCTGTTTGCGGTGGCTGTCGTGGGCATCTTGTTGGCTCGCTCACTGTTGGGTGTGCCGATTCCCCCGCCTCCTCGGCCGAGTTCAGCGATGGCGCGCACCACAGCGGTACTGGATCGTCCCGCAGGTTGGCCGTCGCGTGAAGCATGTCGGTGGCTGCTTCGTCACACGACGAGCGAGGACGCGATTTTGATTACGGCCTTCACGTTCACCGATCCGCTCGTTCTGGAACTGCAGGAGCAACGCAAGATGATTCCCAACGCGGGTCTGAACTGGGAATTGCTGCGCGACCCGGCCAACCGCATCAAGTACGTCGTCTTCATTGAAGACCATCGGGCGTATGCGCCGCAGTTCGCCCGATACGCCGACTCGCATTTTTCGATTCAGCCCGATGCGAGTTTTCCTGGTTACACGATCTACGACTGCCAGAAGGGCGGCCACTTTGTCGCTTATCCCGACGCGTTCAACAGCGCGGGTGCGTATGTTCAGCGCGGCATCGCCTTGCTTCAACGGAAGCAATGCGATCTGGCGATTGAAGCATTCAAGACGGCGGTGCAGGTCGATCCGACCGCGGCGGCCGCCCAACATGATCTGATGGTGGCATACCTCGAATGCGGCCGCAAGGAAGATGCCGCACAGGTCGGCTTGGAGATTATTCAGAAAGAACCCGCTGATCCGTTAATCAATGCCGACATGGCAATCCTCTATCTGGAACTGGGTCGGATTGAGGACGGACTCGCGCAATGCCGCAAGAACATCAGCCTCAACATCGCGCCTGCTATCAGCTACGGAGTGCTCGGCCAGTTGCTCGAAAAACAGGGCGACCTCACCGCCGCCCGCGATGCCTACGATAAATCGTTGTCCTTCGATCCGACGAACAAAGTCACGCGCCAGCTACTCGCGAACATCCAGGCAAAACTCCAGCAGAATCCTCGCGTGCGCTGAAGCTTGCACGCGCCGCCTGAAAACTGATGAAACGAAGGCTTGCCCAGACAAGATTCAAGGATTGAAGAAGAGGCGCCGATTCTCTACAATGCGCGGCATGGCAAAGGAGACGCCAACAAGTCGGCTGCTTGCCCACCGTGGCGGGCTTGTCCGCCGCGGCGGACCTGTCCGCCGTAGCTCTAGCGAAGGCGGATTCGGTGACGACCTGAAACGCCTGCGCTTGTGTTTGCGAGTGATTTAAGCTAAACAACGTATGCGATGAAACTTTCCACCGCACCTGCCGTTGAACCGACAGTTCGTCCCGCGACGAGAATAGGTGCGTATCGGATTCACCTCGTTGACGCTTTCGAGTGGCTGGCGGAAGCGAAGCCGCTGTCGATTCATGCGGTCGTGACAGACCCGCCTTATGGCCTCCTCGAGTACAAACCAGAACAGCTTGAGAAGATGAAGAATGGACGCGGCGGCGTGTGGCGTCTCCCACCGGCGTTCGATGGCTGCCAGCGTCGTCCGTTGCCCCGCTTCACGGTTTTGACCGATGACGACAAGCAGGAATTGCGTTCGTTCTCCGACCGTTTCGCATCGCTGCTGATGCCTGTGTTGGTCCCCGGGGCGCATGTGTTCATCGCCACCAATCCGCTCATTTCGTACCTAGTCTATGAACCGTTCATTCAAGCGGGGTTCGAGAAGCGCGCCGAGATTATCCGCATCGTGCACACACTACGGGGCGGCGACCGACCGAAGAATGCGCATGAAGAATTCCCTGATGTTTCTGTGATGCCGAAGTCGTGCTGGGAGCCGTGGGGACTGTTCCGAAAGCCGTGTGAGGGTCGCGTTCAAGACAACCTTCGCAAGTGGGGCACGGGCGGGTTGCGGCGCATCTCCGACAGCGAGCCGTTCAAGGACCTGATTTATTCATCGCCGGCTCGAGATCACGAACGAGAAGTCGCACCGCATCCGTCGCTGAAACCTCAGCACTTCCTTCGTCAGGTAGTGCGAGCGGCGTTGCCGATGGGTAAAGGAGTGATCCTCGACCCCTTCATGGGTTCGGGTTCCACGATTGCCGCAGCAGCGGCCTGTGGATTGACGAGCGTCGGTCTCGAAGTGAATGCTGAATACTTCCGCATGGCAGGAAAGGCGATCCCGGCTTTGACCGCATTGACACCAAAGGAACCGAATCGAAATGGTACAAGGCTCTGACTTCGACGCTGCTGTGCCACTGCCGTCCGGCTTGACCATCACAGCCATTCGCAAGGCAGTCGAGTACGTCGAACGCGAGTGCGCCGAACTGGTTGACCTATACTTCGAGCAGGCGAATGTCTTCAGCGCCGTGGTCGGAATCTTCGCCAGCCGTGCGCTGGACGCCAACAGCGTGTACGAGAAGAACCGCAACTTGGATTTGGCACAACAGCGCTTCCCCGATCTCAAGAAGCGCGGCAGCGGCTCAAAGCCGAAGCCGAAGGAATGCTTGGAATGCAAAGCGAGCAAACGCCCGTGGGCGGTGCAATCGCACTACGACCACACCGGCTGGTACATCGTCTGGCGTTACCTTGTCGATCCGACGTGCTCGTTGGAACGGAATAGGCCCGTCATCATCTGGCGAGTCGACGTGGTGTTTCTTGGGAAGGAAGATTGGAAGTATGAAGGCAGCACTGCGGGCGCGGGCGGTGGCGGACGCACCCACACCTTCGGACTGCGCAACGCCGCTCAAAAGCTCGAAGACAAAGCGGCCTACCAACGCTCCGATGTCAAAATCTCCGGCGGCAAAGCCGTGCCAAGGAATGGCGATTGAGATGTTGCATGGAAGCCCCGCCCCAAGCCAACCCGATCGCCAAGGCGGAGGCGGAAGGCACCGCCGCACGTATGGGCAAGCAGGAGAAGCAGGAGGAGACGCTGTAGTGAGGAGGAAACTACGATTAAGGCTGAAGTCGCGAGTCTGAGCGAGTTTTTGCAGCGTCTGGGAGATCACCTCGTCTTTGCGGACGCCAAGTACAAGCTACTTATGGAAATCCGCAACCATCTACAGGAAGATCATCGTCTCTATACTGCCGCTCCAGGTTTCTTCACGCTGATTCACGAATCTCTGACGATCGATCTCATGGTGTCTTTGACACGATTATATGAAGAGGGACGCTCCGAAAGAAATCTGCCCAAGTTCTTGAATGTGGTGGAAATGAATCTGACCACGCTCAGTTCACTCGACCCGCAGATTGATGTGTCGGTCGTGAACGCACATCGCGTCAGAATCAAGGAATTGAAGGGAGTTCTTGATAACCTGACTGTTCACCGGGATAGGCTTTTGGTTCATCATGACAAGGAGTATTTCCTCGACCCGAGGCGCACTCAGCGCGATGCGCCGATTAGTTTTGGAGACCTCGAAACACTACTGAAGACTGCTGAGGAAATTCTTCGGACGTATTACCCAGCATTGTTGGGGGCCGCGTGGGCAAGAGGCCTACTCGAAGCGCGTGACGTTCGTGAGGTTTTCCGTGCCCTCCGTTCGCTACGACAGGGCGATGGGACGACGCCCGAACACTCTACGCCTTCTGGTAAATCTCCGCCGCGGTGACTTTCCATTCAGGGCGCAGAAGAACTCGACGTACGTCAAGAGAGAACAGGGTTACATCACTCGATTCTTGAATTGACGGACGCCGATGCTGAACTACAGAAAACAGAGATTCGCCCCCCCTCTCTTTCACTGCGCGGCATGGCGAAGGAGAAGATGGTCACGAATACAGAAGGGCTGAGGCGATCAGACTTATGACTTGTGAGATACGACCCTATTGACTCTGGATATTACTGAGGAATAACAGTGCCGACGATGCTTAGCACAAAGAGAATCCCGCCAATAATTGTGCCAGTAATGTTCCAGCCGGAGAACCGTGCATTGGGATTGTGATTCGGTGCAACACCTGCATTCAAGTCGTTGATGACTTTCTGTATCGGGACGAGCACCAACGGTGTCAGCCAGTACACTAACCCATAAGGATCTGGTAGTCGCCAGGTGAGTGTGAGTGCAATCCAAACAACCGCAAAGAAACCGGGAGATGACGGGAATGAAACGCCGCGAGATTTTGCCACCTGCTGTATTTCCTCAAAACATGGGTAACAGAAGATGACTGCGAAGAACGCTCGCCAAAATGGGATTATGTTGCGATCCGTCCGCTGTTTGATGAGCTTCCAGTTTTTGTAAAACCAATAGATCTCGTAAATGCCAAAAGTTACGATGGACATGGCGACAAGCTTGAGCGGTGTGACGGGAAAGAATATGGGCTGTCCTGTTGGCATTGGTGGAGGCCCTGTTCTTACAGTGCTCGCATCAACATCGCGGCGTTGTAGTTCGGCTCTCGCGGCATCAGGAGCGTTGGGAGGCGAATTATCCGATCGCGCTGTGGCTTGTGGCAGCTCGGTGGAGCGCATTGTTTCGGCTATTCCTCTTTTGGAGCATCTGGTCGAGCACGCCTGCGATGCCGCAAGAAATCTTATCCAATGTCTCGAGCACTTCATCCATACGGTCACAAAAATGCCGAAGATCGAATTTGAAACTCTGTCGCAGGGCGGGGTCGCCGTCCAATGCGGGGTCGCCATCCAATGCGGGGTCGCCGTCCTTTGTGACCGGGTATCGGAAACTAAACCCGCCCGGGTCCTTCTTGTCGAACTCCTCGATAATCTTTCCGTGCGCGTCAAGGTGTGCTTCCCATGTCCAACCGATCTGCTTGTGCAGCTTTTTGAGTTCCCCCCACAACTTACGGAGTTCATGCTTCATGGCGAATATCTGTTCTTCGGTCTGAAACGGCTTGTCATTGAGTTGAAGAATCTTCTGCCCGTTAATAAGGATTTCCTTCAAGTAGAGTTCGAGAGAGTGACGGTAGAGGAACACGACCGGACATGCACGGTGGTCGCGCAACTCTGCGGGAGATGATTTCTCGAACAATCGGCGAGCGGCCGAATGATATGCCTCGGCATAGGAGTCAAACTTCCCCATCGGCTCACCGAACCAGTTCAGTACGACGTCGGAAAGAGCACCGCTTGCTACGAATAAGCCATCGTCACCATTCTCTGTTTTCATCGACAAAATAATAGGTGTTGGGTCTGTTAATCTAATCGCGCGGGAAAGATCCGCACTCCCTGGCGATGCGCTGATCTAGTTGGATCAGTTCGGTTTCACTGATACCGAGTCGACCGGCGTGGGCAACTGCCGTCCCGCGGCTATCGTGATCGTCGAAGTGGTCCATTGGACTCTCCCCACCAAAGCTATAGAGATGGTCCTGCGTAAAGTGGAGCAACGCTTTAACCTGACCGGGATGCGAAGCGGCCCAGTTCTCCAAGATGTTCACTTTGCAGGATTCCCACGCCTTGAGCTTAGGGGGCCGCGTGGACACAAGGAGATAGCGCAACCCAACAAGGGCTGCAAAAATAACAATCAACCCGCCCGCAGCCTTCAGGAGTTTCTCAATGGGTTTCATCTTTTTCACGTGGTTGAGTGCAATCCGCATGCCATTCCGCTACCGATCAAAGCCTTGGCTTGTGCAGTACGCGTGGCGCTTGATGATGTTCGATGGCGGGAGGCTGGCCTGCCGTGACGCCAAGAGAGCACTGAAACGGAATGCCGTCACCGATATGAATGTTAGCCCAGTCGGAAGGGATGGAGTCACGGCGAGTGGCCGGGGTCGCGTCGGATTATTCTTCATTCTGACCTGGCGCGCCAACACAACCGGCAATCCTCGTTGATTTACGGGGTCACGTCACAATTCTTTCGCAAGCGCGAGCGTCGAAGCTGTATAGATTGGCATGGGCGGTAACGCCCGGTTGCCTTGTCGGGTCAGTAAGGCATCCAATTTGTCCAAGGACTGATTGGCAACCCTCTGGTAGTTGGCAATGGTCGGTGCCAGATCATTGTCCGCGCACGATACCGCCGCGGTTTGAGTGCCGGCTCGTCGGGACGAAGAAACATCCGGTGGTTGCCGCCAGGTGGCGACGGTTACGCCGACCACCACCAATGCCGCGATGGCCGGCAAAGCCACGCGCCAGTTCAACAGGGTTCCACGAAAATACGCCGCCAGGATTTCCCCAATGGAATCCGGTTTTGCCGCCCGCAATTTGCCGGCCACTTTTTGGTGGAAGATTTCGGACGCCTGAACATCAGGATTTGCCTCCTCCTCCGCCAGCGTTTCAGTCACGTTTGAAATTTCCCCCAGATAGCGGCGACAACCTTCGCAGGTTTCAAGATGCGCCCGAAGATGCCGCGTCTGCCGCGCATCCAGCGCGTTCAATGCCAGCCAGACGATGAGTTTCCGGTTTTGGGCACAAGGTTTCATAACATCCCGCCTTTCGTTTTGAAATCTGACAGTTGGGCGCTGAAGGCGTCCATTTTCCGAAGCTTGTCCAAGGCATGAAACAAACGGGATTTGACCGTCCCCACCGGGCAACCCAAAGCGGCGGCAATGCCCTCCAATGAATCATCCACGTAAAAACGCAGATAGATGACCTGCTGGTGTTTGGCCGGCAATGCTTGGACGCATTTTCGCACGAGAACAGCCTGTTCGCGCAGTTCGACTGCCTGGTCCGGCAGGGCGGCATGGTCGGCCAGATTGCCGGTGCGTTTCTCAAATTCATCTTGATCCCGCACACCGAGCGCGGAAGCAGGCAGAAGACGATTTCCCCGGAGGGCATTGCGGTAACGATTCAGCAGAATCGCACAAAGCCAGGTGAAGAACTGGCAGCGCCCGTTGTAGCGATGCAAACACTTCCACGCTTCCACCAGCGTGTCCTGCGCCAGGTCTTCGGCTAGCGTTCTGTTGCCACAAAGCGCGACGGCCTGCCGCAACAGCCGGGTTCCGTGGATGCGGCAAATCTCACCAAACGCTTCGGCGTCGCCTGCCCGGGCCTGGTCGAGAAGACTCCGCGTGTCGGAGATTTCGGTTTCCACGAACGTTGGACTCAGGCTGAACACATTTCGATTATAGCTGAAAAACGGGGACAGTTCCATCGTGGAAGTGTCCGCCCATCAATTTTTTGTTTGGTGAATCATGGCTTCACCGCGTGACCAATACGCTCCGGCGGTCCATCAACGTAAAATGGAGTTCCCTCTTTCTCGACAAAGATGAGCACGGAGGGCCATGCGGGTCGTCCGGTATGGGCGGATTTGAGTTCGAATCCACGGTCCACCCCCTCGAACACAAAACGTTGGAAGGCAAAGGGTCCCTTTCCAAAAGGATCCATCACGCTCTTCAAACCAGATTCGCCGTGCAGTTTGTATTCCACCGCGGCGCGCGCCATTGCCTCTACCGCTTGAATTGTGAATTCCTTCTGACGCGCCGCCGGCCACCCGACGAGAAAACTTTGAGCCAAAGGATTTTGAGATTCGCGAATTTCCACTTCGAACTTCTGTATCTGGTCTTCATACTCCGGCAGCGGCAGCGTCATAATCCTGACGAGACGCTGATACAGCGGTTTCACGTCACGGACCAGCTTAAGAAATCCATCGCTCGTTCCTCCCGCGGCCTTGACAACCCTTGGCCAGACATTGGTGTCGCCCACCTGTTGTCCGAGGCTATCCAGCACCTTGGCATCATTTCCGGGATACTCCTTGCGCAATTCTAGGACCCTGTTTTCCATCCAATCGGAGTGATTATGCGCGTCCGTGGTCGCGATGGCATTGGCCATCGTGCCCCGGGCCGGAGCCGCATCGAATCCATCCGCCAACTGCTTCAAGGTGTCCGGTGAGAACTGGCCAAAATTCTCCATCACGGCGTCGTACACGATGCCTTCCATGGCAATTTGAACCAGCGCGCTAATCACAGTGCCGTCACGTAAGGTGTTTCTTCCCAGCACGAACGCCGCGAGCAAATCATCGCGCGCGCCGACCTGATTGCCATGCTGCAAATCCCACATCGCGCGCAACCGCGCCGCCCGGGCCACCGCCCTGGCGCGGTTCAAGTGAGGAAGGAGCGTGCCTGGCCCGGGACTCATATCAATGCCCCAATCACAGGGGACTTTTTGTTGTGCCGCCTCCCGCACCAATTGGAACTGACTATCATAGCCAGCAACGAGCTTGCCGAATCGTTCCGGGAGCGTTTGGCCCTGCCAATTGGTAGTGAACAGGTAGTCACGGTCAGCCGGGGACAAATCCGGCGCCAGAAGAAGCGCTCGATAATAGATCAGCGCTGGGTTGATGTCCGTGCGGATCGGCTCGCCGCGCGCACCAGGCATCGTTAGAATCAGCAAAGCAATGCAGGTGAATGTTGTGGTTTTCATAATGGTTCTCCAGTTTTGCATCTGCCCGTTAATAACGGCAGCACGCCAAAAGGTTCATTTTTTTGAGATTATTTTTCGGGTTTTGGTTGTTTGATGGTGGCGCTGCTTCGTATCCGACTGGCTTGGCGCGCCAACAGAACCGGCAATCCTCGTTGATGGAAGCCGAGCGTAGCGAGACGCCGAGGGTGATTGGGCGGCAATCCGCTCGGATAGTTGCCGTCGGCCCGATTCCGGAACGCTTGCGGGGGACTGAACGGGCGGCCCGCCTGCATCGCTATGCTCAGCATTGCGGGCAGGGACGCCTATCCGACGGAACGGGCGAAGGCCGCGAAGACGCTTCGCGGCTACAAGACGTTCGGAGTCGATAACTGAACGGGCGGGACGCCCGCGCTACTGAGGTCGTACTTGGGGTCAGACCTGTATTCAGGACGCACGTCGCCGAGCAGACGCCGCGGCGTCACTTGAACGTCTCGTTTAAGATCGCCGCGAGCCGCACGCCGGCACGCATCAGTTGTATGTCAACGATCTCTTCGTTTCTCCGGATGTAAGCATCGCTGAGCGCGGCGGGCGGCCCATTCGCGGGGACGGTGGCGTACGCAAATTGCACGGCCAGTTTATGGGACTGCGTGGCCCAATCTTCAACAGTGCTTCTCTTCCAGTACACCTCTTGCGGTTTCGTGATCTGAACGTTCAATTGATCGGCATATTGGAGCGCATCGGCGGGGCGATCGCTCAGGCTTTTCTCCAGGAGCAGGCTGTCCCAGACGTAATGCAGGTTCACCGGATCTGGTCGGCCGGGGAACCTGACCATGCGCAAGTTGCCGCCCTTGTCGCCGTTGCGTTCTGCGCAATGCAGCGGTTGGTGGATGTCACCAACGAAATGAACGAGAAACTTCAACGCTTCGAGGCGTTGCTCGCGCGTGGCGCGCTTGTCGGCGAGGACCTTGCTAAACGTGTGGATGGCTTCGACGACGCAGCCGTTGTGGTTCGTGCAGTCGCGGATGGGATCGTACTGGGCCGCGTTGTAGGGGATATCGACGAAATGCCACGGGGCGCTGTTGGTCCAGTCATGCCGAATCCAGTCCGCCAAGCAGGAGATTTGTTCGTCTGAAAGGCGGGAGAGTTGGTTCGTGGAATTGAGGGGATTGAGCAGATCGTTCACTCCGGCTTGAGCCTGCGGCGTGAGATGCGGTTCCGCGATCCGTCCGATGATCCGGTGTCCTTCTGGTCCCCACGCCTGCACGGTTGCCGAGCCGAGCCAGCAAGAGATGAGCGTGAAAGCAACGGCGAGATTTAGCGTTCTCCTGTTCGTCATGATGTCCCTGGCCAAAAAAGATGCGCAACTTTTATGCTTGCAGCGGGTTTATAATCAAGGCACGAATTACTCTGGCGAGTGGAATACAGCGGTTGTATGATACGCTGTGTCTAATTCTCAGGAGATGACCTTTAGATGGCTAATAACAGAAAGTCGCGCAAAACGAAATGGATTGTCCTCTCAATCGCCGTCGTCGCGGTGCTGGGTGCTGGCGCGTGGTATGTAAAGAACCACCACAGCCAAGATCCAGGCTACCAGACGGCGGCAGTGAACCGTGGCAAGCTGGTCCAGGCGGTGACGGCCGCCGGCCAGCTCAACCCCGTGACCAACGTGACGGTCGGCAGCCAGATTTCGGGGATTATTTCCCATCTGTACGCGGATTGGAATTCTCACGTCACCAACGGGCAGATCGTCGCGCTGATTGATCCCGCCACATACCAAGCCAATTTCCAACAGGTCCAGAGCGACCTCGCCAACGCCAGGGCAACCCTGGAACTTGCACAGGTCAACGAGCGGCGCGCCAAGGAGTTATTTGACAGCAAGCTGATCCCGCAATCCGACTACGACACCGCCATTGCCAACCTGCACCAGGCGGAAGCGACCGTGCAGAACAAACAGGCGGCACTCGCGAACTCCCAGGTCAATCTCGACCGCTGTACAATCGTCTCGCCGGTCGATGGCATCGTCATTTCCCGCAACGTCGACGTCGGCCAGACCGTCGCGGCGAGCCTGAGCGCTCCAACACTGTTCCAGATTGCGAACGACCTGACCAAAATGCAGATCGACGCCAATGTTGCCGAGGCCGATATCGGCACCGTCGAAGAGGGTCAGAACGTGGACTTTACCGTCGACGCGTTTCCGAATCGCACGTTCCACGGCCAGATCGTACAGATACGCAACGCGCCGATCACGGTTCAGAACGTTGTCACCTACGATACCGTTATTGGTGTCAATAACGCCGATTTGAAACTCAAGCCCGGCATGACCGCCAACGTCTCGATTATTGTTGCCGAACGTGCCGATGCCTTGAAAATCCCCAACGCCGCGTTGCGTTTCCGCCCGCCCGAGTCAGCAACCAATGCGGCGCCACGAGCGGCCGGCGGCGGCCCGTCTGGCACGGGTCCCCGGGGCGAGCGTCGTTCGACGCGCACCGTTTATATTCTCAAAGACAACAAGCCGCAACCGGTTCAAATCAAAACGGGCATTACCGACGGGATTTACACCGAGGTCATGACGGAAGGCTTAAGCGAAAACGATAAAGTCATCACCTCCGCCGTGAGCAAGCAAACCAGCAGCGCTCCCGCGCAACCCGCCAACCCGTTCGGCGGCATGAGAAGATTCTAACGAAGTGAGGCACGCGTGCCGGCAGTCATCAAACTCGAAGACGTTCAGAAGACCTACCACACTGGCGAGGTGGACGTTCACGCGGTGTGTGGCGTATCGCTGGAGATCGCCAAGGGCGAGTTCGTCGCCATCATGGGGGCCAGCGGTTCCGGCAAATCCACGCTGATGAACATCATCGGTTGCCTCGACCGCCCGACCAGCGGTCGCTATTTTCTCGACGGCGCGGACGTCTCCGACCTGAGCCGCGAGCAACTCGCCGATATCCGTAACCAAAAAATCGGGTTTGTGTTCCAGGGCTTCAACCTGTTGTCGCGCACTTCGGCACTGGACAACGTCGAACTCCCCATGCTGTACTCGCGCGATCATCCGGCGTCGCACTCTGCGCTGGAAAAGGCGACTCACGCCCTGGAAATCGTCGGCCTCGCGGACCGCGCCGATCATCTCCCAAATCAGCTTTCCGGCGGTCAACAGCAACGCGTCGCCGTTGCCCGCGCGCTGGTCAACCATCCCGCGATGTTGCTGGCCGACGAGCCGACGGGCAATCTCGACAGCCGCACCAGCATCGAGATCATGGGCGTTTTCCAGCAACTCAACGAACAAGGCATCACCATCATCATGGTGACGCACGAACTCGACATCGCCAAATACACCAAACGCAACGTCGTCATGCGCGACGGCAGGATCGTCGCCGACACGCCCGTCGCCAAGCGGCTCAATGCCCAGGACGAACTGCGCCGCCTCGACCAGGAACACCAAGCCGTGCAACTTACGTCATGAGATTCATCGCCACTTTCAAAATCGCCCTGCGGGCGCTGCGCCGCAACAAAATGCGCTCGACGCTGACCGCGCTGGGCATCATCATCGGCGTCGGCGCCGTCATCGCCATGGTCGGTATCGGCAACGGCGCGAAGTCACAAGTCGAGGCACAGATCGCCAGCCTCGGACAAAACGTCGTCCTCGTCTTCTCCGGCAATTTTTCCAGCGGCGGTGTCCGTAGCGGATGGGGCGGCGCGGGAACGCTGACGATCGAGGATGCCGACGCCATCCAGCGCGAAATCCCCGGCGTCGTTGGCGTCAGCCCCGAGGTGCGCGGCGGCCAGCGGGTGCTCGCCAACGGGCAGAACTGGAGGACACAGGTTCTCGGGGAAGGCCCCGACTATCTAAACATCCGTGACTGGCCGCTCGACGATGGCGCAATGTTCACCGAACAGGATGTACGCGGCGCCGCCAAGGTCTGCATTATTGGGAAAACCATCGCCAACCAACTCTTTCCCAACGAGGACGTGGTCGGCATAAGTCTGCGCATCCGCGACATCCCCTTCAAGATCCTCGGCGTGCTGGCTCCGAAGGGTCTTTCCGTCATGGGCAGCGACCAGGACGATGTCATCATCGTTCCCTACACCAGCATGATGAAACGCCTCGAGCGACGCACCAACATCAACTCGATCATGGTGCAAGCCGTATCGCCCACCGTCTCCGACAAGGTGCAGCGGGACATTGCTGACTTGCTTCGCCAACGCCACCGCATAGGCCCGGGCCGTGACGACGATTTCACCATTCGCGGCCAGCAAGAAATCGCCGACGCCGCCACCGCGACGACGCGCACGATGACCGTGCTGCTTGGCGCGATTGCCAGCGTCTCGCTCATCGTTGGCGGCATCGGCATCATGAACATCATGCTGGTCAGCGTCACCGAACGCACCCGCGAGATCGGTATTCGCATGGCCGTGGGCGCCCACGGCCGCGATATTCTTCTGCAATTTCTCATCGAGGCGATCACTCTCAGTTTGCTGGGCGGCATCATCGGCATCACTCTCGGCCTGACCACCGCCAAGGTTCTCTCCGCTGTGGCCGGCTGGCCGACGCTGGTTTCGGCATCATCCATCATCATTGCCGTTCTTTTTAGCGCCGCCGTCGGCATCTTCTTCGGGTTCTATCCCGCCCGCAAAGCATCGCGCCTCGATCCGATCGAGGCGCTGCGCTACGAATAGCGGACGCCTGAGTCACTTCCTCTGGGTCAGCTAATCTTGTCGGGGCTGTCAGCGACTTGGCTGCGGGCTTCGCGGATGGAGACGATGTATTGCAGTAGGCGCTCGACCTCGTCATTGACGGACTTCAGCTTCAGCATCGAGCGTACACGGATCCTCAGCTCAGCCAAGTCAAACGGTTTTGCCAGAAAATCGTCCGCGCCGGCGGCGATGCTTTGCTCGAGATAGTCACGGGTGTTGAACGCCGTGAGCATGATGATGGGCGTGTTCTTCGTCTCCTTGTAAACCCGCAGCGCCTTGCACAAAGTGACGCCGTCGAGCCTGGGCATCCGCACATCCAACAATATCAAATCAGGCTTGTGGGTCAGCGTCTGTTGAAGCGCATGCTTGCCGTCGGTCGCGACGATGACAGTGTACCCCTCCGCCGCGAGAACTTGCTCGAGAAGCTCCCGAATGGACGCTTCATCATCGGCGACCAGAATCTTCGGCTTGCTCGTTTTCTCGGATTGCATAGGAACTGCTGGGCCTTACCGTTCGGCGACTAAAACTTATCTTAGCGTCTCGCGGCGGCGCTGCAACACTTTTCAGTTCAACCGTCGCCGCGACAGAGTTGTATCGCTCCTGGTTCAAGCGCTTCGTGCGCGGGACTCTCTCAGAGACAGGTGCTCGCGTGCCTCCACTTCGCGCCACCTCCCACGATCCGAATCTCCTCCTCGGTCAGGCCGTAGAGGTCATAGACGAGGTTTACCCTGTTCCACGGGTGGTCTCCGAGACGAGTAGAGGGTCAGACCCGTACAAATGATGAATAGTTGAGGCTATCTATGAAACCGCGTTGCCAGTTGGAACTACGCCCCCAACGGGACTGTTGCTGAGTCGTTTGGCAGTCGCTATCTGATGGGTGTAGGCTTGCCGTCCGTGGGACGGGCGCATTTCGTGAGCGGCAGAGCGAGCGAGCATTACGCCTTCTCATTTTGCGTTTGACTTGGTCTGTCTCGAACTGGCCGATATCTTCCACAGGAAGGTATCAATCTGATGCGGCAAGTGACCCTCTTCTCATATATCGCTTGGCGATATATCGGCCCGAGGCGGGGCCGATACATCGGTATCCGATGTATCGCGCTTGACCCGGTGAGTGGAGTGCCAGACCCGGGTGAATGCCGGGTCATTGCGGCTGTTTATGAAGGGGCGTCGCGAGTCGGAACCCCGCGCCCAACGGGACTATTGTTAGGTCATTTGGCAGGCGCTCCCCGATTGGGAGCAGACTTGCCGTCCACCGCACGCCCGCATATCGTGAGCGCCATGCAACCCGTTTTCTTGGCTGGCCCGACCGCCGTCGGCAAAAGCGCGGTGGCGCTGGAGTTGGCGCGGCTCTCCGATGCCGAACTGGTTTCGGCGGATTCGATGCAGGTGTATCGTGGCCTCGACATCGGCACGGCAAAGGCGAAGAGCGAAGAGCGAAGAGCGATACGGCATCACCTGATCGACGTGTGCGACGTCAACGAGCCGTTCGATGTGAAGCAGTTCGTTGATCTCGCGGCGAAAACCATCGCAGACGTCCAAGCGCGCGGGAAAACCCCGCTCATCGTCGGTGGGACGGGCCTGTATCTGCGCGCGTTGCGGCGCGGATTGTTTGAAGGTCCGCCGCGGAACGCGGAGCTGCGGGCGAAATTGGAGATGATGTCCGCCGAGACATTGTTTGCCGAACTGCAGCGGGTCGATCCGCAGACGGCGCAGAAGATTGATCGGCGCAATCCGCGGCGGCTCGTACGGGCGTTGGAGGTGTTTTATTTGACCGGCAAGCCGATTTCGGAGTTGCAGACGCAGTGGGGGAGGAGCGAAGAGCGTCGAGCGAAGAGCGTGGAGCGAATGGAGGCGTTCTTTTGCCTGAATCGCGAGCGGCAGGACTTGTACGAGCGCATTGAGCGGCGGATTGATGAGCAGATCGCAGCGGGGTGGGTGGCCGAAGTGAAGCAGCTGCTGGTGCGCGGCTTGGAGAAGAACGCGATCGCGATGCAGGCGGCGGGGTATCGAGAGTTGGTCGCGCATGTGCGCGGCGAGCTGACGCTGACGGAGGCTGTGCGGTTGATCAAGACGCGGACGCGGCAGTTGGCGCGGCGACAATTGACTTGGTTTCGGCGTGAACCTGACTTAAATTGGATCGAGATTGAACGCGACGAAGCACCTCAGCAAACAGCGCAGCGCGTTTGGGAACTGCTAGAAGGAGAGCACGCGAAACATTGAAGATGTATGACACGCAGGAAGCGCTTCTGGAGCGCGCCCTGCTGGTTGGATTGGAGAGGACGGGCCACGACAAGTGGGCCGTCCGAGATTCGCTTGAGGAGTTGCGGGAACTGGCGGAATCCGCCGGCGCTGAAGTTGTTGATCTCACCACGCAAAAACGCGACGCGCCTTCCGCGCCCACGTTCATTGGCCGTGGCAAGGCGGAACAATTGGCTAATCGGTGCCGCGAAACGCAAGCCAACACCGTCATCTTTGACGACGATCTTTCACCTGCTCAAGCGCGCAATCTTTCAGAAATCTTGGGCAAGGACGTCAAGGTACTCGACCGCACCGAATTGATCCTCGATATTTTCGCCCAGCGCGCCCGCACTCGTGAAGGGAAAATCCAGGTTGAACTTGCACAACTCCAGTACATGCTGCCGCGTCTGGCTGGTTTATGGACGCACCTCTCGCGTCAGCGTGGCGGCATCGGCTCGCGCGGGCCTGGAGAACAACAACTTGAGGTTGACCGCCGCCGTGTCATGGAAAGGATCAGCCGCTTGCGTCGCGATCTCGACGAGGTGCGCAAGAATCGCCGCATCGAGCGCGACGGGCGGCAGCGATTGCACTGGCCGCTGGTGTCGATCATCGGTTACACCAACTCCGGCAAGAGCACGCTGATGAACGCGTTGACGGGCGCGAACGTCTTGGTGGAGGACAAACTCTTTGCCACGCTCGATCCGACGACGCGCAAGCTGCGGCTGCCGAACAACCAGAACATTTTGCTGTCCGACACGGTTGGTTTTCTCCGCAAGTTGCCGCATCAACTCGTCGAGTCGTTCAAGGCAACGTTGGAAGAAGTGGCTGAGGCCGATCTGTTGCTGCACGTCGTGGACGTGAGCACCCCGCACGCGCGCGAGCAGATCAAGGCGGTCGAAGTGGTCCTGCACGAAATCGACGCGTGGGGGAAACCGACGGTCGTGGCGTTGAACAAGATCGATCGGTTGGATAGTAGAACGGGCGTCACGCCCGTTCATGACACGGCACCGGATGAAAAAGATCAAGATGCTGATTCCACCCTGCACGGGCGAGACGCCCACGCCACTCTGGACAAATTCCAGCGCGAACTCGACCACGCCGTCCCGATCTCGGCCAAGAATGGCGAGAACCTCGATGCCTTGTTGCACGAAATTGCGAACCGGCTTCGTGGCCGCCGCGTGAACGTCACGCTCTCCATTCCCGCTGACAAAGCCAAGACGATTGCGCTGGTTTATCGCAGCGGTTACGTCACCGGACGGACGCTTGACAACGGCAAGGTCGTCCTGCAAGCCCAGATTCCCAAAGTATTGGCGGGAGAACTGACGCCGTACGTGATGGA
>JBEKFI010000054.1:0-20324 GCA_050013395.1 Verrucomicrobiia bacterium | reverse complement strand
CGGCATGGCCATGTTGTAGTTCGGTTGGCCATTCTCCACCGGCAGGAACATGCCCTTGGTCTGGTAATGCATCGAGATGGCGATCAAGCCCGGCAGAATCACCAAAGCGGGAAACAACATCTTGGGAATGGCTGCAATCAGCGGTGTGCGCCGCGCGGCCGACATCGAGTTGGCCGCCATCGCCCGCTGGACCACCAGAAAGTCGGTGCACCAGTAGCCGAACGACAGCACAAAGCCCAACCCAAATACCACTCCGAACCATTCCACGCCCATCGGATTCGCCGCCGCCGAACCGGTGTGCGCCCAAGACTGGGTCATCGTGCCGGGCGCGAACCCCTTGCCAACGGCCACTTCATTCAATTTCCGGATCAGTTCGTGCCACCCGCCAACATCCCTGAGTCCCAAGAGCACGAGCGGCAGAAACCCGAGCACGATCAGGAAAAACTGGAGCACCTCGTTGTAAATCGCCGAGGTCAGGCCGCCGAGGAAAATGTACGCCAGCACGATGACTCCGGAAATGAACACGCTGAAGTGGAAGTTCCAGCCCAGAAGAATCTCGAACAACTTCGCCAGCGCGTACATCGAGATCCCGGAGGAGAACACGGTCATCACCGCAAAGGAAATCGCGTTGAACCCGCGCGTCTTCTCATCGTAGCGCAGCTTCAGGTACTCCGGCACCGACCGCGCCTTCGAGCCGTAGTAGAACGGCATCATGAAGATGCCCACGAACGCCATTGCCGGGATCGCGCCGACCCAATAGAAATGGCTGGTCATGATCCCGTACTTGGCACCGGACGCCGACATTCCAATAACCTCCTGAGCACCGAGGTTGGCGGAGATGAACGCGAGGCCCGCGATCCACGCTGGGATCGACCGGCCCGACATGAAAAAATCCTCGCCGGTTTTCATGTAGCGCCTGAGCGTCCAACCGATACCCAGCACGAACAGGAAATAAACGCAGAGGATGATGTAATCCACGGCGTGCAACTCAATTCTCGGCATAAGGTTTCCCCTTTCTCGGACAAGCTTAACGGGTTTCGTTTCGTCGGACGCTGGAGACTGCTAGTACAAAACCGCTTTCCCTTTGTCTAGCACATTCTCTCGCTGACGTCCCACCGCCTCCCCGCACTCCGCCCACGCCTCTCTTTGTCATCCCGAGGTTGCCGAGGAATCTCTGTCGTTCAGTCGATGCCGTACTCGTGGTTGGATTTTGACCGCAAAGACACCCCTGACCTGTCTCTTCAAGATTCGCGTCAGGTACCTGACAGCAATATGCGATGGATCGCTCACGACGATTTCGAGTTTGTCTCGATGGGGTTTCTTCTCAAGCACTCACTCCCGGTAGCCTTGAAATAGATGGGCCGGCAGTTTCTTCTGCACAAAGATAGGTTTCATGGAAAGACCGTTTTCCTTCTCTTTGCGGTCGCCATCATCTCGCCCATCCGAAGTGATCGGATTGTCTGGCCGCCTGACTTCGGATCCAATCCTGATCGAACCTTCTAGCGCGAACGATTTGCCGAGTCAAGCTGGATGGAAAAAGCCGGAAGAGAGGCCGGGGAGCAGCTGATACCACCACGACAAGTCCTGACACAGTAGCGCGGGCGTCCCGCCCGTTGCTGTCTGGGGATGCCGGACGACACGGGCGAGACGCCCGCGCTACTTGGGGGGCAATGCCAGATCCACCCGACGAGATGCGGGGAGCGCGGCCTCCCGATTGAGCCGCCTCAAGACGCTAGACCTGAGCGGCGCGATTGTGCTAGTCTGCGCATCGAAGGTAAGCCATGAACCAACCTAATCCGGATCAGCAAGCCAAGAGAATCCTCTCTCAGTTGGCGAAACAAACCAAATTGCAGGTTGCGGGTGGCAAGGTTCGCCGCACGTCGTCCCGGTTCTGCCTCGGCGTCGAGCACGGCGATTACAACGGCACCGAGTTGTTCGGCGTCGGCACCGACCGGTTCATCTGGCTCGCGTACAAACCGAACGGCACCGACCGGGTCCGGATGTTCAGCGCCAATTTCCCCAGCGACGGCATCGTTGAGTTCAAACTCGGCAATGTGCCCGCGCCTAAATCGCCGGCTGTCGCCGACACCTGGGCGCGCTTCCCGTACGGCGTGGATTTCATCCTCCACCGCGAAGGATTCAAGCTGACCAATGGATTCGACGCTGTGCTCTACGGCAATATCCCCGGGGGCGGCATGTCGCGCTCGGCCTCACTTTGCATCAACCTCATGCTCACCTTCTTCGAGGTAAACGGGATCAAGGTGAAGGACGGTATGAAGATTGTCGATATGGCACAGGCGGTGGAAAATGATTACGTCGGTTCGCCTTGCGGCAAGCTCGATCAGATCATGATCTACTTCGCGCGGGCCGGTACGGGAACGCATTACAACCCGAAGAATCGGTCCATCAGCTACGTGCCGCTCGGCAAAGGCGCGATTGATTTCCGCATTGTGAGCCTCGACACCGGCACCGTGCGTCCCGGTTTGGAGAAATCCACCTACAAGATCCGCCGCGCCGAGTGCGAGGAACTCGTCGCGCTGGCCGGCAAGGAATTCGGGTTCTCCTGCTTGGCCGACATCCGCGATGAGGCGTTGTACGACCGGGTGATGGCGAAGTATGTCGGGTCGCAGCCGCATCTGTGCGAGCGATTGAAATACATCTTCCACGCGCAGCAACGGTTCTATCAAATGATGAAAGCGTGGAAAGTCGGCGACATCGAAACCGTCGGCAGGATCTTTCGTGAGGACGGCATCGGCCTGCGCGACGACTACAAGATTTCCGGTCCCGAACTGGAAACGATGTGCGACATCGCCCGCAGCGTCCCCGGCGTCCTCGGCGAACGCATGCTCGGCGGAGGCGACAAAGGCGCGTCCGGCGCGCTCGTTCGGGCCAAAAGCGTCGAGGTGTTGAAGACAGCCGTGGAGACCGGCTACCCGCGCAGCCGGCCTGAGTTTGCCGACAAGTTCGCAGTGCACGTCTGCAAGGTCGTGGATGGAGTCGCGGTGCTGCCCGGACTCTAACCTGAACTTTCATGAACCACTACGCAGGCAAAGGCCCCCTCACGTTAATCCTCTCCCCCCAAGCGGGGAGAGGAGAGTTCCCCTCTCCCGTTCGGGGAGAGGGTCAGGGTGAGGGTTTGGGCGGTCACACAGCGGCGTAGCCAGGAAGGATTCAACGCCGATGAGCCTCCAGAAAAAACCATTCGGAAAACTAGCTGACGGATCGCCGGTCACCCTGTTTACCCTGAGGAACGCCGGCAGGTTGAAAGCGGCGGTCATGAACTATGGGGCGACGCTCGTATCCTTGGAAGCGCCCGACCGCAAGGGCAGACCGGCCGACATCGTTCTCGGGTTCGATACGCTGGAAGATTACGTCACCCGCAACGGGCCGTATTTCGGCTGCATCGTCGGGCGGTACGCCAACCGGATTGCCAAAGGCCGGTTCACGATGGACGGCGTCTCCTACAAGCTGGCCACCAACAACGGCCCGAATCACCTGCACGGCGGACTCAAAGGTTTCGACAAGGTTTATTGGCAGGCCGAAGCGAGCGAAGGACGCGAACCGTCGGTAAAGTTCACCTACCTCAGCCGTGACGGCGAAGAAGGTTACCCCGGCAATCTGTTGGTCACAGTCGTGTACACGCTGACCGATCAGAACGAACTGCGGATCAAATACACGGCCAAGACCGACAAGGCCACACCGGTCAACCTCACCAACCACGCCTACTTCAATCTCGCCGGCACCGGCGACGTGTTGGCGCACGAACTCACCATCACGGGCGACCGTTACCTTCCTGTGGATGACACGCTGATTCCCACGGGCGAGATTCGCCCAGTCAAAGGCACGCCGATGGATTTCACCCGGCCCATGGGCATCGGCTCGCGGTTCGCCGAACTCGGCGGCGACCCCGGTGGTTACGATCACTGCTACGTCCTGCAGAACGACGGGCGAAAACCGGCTCTGGCGGCGCACATCCACGATCCGGAATCAGGAAGGATTCTCGAAGTCCACACGACGGAGCCGGGAATGCAGCTTTACACCGGCAACTTTCTCGATGACAGCATCAAAGGCAAAGGCGGTCATGCGTATCCGAGGCACGCCGGGTTCTGCCTCGAGACGCAACATTTCCCGGACTCGGTCAATCAACCCAAGTTCCCCTCGGTGATCCTGCGGCCGGGGCAGGGTTACTCCCAGAAAACCTCGTTCCGTTTCGGCGTGGAATAGTCTGCGCGAACAGTGTCGCGGAGGGAACCCGGCTTGGCCTCAGTTCTGGCCGCAATGAGCGCCGGGACCCTGCCTGCGGGGCAAATGTTTGTCCAAACAGCACGTGCTGTATTGGCTTGGCGGCGACCCTGATGCGCAACGTCTCGCCGTTCAGCCGCGCCAGAGTTCAGGCACGATCGCGTTCCCCATAGCTTTCGCGACGCGGTCCTTCCTGCGGTTGTCCCTGCCAACGATCAGCATGTCCTCAGCAAGTGCGTGAGAGCCTGAACCCGAGGTCAGGCGTCCGTCGAGAATGGACTAAGGTTCTCTAAATATTGACCTCGGGTGAAACTCCACCGGTGTTGGAACTGCTCTCTTCACTCGGCTGCATTACTCGAGCTTTCGGATGGATCGGCACTCCGCGCCGGCTTGCTGTGAGCTCCACATGGCATCTCAACATTGCAGAACTGACGGGATCCGCTGCTTGCCAGCCCAGAAAAACGAGCCTTCCCCAGCGTTGACACACCCGTTGTCATCCCAACAGCCCGTGTGTGTGTGAACCCCCGGTAAGACCTCCGTTCGACTCGGCGCAGTGTTACTGCGGCATCGACACGCTGTTGCCGTCCGACCCACGCCCTGCTTTGTCTCGTTTGCGCAAGAACTCTCGCTCAGAATTGGTGATCCTTGGGCGGGCTGGTCGCGCTTGCTGCAACCGGGTCAAGAGAGGTTGTCAAGACCGGCCCATTCCTGCTCATTAGAGTATCGGACACGGCTGCAAGATTCAGCGCGCCATTAGTGACAACCCAGGGCTTCAAATGGGCCGCAGTAGTCGGTGTCGGGTGGGTTGACGGGGTTGCAGAGACTGCCCCAGTTTTTGTGCTCGAATCCATTCTTGATGGCGTCCCACACCTCCCATGTCGCATGGTTATCCGCCCAAAGCACATTCACCCCGCCGAAATGCCGGTCGATAGCGGGCAACACGTCGGTTACGTAACCACCGCTTCCGCAGATAGCCCCTACGGCCGCGCACCCCTGCGAGCCATTCGAATCAATCAGCAACACCATACTGGACGGGTGTTCACAGTTCTTTTGGCACCAGCCCCTAAAATTTGGCGTTGGTGGGTCAACCCTCACCATACTGTAGCCGGGAGGCGTGCCATTGTTGGCCCTGGCAATAATCTGAGCCGGCTGAGCCGGGCACATCTTCATCCTCCAGATCCGTGCCTGTTCGGCCGTAGTAAGGACTTGTTGGCCCCCCCTAATCGCCCAATACCTTCTATAAGCTCCCGCAAGATTTGCCCCACCTGTCCCAGAAACACTTTGATACCACCCATGCACCGGGAGCGATCCGTTGAAGTCATCGGCATACATCAGGAAGACGTTGCCCCATTGCTTCATGACATTGAGGCAGGAGACCTGCCGGGCTTTTGCCCGCCCCTTGGCCAGCGCGGGCAACAGCAGTCCGGCCAGGATCATAATGATGGCAATCACCACCAAGAGCTCGATCAGTGTGAACCCTTTGTTATTTCTGTGATTATATCGCATTTTGTCGCCTATGCCTCCATCGTATGTCGCAGCGATTCTCACGCTCACCCCCGAATGTGCCCGACGCTGTGACTCATTCAAGGCGTCGTTCGCCACCTTCTGCTGCAAGTTACACGTGCACTACCTTTTAATCATACATACTTCTGCCCAGACCGCAAGAGGTTTTTTGCAACTTATTTGTCTTTCGCGGCAATTCAATTCCTTGCAGGGAAAGCGGCGCGCGGCCCAGGCCACTTCGTTTGGCGCAGGTTTTCACACCAACAATCAGGCGCCGACGGCGCGCCGCCTTCCATCAGCAGAAGTAGAAAGTTATGCGAGCGCTTCGGCAGCGGCGCTGCCGGACATTGCGGCGCGTTTGCGCTGGGTGGCGTTGAGGATCTTTTTGCGAAGGCGCAAGTTTTTCGGCGTGGCTTCGACGTATTCGTCGAGCGCGATGTACTCCAACGACCGTTCCAGCGACATCTTCAACGGCGGCTCAAGCTGGATGCCTTTGCCTTCGCCCTGGCTGCGTATGTTGGTGAGGTGCTTCGTTTTGGCGGGGTTGACCGGCATGTCTTCGGCCCGAGGGTTCTCGCCAATGATCATCCCTTCATACACGTCTTCGCCGGGACCGATGAACAGTTTGCCGCGTTCCTGGATGTTGTTGAGCGCCCAAGAGGTAGCAATACCGTTTTCCATCGAAACGAGCGTACCGGTGCGCCGTGTCATGATCTCGCCACGCCACGGCTCGTAGCCATTGAACAGATGCGACATCGCGGCGCGTCCGCTGGTCAGGTTGACCAAGTCAGTCTCAAAGCCGATGAGACCGCGCGTGGGAATGACCGCCTCGACGGTGACGCCGTGTCCGTGATGGTTCATATTGGCGATCTCGGCTTTGCGGGCGGCCAGGTTTTGGAGCACATCGCCGAGGCACTCGTTGGGCGCTTCGATCCACAGCATCTCAATCGGCTCCAGGAGAGTGTCGCCTTTGCCAGTAGGGCGGGCGTCTCGCCCGCCAGTCATTGAAGAAGTCACGGGCGAGACGCCCGCGCTACTACGTTTCAGAATCACTTCGGGACGGGACACAAGCACTTCATGGCCTTCGCGGCGCATCTGCTCGACCAGAATCGCAATCTGCATCTCGCCGCGGGCGCTCACGAGAAAAATGTTCGGTGCGTCAGTGTCTTCGACATGGAGCGAAATGTTGGTGCGGATCTCCTTGTAGAGCCGCTCGCGAACGTGGCGGGCGGTGACGAACTTGCCATCGCGCCCGGCCAGCGGGCCATCGTTCACTGCGAACTGCATTTGAATCGTCGGCGGATCGAGTTCGACAAACGGGACCGGTTCCCGTTCTTCGCTATCGCAAAGCGTCTCGCCGATGGCGACCTCATCGAGGCCGGAGATGCCGATGATGTTGCCCGCTTCGCCGGTGACGATCTCACCAGATTTGAGGCCGCTGAACTCAAACACTTTCGTCACCGAGGCGCGTTCGCGACGACCGTCCTTGTGAATACAGACGATCGGGTCGCCGATCTTGACGCTGCCGCCCGTGATCTTGCCGATGGCGATCCGGCCCACGTAATCGCTCCAGTCCAAGTTGCTGACGAGCATCTGAAATGGCGCGTTGGGATCAGCCCGAGGTGCTGGGATGTGTTGCAGAATGGTTTCGAACAGCGACGTCATGCCGTTGGGTTTGTCGCCGAGATTACGCAGCGCGTACCCGTCGCGAGCACTGGCGTAGATGAACGGCGCGTTGAACTGCTCCTCGGCGGCGTTGAGCTCCAGCAGCAGTTCCAACACTTGATCGTGAGCTTTGCGAGGATTCGCGTGCTCGCGGTCGATCTTGTTAATGACCACGATCACTTTCAGACCGTTCTGAAGCGCCTTGCGCAGCACGAAACGGGTTTGCGCTTGCGGGCCGTCAAAGGCGTCCACGAGCAGAAGAACGCCGTCCACCATCTTCAGGATACGCTCGACTTCGCCGCCAAAATCGGCGTGGCCGGGCGTGTCCACGATGTTGATGGTGTAACCGCCCCAGTGAATAGAGGCGTTCTTGGCCTTGATGGTGATACCCTTTTCTTTCTCCAGATCCATCGAATCCATCGCGCGCTCTTCCATCACCTGGCCGGCGCGATACACGCCGCCTTCGCGCAACAGTTTATCCACGAGCGTTGTCTTGCCGTGGTCCACGTGCGCAATGATGCCGATGTTGCGAATGTTTTTGGTCATGGAGATAGCTCCACACAGGTCAGCAAAGCCAGCAGATGAGAGACAAGAGCCAGCCCGTGA
Organism: Verrucomicrobiia bacterium; assembly: GCA_050013395.1. Lineage (GTDB taxonomy): Bacteria > Verrucomicrobiota > Verrucomicrobiia > Palsa-1439 > Palsa-1439 > JBEKZD01. The sequence continues at coordinate 12,308 of JBEKFI010000054.1, read as the reverse complement.
CAACTCAGCGCCGTCGCCGCGTGCGGCGGCGCGCGCAGTTGCAGTCCCGGACTGGTTTGCGTTTCATGTTGATGACTGAAAATTCTTGGTGGAGACGATGGGAGTTGAACCCACGACCTCCGCAATGCCATTGCGGCGCTCTCCCAACTGAGCTACGTCCCCGACCCTTGGTCAACTTGGCCAACCAAATGCTAATCACACGCGACTGCTTTGTCAAACTCACGTTCGAAGCGCCGGGGAAAAACTCCTTTACAGTTCTCCGAGGGATGGTTAGACTGGTCGAGGAATTAGAAGAAAGGTATCAGACGCAACGATGATTGCGACGGAGAAAAAGTCGGAAATCGCGAAAGAATTTCGGCTCCACGCGAAGGACACCGGTTCTGCCCACGTGCAGATTGCGCTGTTGACGGCCCGCATCAACGAGCTGACGCAGCACTTGCAGGCGCACGTGAAGGACCATAGTTCGCGGCATGGATTGCTGAAAATGGTGGGCCAACGGCGGCGGCTGCTCGATTATTTGAGCCGCACCGATACGAAGCGATACCAGGAACTGATCAAGAAACTCAATCTCAGAAAGTAGGAAAGACCGAAGATTGGTTGATTGATGGATTGATAATCGGCTGACAACGCCAAGCGTTGCGGGCCGCCATCCTTCCATCGAGCCAATCTCCAGTTTATCCGCAAGGAAGGCTCATGCACCAAACAATTAGTACTCCCATCGGAGATAAAAATCTTGTCATCGAAACAGGCAAACTGGCCAAACAAGCCGACGGCGCGGTCACCGTCCAATACGGCGAGACGGTTGTCATCGTCACCGTCGTGGCCGAGACCACGTTCAAGGAAGAACTCGATTTCTTTCCGCTGACGGTCGATTATCGCGAGAAGGCAGCCGCTGCCGGCAAATTTCCCGGCGGCTACTTCAAACGGGAAGGACGTCCGACCGAAAAGGAAATCCTCACCTCCCGCATGATCGACCGCCCGTGCCGGCCGCTCTTCCCAGAAGGCTTTTACAACGACACGCAGATCATGGCGATTCTGCTGAGCGCCGACACCGAAAATGATCCTGACATCCTCGCCATCAACGGCGCGTCCGCCGCGCTGACCATCTCCGACATCCCGTGGCACGGCCCGATCGGCGCCGTGCGCGTCGGCCGCGTCAACGGCCAGTTCGTCGTCAACCCGACCCACACCCAGCGCAAGGAGAGCGATCTCGATCTGATCTATGTCGGCAGCGACAAGGAACTCGTCATGATCGAAGGCACCGGCCGGGAAATCGCCGAGGCCGACATCATGAACGCCATCGAGTTCGCGCACGGTCACGTTCAGAAAATCGTCGCTGCGATGCGGGAACTGGCCCAAGAGGTCGGCGTCCAGAAACGCAACGCCGTGTTGAAGACCGTCCGCCCCGAGGTGCTCGCCGCCGCGAAGACAACGATCGGCCAAGAAATTCTCAGCGCGATTCTGATTCACCAGAAACTCGAACGCGAAGCCACCGTCGGCACACTCAAAGACAAAATGACCACGGCCCTCAAGGCGAGATTTCCCGACGTCACCGACTTCGAGATCAATGAGTCGATGTATCGCATCGAGAGCGAAGCAATTCGCTCGTCGATTCTGAAAAACAACAAGCGCTCCGACGGTCGCGGCGCGAAAGACATCCGGCCGCTCCAATGCGAAGTGGGCCTGTTGCCTCGCACGCATGGCTCGGCGGTTTTTGCGCGCGGCGAAACGCAAGCGTTTGTCTTGACCACGCTGGGATCGAAGTCGGATGTGCAGGACATGGACGCATGGACCGGCGGCCCGACGGAGAAACGGTTCATCCTTCATTATAACTTCCCGCCGTTCAGCGTTGGCGAAACAGGACGAACCGGCGGACCCGGACGCCGCGAGATCGGCCACGGCGCATTGGCGGAACGGTCGATCGAACCAATGATCCCTGCGGAACTGGATTTCCCGTACACGATTCGCGTCACGTCGGAGATTATGGAGTCCAACGGCTCGACTTCGATGGCTAGTGTGTGTGGCGCGACGTTGTCGATGCTGGACGCCGGCGTGCCGTTGAAGGCGCCGGTCGCCGGGATTTCCATCGGATTGATCACCGACGACAAGACGGGCCAGGCGCTGACGATCACGGACATCATCGGCGCAGAAGACGCGTTCGGTGACATGGACTTCAAAGTGGCGGGGACACGCAAAGGGATCACCGGGTTCCAGACGGATCTGAAGTTGCAGGGATTGAGCTTCGATCTGGCGCGGCAGGCGTTCGAACAAGCACGCGAGGCTCGGTTGTTCATTCTTGACAGGATGGCGGAAGCAATCAAGGGGCCACGAGCGGAGTTGTCGAAGTACGCGCCACGCATCTCGACAATTCGGATCAATCCTGAAAAGATCGGCGCGGTCATCGGCCCGCAAGGCAAAGTGATCAAGGCCATCGTTGAGGCAACTGGCTGTCAAATCGACATCGACGACGACGGCTCGATACACATTTTCTCAACCGATGGCGAAGCGGCCAAGCGCGCGATCGAACAGATCGAGGCGATTACTGCCGAGGTCGAGGTCGGCAAGATTTATCGGGGAAAGGTTGTCGGCATCAAGGAATTTGGCGCGTTCGTGGAGATCCTGCCCGACAGGGACGGACTGCTGCACATCAGCGAAATCGCCGATTACCGCGTCAAGCAGGTCGAAGACGTCCTGAAGATGGGCGACGAAGTGTGGGTGAAGGTCATCGGGATTGACGATCGCGGCAAGGTCAAGCTCAGCCGCAAAGCGGCGCTGGCAGAGAAGGATGCAGCAGCGGCGAAACAGTCGTAAGGACGCGTTGCCCGAATGGTGTTTGCCGTTGTAGCCGCGCTTCTGCCTGCCCCGAATGCCTTCGGGGTGAAAAGCGCGCGTCTTTGATCTTCCCAACAAAATCAGCGCTTCGTAGAAGCGCCGCTACACCAAACAGAAGCGGCACGGCTTAACCTCGTACCGCTCTCGATTTTCGGTGGGCACCCGTTACTTCGCGCCGGGCTTACACTTGGGAAGATCTTTGCCGAGCGGCTCTTTCTTCGCCGTGATGTTCGCGCACTGGGCGGCCTTCTCTTTATTTTCGTCGATGTAGCTCTTCCACTTCTCGGGGACGTCGCCTTCGGCGAAAATCGCTTCCACCGGGCACACGGGCACGCACGCAGTGCAATCGATGCACTCGTCAGGATGAATGTACAAGCGATCTTCGGTTTCGTAGAAACAGTTGACGGGACACACCTCAACGCAATCGGTGTATTTACATCCAACACACGGCTCGGTCACTACGTGCATTTCTTCCTCCTGTTGATTTCTAAATTAAACTCACCGCGCCTTACTATGCTATACTGCCGTCGGTGAACACTGCCAAGCGCAATCTAGCAGCCCGCGTCAAAAAAACCATCCAAAAATTGCGCCAGACTTATCCCGACGCGCGTTGCGCGCTGCGGCATGAAAACCCTCTTCAACTCCTCATCTCCACCATTCTCAGTGCCCAGTGCACCGATGCCCGCGTCAACTTGGTCACGCCCGCGCTGTTCAAGAAATACCGTACCGCCGCCGATTTCGCCGCCGCGCCTCAGCGCGAACTGGAAGAGATGATTCGCTCGACCGGTTTCTTCCGCAACAAAGCCCGCTCGATCCGCAATTGCTGTAAAAACATCGCCGAACACCATGGCGGCCAAGTACCCGACACGCTCGACGAACTCATCACGCTCGACGGCATCGGTCGCAAGACCGCCAACGTCGTGCTCGGCGTCGCCTACGGCAAGGCCGAAGGCATTGTCGTGGACACGCATGTCGCCCGCCTTTCCCGCCGGATGGGCCTCACGCGCCAGCGCACTCCCGAGAAGATCGAGCAAGCTCTGATGAAGATCGTGCCGGGCGAGGATTGGATCGATTTCTCGCACCTGCTTATCTGGCATGGCCGGAAATGTTGCAACGCCCACAAGCCTGATTGCATCAAATGTGAAGTGGCAGGTTTATGCCCGAAGATTGGAGTGAAGACGTTGTAGCGGCGCTTCTGCGAAGCGCCGAGACTGGGAAACATGACGCTGCGCTTCACAGAAGCGCAGCTACAACGACGAAAGGATTCAAACATGAAAACACTCAACGAAGGCGATAAAGCACCCGCGTTCATGGAACTGACCGGCAACAAAGGGTCCACAGTTATTCTCTACTTTTACCCAAAGGACTTCACTCCCGGCTGCACCACAGAGGCCTGCAATTTCCGGGACCTCTACGCCAAGATCACGGAAAACGAAGCTATCGTCATCGGCGTCAGTCCTGACCCACCGGAATTGCACGAAAAGTTCATTGCCGAGCATGGACTGCCTTACTCGCTGGTTGCCGACGAAGACCGCAAGATCGCTGAGGCCTACGGCGTGTGGAAGGAGAAGTCGATGTACGGCCGCAAATACATGGGCATCGAACGCAGCACGTTCATCGTCGCCCCCGATGGTCGCATCAAAAAAATCTTCCGCAGAGTCAAACCCGCCGGCCACGCCGAAGAAGTTCTGGCGGCGATGGTGTAAAGCTCCCTCCCCTATCGGCACGACTCTGCAATCTGAGCGGTAGGGCGCGGTGGCCCCACCGTGCTGTGGCGTCTTGTCAGAACTCGACTTGGAATGCGGCGGCGTGAGGCCACGCCACCCTACCGTATGGAGTCGTGACGCAACTGGTAGGGCGCACTCGTCGAGCGCGCCGCGAACAAGTCACAATGCGCGGGAAGATTCCTTCACCAAGCGCTCGAACGATTGTGTCTTGTGGAAGAGGTGCGCGTCTTTGTCGAGTTCGGCGACGGTTTTCTCAAGGCGGGCTGACCAGTTGCTGGCAGCTACTGAGCCGGGGACGTTGAAGCGGGTTTCTTGGGCGAAGATGTCGGTGATCTGAAAAATGGCCATCCAAGCGTTGGACTCCAGCACCCGGCGGCAATAGGCTTCGTGCACTTCGGGCGTGAACTCGCGCGGAACATTCTGGTCGTTGAGACCGCACCATTTGCAGAACCGCTGGAGCTCGAGCCAGGTGACGTGGGCGCGGTGGTGGTCTTGTTTGGCTCTGGCGGCCTCGTGGTCGCGCCACATGCGCCGCCACATCGCGGCGAGTGGATCGTGGTCGTGCGTCGCCGGCGTGCAGATCGACAGGCGTGGATATTTCGCGCCGTCCACGTAGGTGTAGTCGGGGTTGCGTTCCCAATGCGGAATCTTGAAACCGGGGATACCCAGTTTCAGCAGGTGCGGCCGCACGTACGGCGGCACCATGCCGAGGTCTTCGGCGACAACAGCGGTCTCGCCCGCGGCGGCCTTGACCGTGCGGAGAAGTTCGTCGCCGTGGCGGAGATTGCGCTTCTGTTGTTGCCCGGTGGTGTCAGGGCCGGGAAAGAAATGCGGCAGCAGGCCGCCCGTCTTCTTCGCCGCTTCCGCTTCGGTGAGGTTCAGGAATTCCCCGTTGCGTTGCGGCGGCCACGGGAAAGCATAGATGCGATAAAAACCCAGCACGTGGTCGATGCGAAACAGATGGAAGATACTGCTGGTGTGCGCCACGCGCTGCCGCCACCAGGCGAAGTCGGTCTTGCGGTGCTCGTTCCAGCGGTAGAGTGGCACGCCCCAGTTCTGTCCCCATTTCTCGGTGAACAAATCGGGTTTGAACGTTGGCTCGGGGGGCGCACCGCCGCTCCAGTCGAGATCGAAGATCTCGCGGTTGGCCCAGACATCGGCGCTGCAGCGACTAACACCGAACGGAATATCCCCCATCAACGCAACCTTGCGGCGCGAACCGTAGGCTTTGAGCTTCGTCCACTGGCCAAATGCGATCCACTGGACGTAGGCAAAGAATCGTTCGCGTGATTCGAATTCCGTGCGCCGCTCCGACAGCAACGCCGCCAGCCAATCCCGCGCTGCGGCGGACGTTTGATGTTCGTGCGGCCAGCGTTCCCAGTTGGGCGACCCGTTGTTCGTGTCCATGAGCGCGCGGAACAGCGTGTAATCAGGCAACCAGGTGGCGCTGGCCTCAAGGAATGCGCGAAACTCCCCAGCGCGTTCGCTCTTTTTACTCCAATGTTTGGCGATGAACGACTGAAACGCTTCCCAGAGCAGGGCGCGCTTGAGCTTCTTGACTTGTGTATAATTGACCGATCCTTCTCGCAACTCGGTCAACAAATCAGTCGGGGAGATGGACTTGAACTTCGCCGCCGAGAGATCGGGTATGTGATCGGGCGAGATCGCCATCGTCGTCGGCTCCAGCGCCAGCGAACTGATTGCGTTGTATGGCGAATTGTCGTCGCTGGTCTCGTTGATTGGCAGGATTTGCAGGACGCCGAAGCCGTGTTTGTGACACCAGTCGATCATCTGGCGCACACCTTCGGTATCGCCGATGCCGAGATCGGTTTCCGTGCGAATCGAAAACACCGGGCACAAGATGCCCGCGAGCTTTTTGTCAGGTGAAAGTTTCATGTTGTTTTTGGAATGCTGCGGCTTGATCCCGCTCAGAGCGGGATTGACGCAGCCTTGCCGGCGGCACGGCTCGACGCGCCGCATCGATTCCGCGTCGCCGCGAGTCGAGCCTCGCGGTTGAAAGCGATGTCAAGCCACCGCACCCCATCTCACAGCTTCGCCACTTTCACGTCGAGGATGTCGTTATCCTTCCGGATCTCGGCGAGGACGGAGTCGGCGGGCGCGCTGTCGAGGTTGAGAACGGTGAGCGCATGGCCGCCGGCTTTGTCGCGTCCGAGCGACATGCTGGCGATGTTGACGCCGTGCTTGCCCATGATGGTGCCAATCCATCCGACCACGCCCGGACGATCCTTGTTGCTCATGATGAACAGCACGCCGCTCGGCACGGCTTCGACGGGCATGTCGTTGATGCGGACGATGCGCGGGTTGTTGACCGAGCCGTAGAACGTGCCCGAGAGGCTCGCGCCCTGTCCGTCGACAAACGCACGCACATTGATCAGTTCCGCATAATCAATCAGCTCGCTGCTCTTCACCTCGCCGACGCGGATGCCAAGCGACTGCGCGATGACGAGCGCGTTGACGTAATTCACATCGCCACCTTCGGCGCTTTCGAGAAAACCTTTCAGCACGGCACGCGTGATTGGTCCGCTCTCCAATTCGCCCGCTTTGCCGCAAAACTCGATTGTCAGGCGCTCGATGCGCTTCGGCGCGATCTGCGCCAGTAACCGCCCCATCTTCTCGCCGAAGGTCAGGTACGGCTGGAGCACCGCCATCACCTTTGCATCGATCGTCGGCATGTTCACGGCGTTGCGGATTGTGCCGCCAGCAAGGACCTCCGCAATCTGTTCTGCAATCTCAACGCCAACAGATTCCTGTGCTTCGTGAGTCGAAGCGCCGAGGTGCGGCGTCATGATGACGACATCCAGTTCCCGCAATGGAGAATCGGTGGGCGGTTCCTTCTCATAAACGTCGAGTGCCGCGCCGGCGACCTTGCCGTCCTTGATGGCGTCGTACAGATCCTTCTCGTTGATGATGCCGCCGCGGGCGCAGTTGATGAGGCGGACGCCCTTCTTCATTTTGGCGATGGTATCCTTGTTGATCATCCCGCGCGTCTGATCCGTCATCGGGACATGCACCGTGATGAAATCGGCGTTCTTGTAAATCTCGTCGAGTTCGACAACTTCGACCTGCAGCGCCTTCGCGCGGCTCATGCTGAGGAACGGGTCATGTGCCAGCACGCGCATCCCGAACGCGATGGCGCGCCGGGCCACTTCGCCGCCGATGCGTCCCATACCGATGATGCCGAGCGTCTTGTTGTGAAGTTCGACTCCCTCGAATGATTTGCGGTCCCACTTGCCCGCTTTCACCGAGGCGTGGGCCTGCGGAATCTTGCGGGCGAGCGCCATCATTATGGAGAAACTGTGTTCGGCGGTGGAGATCGTGTTGCCGCCCGGCGTGTTCATTACGATGATGCCGCGCCGCGTGGCGGCGTCCACGTCCACGTTGTCCACGCCGACGCCCGCGCGCCCGATGACGCGCAGTTTCTTGGCGGCCTCAATGACCCGCTTGGTCACCTTGGTCTGACTGCGGACGACCAGCGCATCATACTCGCCGATGATCTGGCAAAGCTGGTCTTCCTTGAGGCCAATGTTTTTATCGACCTGAAATGCCGGATTGCTCCGCAGCAACTCGACGCCGCGCTCGGAGATTGGGTCGGAAATGAGTATTTTCATCGTCTTCATGTGAAACTCGCTGGTTGAATATGGCGTCCAATTTGCGATGTTAGAGCCAAATTCACAAGAAAAAACCATGAAACAAGCCAAACTTTACACGCGCCACCTCTGTAGCTGGTGCATGGACGCCAAAGAGTACCTGCGCCAGCACAACATTCCGTTTGACGAAATTGATGTGGGTCGGAATCCCGAAGCCCACGACGAAATGAAACGGCTCTCGGGTCAACGTTATGTCCCGACAATTGTTGTTGACGGCCACGTCTTGGCCAATTTCGACGTCAGCCAGCTCGAGGAATTCCTCAAAAGGACCGGTGACCGATCCGTTCCACCGCCCAGACGACCGCGTGCGTCGCCCCGCACGCGTAAAGCGCCGCCAGCAAATCGTCGAGCACGATTCCCACGCCGCCACTGAATGCCTGCGTCTGCCGCACGGGCGTCGGCTTCCACACGTCGAACAGGCGGAACCAAACAAATCCGACGACGATTTTCCATGGCTGCACACCCAGCCACGCCAATGCCAACGGCATCGCGGCAATCTCGTCAATGACAACGCATGGAGCATCGGGTCTGCGCAACGCTTCCGCCGCCTCGCCCGCACACCAGACGGCGAATACCACACCCGCCGCAAACACGAGCCAGTAAACCCAGACGTTTCCTCTGGTCAGCAGCCACCAGTAGCCCACGCCCAGCAGCGATCCCACGGTTCCCGGTGCGACGGGCGCGTAGCCGACGCCGAATCCCGAGGCGATGAATACAATCAGCCGCTTACGCATCGTGCAGGAAGAGTTGGCGGTTCTTAAGAAGGTAAACGAGACCCGACCATAACGTCAGCGCCACTGTCACCAGCATCAGCCAGAACACAACCAGAGAAAACGTGTCGTTGAATTTGTCGCGGTCGAAGCCAAGGCAATGCCATTCCTCGCGCGCCGCCAAGCCGATCAACACCAGGATGATCGTGATCATCTGGGTTGTCGTCTTGTGTTTGCCGAGTCGCTCTGCCTTGAGGACGACGCCTTGCTCCCGTGCCACCAGGCGCAGCCCTGTGATCAAGAATTCCCGCGCCACGATGACCAGTACCATCCACGCCTGCACCAATGGCACGCCCGCTCGGTAGCTTGGCTGTTCGATGAAACAAATGAAAGCCGCCACTGTGAGGATTTTGTCGGCGACGGGATCGAGGAGCGCCCCGAAGTTGGTGTGCTGTTTGCGCAGCCGCGCAATGAGGCCATCCCACCAATCCGTCAGGCCCGCCACGATAAAGATCACCAGCGCCACCGTCTTGCCGAAGGGGAAATGCGAGTAGACGATGCCCTCGGCTGGCAACAGCAACGCCGTCACGAAGATCACGGTCAACCCGATCCGCGCCATTGTCAGTCGATTCGGCAGATTCATCGGTCGCGCATTCTAAAGTCCCCCGCCCCGCAGAACAAGCACGTTACCGCAGTGAGGCGGCGAATTGTTTCGGGAGTATGTAGCTAACGCAAACAGGAAGTTAAGCAGGCCGTGGCCGGATTTGAAACGCGGCGCAGGCGTACCGGCAGACTTGCCGGGTTCGTTGGTCTGTCACGCTAGGCTTGCCGAAGCATCTCGCCGCCGCTACACTGCCAATTAACATTTCCAAAACCAATGAAACAGAGGCCATTTGATAGAGCGGAGCACGTTTATCGAAATGATGCATTCGCAGAGTTGGTCAAAGATGCCGTCAGGTTTTTTAACGGCACGCCTGTTCTTACTTTGCCACCGCCAGTTTCTTTTCTGGGGCGGGGCGTTTATGCGATTTATTACACCGGCTCGAATCCGCTTTACGTACGATACGCAGAACTCAATCGCACAGCTTATGAGTTTCCGATTTACGTTGGCAAAGCCGTGCCGAAAGGTTGGAGGCAGTCTCGCGCTTCCGATAACCCGGAAAATCAATCGCGCGAACTTTGCAGCCGCCTGCGCCAACACCACAACAGCTTGAAGCTCGCTCCGAATCTCCAAGCCGATGGTTTCATGTGTCGGTTTGTAATTTTTGAACACACAGGCTCGGACATGATTAGCACCGTCGAAGCCGCCCTCATAAAACTCAACCGCCCGCTTTGGAACACCGCCGTTGATGGGTTTGGGAATCATGACCCCGGCAAGGGACGTTATGAACAAGCACGCTCTGATTGGGATGTGATTCATCCCGGAAGACGGTGGGCTGCAAAGTGCAAAGGCGTCCACAAAACCAAAGGTGCCATTCTAACGAAGATCAAAACCCATCTGGCCACTCTTGGTAAATCGAGATGAAATCGCTTGCGCTTTTGTAGTCTTCTGAAGCACCACGGCGCTCTCGTAAAGGCGCGCCTTTGTTTTTTCGCCTTGTCGCACCGATGAGCCAACAATGCTCGCGCCAACGCGCTTCTGTCGCAGCACATGGATGTTTTCTGTCTTGAGGCCGTGCCGCTCGGCGATGCTTGAAAAGACATTATCAATGGGAATCTCCACGCCTTGCAAAATGGAATTGCCGACTACGATGACGGCGTATGCCTCTGGCTTTAGAACGTGACTCATGGTTTTGTAGAATCGGTCAATGTCATTGAAATAGCTGGCGGCATAATTCGCCCAGCCATTCCCGCCATAGACACCCCGGTCAACATTGACGGCGCGGATTCGCGCCAACAATTGTTCTAACTGAGCATTCTCGAAATCCAAAGCCAGCGGTTTCATGTCGCGGACAGTCTGCCAGTATTTGCCAAAGTTTTCGATTTCGAGTCGCTTCAAGTCTTTCGGTTTCTGCACGAAGCCGAGCCAGAAAAGTTGCGGCCGTGTATTGCGAACGTAATGGTAGTTGTTCAAATACGGCGGGGAAGTCACCACGAGGTCAACGGAGTCTGCTTCCAGATGGCTTTCCGCGTTCATAAAATTGTCAGCAATCACGCGGCCTTTCGGCAATCGCTCGAATTTCTCCATCTGCATTTTTAGAATTTCGATGTCGGCGTGCATGGCTTCAAGTTTCTTCAACAGCGTTTCCGCAACGGGAGCATCGTCCTGCGTCGGCTTGCCGCAGCCGGGACGCGAGGACAAGCTCGGCTCATAAGAATAATTCGAAAGGCTAACCATGACCGACCCGAATGCCAGATAGAAAAGATCGCGCACCGGCGGCACGCGAATCCCGCGAATGAAACGAAGCGCGCACAAGACTTTTGGCTGCGTCAGTTTTCCGAAGAAAGGGATCCGCGTGTTGAAGAACTCCGGCGGCAGAGCTGTTTGATTCAGCGGCTGGTCGTTCGCCATATGTTCCCGAAATTTGCTGATGAAAAGACGAAATTGCGAAGGGGAGATAGCGGCGGCTTCCAACTTGGCGCGGCTCGCCAAGGCTGCGTAGGGATTGATTTCGAATCCAACGGAATCGTAACCGCTCAAAGCCGCTTCCACGAGAGTTGTGCCGACGCCGCAGAAGGGGTCGAGCACGGTAATCGGGCCATTTGTTTTGGCGGGAATGTAACGCGTAAAAACATCCTGAACGAACCCGGAAGAAAAACCTGCAATCCACGGAATCCAGCGATGAATCGGCTTCGTTTTGTTGTCAGCGAAAGCGGGATCGTTGAAGCCGCCATTCAGTTTTGTCACTTGCCCCGCGATGAGAGCTTTTTCCGCAGGGGTTTCTTCGGCAAGATAAGCAACTACGCTCTCACGTATTACTTTTGTAACGCGCTTTTTCTTTTTGACCGATTTGGTTGCCGATGAAGATTTCACTTCCCGCTCCCCATCATAAATAGCCTTTTGCTGACGGCAATGCGAGAAGAAATCTTTCAATTAAACTTCAGCAACGCCTCTCTCAATTGCTGAATTGCGGCGCAGATGGCTTAAGTCCGCCCACGCGCCATCGATTTCTTGAATTCAAGTTGCGCCGCGACTTCCTTTATTTCCTCGTCAATAAACTCGTCCAAATCACCCTTCGACGGTATATCGTCACCGGCATCCTCGATTTTGACGAGTTGGCGATACAACTCAACGAGATCTTCATAGACTTTAGGTTTGTCTTTTCGGCGCTTGTCAATGAAGTCCTTCCGTTGAGGGTGACACCTGATCGCCTCGCCACTGGATAGTCTCGCCGACCCCGCCGGGTATGTTTACGCCGATTACTTTTTTA
>JBEKFI010000053.1:0-44749 GCA_050013395.1 Verrucomicrobiia bacterium | reverse complement strand
TGCGGCGGGAAAAGCCCCTTCCTCGGGTACAAGGGATACCCGGGACACATTTGTGTGTCCGTGAACGAAGAAATCGTGCACGGGATTCCCGGCAAGCGTCGTGTGCAGTACGGCGACATTGTGAGCTTGGACGTCGGGATCATTTTGGATGGTTTCGTGGGAGACAACGCGACAACCGCGGCGGTCGGGGTGATCGAGACGCGGACGCAAGAATTGTTGCGGGTGGCCGAACAAGCGTTGTTTGCGGGGATTGGGAAAGCACGTTCGGGCAATCGTGTGGGCGACATTTCGCACGCGATTCAAAGCATGGTCGAAGGGCATGGATTTTCAGTAGTGCGGGAGTTCGTCGGGCATGGTGTCGGAAGGAAGATGCACGAAGAGCCGCAGATTCCCAACTACGGTCGACCGGGCGAGGGGCCGAAATTGAAGCCGGGGATGACTCTGGCAATTGAACCGATGATTAACGCCGGCACCGGCGAGGTGAAGATGCTCAGCGATGGTTGGACGGTGGTCACCGCCGACGGCGCGCCCAGCGCGCATTTCGAGCATACCGTGCTGGTGACGGAGGGAGATGCAGAGATTTTGACGTGGCTAAAGAAGAGCCCATACGAGTCGAAGGCACAGTCGTAGAGTTGTTGCCGAATACGATGTTTCGGGTAGAATTACCAAACAAGCATCGCATCTTGGCGCACATCTCGGGTAAGATGCGTCTGCATTTTATCCGCCTGATGCCGGGCGACAAGGTGATGGTCGAGATGTCACCTTACGATTTAAGCAAAGGCCGAATTACATTTCGGCAGAAGTAGCAAACACAATGAAAGTAAAACCATCAGTCAAACGGTTGTGCGAACGCTGCAAGGTCGTGCGGCGCAAGGGAGTGGTGCGGGTGATCTGCACCAACCCGCGTCACAAACAGCGTCAAGGGTAGAGGTCTAGTCATGGCACGTCTTATCGGAGTGGAAGTTCCGGATCAGAAAAAGATCGGCATTGCCCTGCGCTACATTTACGGCATCGGGCCGACGCTGGCGCTTGAGGTCTGTGAGAAGGCGAGTGTCGATGCCAATATCCGGGCCAAGGATTTGAATGACGAACAGCTTTCGCACCTCAACACTGCGCTGCAGGATTACAAGATCGAGGGCGATTTGCGCCGCGAGGTGCAGCAGAACATCAAGCGAAAGATGAGCATCAACTGTTATCAGGGCATCCGCCACAAGAAAGGACTGCCTGTGCGCGGTCAGCGTACATCGACCAACGCGCGGACTCGCAAAGGCCCGCGCAAGACGGTCGGCGTTGTCCGCAGCAAGGAAACGAAGGCAGCAAAAGTCTAACGTTGAAGGATTACGATGGCTAAAGAAGAAAAGCGGACGGAAGAACCGAAGGCGAAACCAGCCACGGTTGCCGAAGCGGCAAGCGTCGCATCGGCCAAGGCCGAAGCACCAGCGACACCGGCAGCGCCAGCCACCGCGGCCGAGGCGTTGGCTGAGGGTGAGGTCGTCAAGAAGGTGGTCAAGGCCAAGCACAGCAAGAACGTGGTGCAGGGCATCGCCCACATCATGGCGACGTTTAACAACACGATCGTTTCGATTACCGACCACGGCGGCAAAGTGATCGGCTGGTCGAGCGCGGGACGTGTCGGTTTCAACGGGTCGCGGAAGAGCACGGCATACGCGGCGCAATTGGTTGCGCAGGACGCGGCCCGTCAGGGCATGGCGCATGGTCTTCGGGAAATTGAGGTGTGGGTGAAAGGCCCGGGCAGCGGCCGCGAAGCGGCGATTCGCGCGCTGCAAGCCATCGGTCTGGAGATCACGATCATCAAGGACGTGACACCGGTTCCTCACAACGGCTGCCGACCGCCGAAGCGCCGTCGCGTTTAGGCAGGAGAGATTTTCGTCATGGCACGATACAGAGGTCCAAGAGTTCGCATCAGCCGCCGGTTTGGTCAACCGATTTTCGGCCCATCGAAATACTTGGAACGTCGCAGCTATCCGCCCGGCGTCCACGGCCCGAAAAAATCGCGCCGCAGGATGAGTGATTATGGGGTCGGGTTGGCGGAGAAACAGAAACTACGCTATCAGTACGGCTTGTTGGAACGACAGTTCCGCCGCACATTCGAGATCGCGCGCAAGAAACGCGGCGTGACGGGCGAGACGCTGCTGCAATTGCTCGAAACGCGCTTGGACAACGTCGTGTATCGCATCGGCTTCGCCACCACGCGGCCCTTCGCGCGACAGATGGTCAGCCATGGTCATGTCCGCGTGAATGGACGCAAAGTCAACGTGCCTTCGTACAACGTCAAACCAAGCGATGTGATCGACATCCGCGCCGCCGCCGTCTCGCGGCAACTCGTGACCAAAAGCCTCGAGTCGGCGCAAATTCGGCCGGTGCCGGAGTGGATCGGCCTCAATCGCGACGCGTTGCGTGCCCAGATTGTGCGTATGCCGACGCGCGATGACATTCAGCCGATCGTCGACGAGCAGTTGATCGTCGAGTTTTATTCTAGATAACCAAAAACTGTAGGCCCGGTCTGTGAACGGGCGAACGAGTTGTTGGTGCGCGTTTCTAGAACGCGGGGAACCCAACTCACGGGAGGAGACACAATATGCCAGTTCGTCTGGGACGATTCGAAATGCCCAAGCGGTTGAGTCGCGAGGATGCCTCCGCGACGCCAACCTACGCGAAGTTCATCGCTGAGCCATTCGAGGCTGGTTACGGCCACACCATCGGGAACTCGTTGCGACGCTTGTTGCTCAGTTCGCTGGAAGGCGCGGCCATCACTTCGATCAAAATCGAGGGTGTATCCCACGAGTTCGCGAGCATTCCCGGCGTCGTCGAGGATGTGACCGACATCATCTTGAACCTGAAGAAGGTGTTGTTGAAGTCGCACAGCCGCGAAACGCACGTCGTTTATCTCTCCGCCAACAAGGAAGGCCCGGTGACTGCCGCTGACATCAAGAGCGATCAAGTGGTCGAGGTGCTCAATCCGGACCAGCATATCTGCACGCTGGATAAGAAAATGCGGTTCGAAGGCGAGTTGGAAGTGAAGGTCGGCCGTGGCTTTTGCCCTGCCGAGCAAAACAAGAAGCCCGACCAGCCTATCGGGATCATTGCGATCGATTCGTTGTTCTCGCCCGTTCGTCGCGTGCGCTACACGGTGGAGAACACTCGTGTCGGACAGCGGACGGATTACGACAAGTTGATTCTGGAAACATGGACGGACGGACGCATCACACCCGAAGACGCATTGGTGCAGGCGAGCAACATTCTGCGCCATCACCTCGACGTGTTCTGCGATTACGACAAGAGCATGGTAATCGAGTTTGAGGAAGCTGAAGAGCGCGTTAGCACCGAGCAGGCGAAGCTGAGGAAGGTCCTCAACATGAGCGTTAACGAGATCGAGTTGAGCGTGCGCGCCGCCAACTGCCTAAACAATGCCAACATCACCACCGTCGGCCAGTTGGCGATGAAGACTGAGCAAGAGATGCTCAAGTACCGCAACTTCGGAAAGAAGTCGCTCAACGAGATTAAGGAAAAACTCGCCGGACTTGACCTGCAATTGGGTATGAAATTTGATCCAAGCCTGCTGGAAGCTCCTGCGAGCGCGACGGAGACTCCTGCGCTCGAACCCGCCACCAAAGAATAGGGCAGTTGAGGGAATGAGGAATTGATATGCGACACCGCAAACGCACTGCAAAGCTGGGTATGAAGTCCCAGCACCGTCGCGCCACGCTGGCCAATCTTGTCTGCAGCCTGATCACGCACAACCGCATTCGCACCACGATTGCGAAGGCGAAGGAAGTGCGGCGTTACGCCGACAAGATGGTCACACTCGCCAAGAAAGCCAGCCTTCATCATCGCCGCCAGGCGCTGGCATTCCTGCGCCACAAGCCGGCGGTGAAAAAGCTGTTTGCTGAAATCGGCAAACAGCACAGCGACCGTCACGGCGGCTACACGCGCATCATCCGGATCGGCCAACGCCTCGGCGATGCCGCCGAGATAGCCATCCTCGAATGGACCGGCACCGCGCCCGCCGCGCCCGAGCCTGAGAATGCTAAGAAGAAAGCCGCCAAGGCCGCGCCGGAAAATAAATCCGGGTCTTCTGCCGAGCCGAAGGAAAAAGCCAAGAAGGCTGAAGGCAAGAAGAAAGCCGAAGCCGCAAAGTAGCCGCGTTCCGCAGAGCATTAACGCGCAGGGCCGACTGGATTCAGTCGGCCCTGTTTGTTTTGGCGCCGCACGGCAGTCAGACGGCCGTCTTGCATCATGCGCCGCGCATCGGATTCGACCAGATTGCCGGTAGGAACTGCCGTGTGTAAAGGCCGGATTGCAGGCTCAACGTTTGAGGTGAACCACGAGCGCACGCCGATCAGCGGGCTGAAAACTTTTCGGCGATTTCCAAGGGTTGGAAACTCTCAAAGCACAAACTTCCAATCGTTGGAAATCTCCTGTGTGGGTAATATCGCTTGCGATGCGCATACAGATTCACTTCAGCAACGCACCGAGATTATCGAGGCAAAACTGCGACCAAGATTCCATCTGCTCGCGTCTCGCCTTGAGTTCCTCAATGGGAAGAAACTCAACCTGCGTGATGACCTGCTCGTTTTTCTTTACCTGCTCCGGCGGGCGAAACAACACGTGCACAATGCCAAAGTGAACTCGACCGACCTCGGTAGAATCGTCGTTGATTAGGCCAACGGGTCTTGCGTCAAATGGACCTTGAACAGTAAGCTCTTCGCACACCTCTCGCTTAACAGCGTCTTGAAACGCCTGCAAGCCGATTGCAAAGAGCGTGTGGTCTTCATCATTGATGTGGCCGCCGATGCCAATTGACCCTTTCGCGACCAAACGTTGTTCGCCAGCCTTCTTGCCGCGAACATAGTGAAGAACGCTCTTTCCGTCAGTGATAACCACGTACGGGATGATTTGTTTGAAGTTCGGATCGGTCTCTGCTTGGGCACGGGACAGGAAGCTGTTGTTCTTGGGGTCGAGGATCGTTGGCAAATAGCGATCGACATCAGCGCTGAAACCTTGAAAAACGCCAAGCCGCTCGAGAATCGAACGAGGAAAAACGAGAACGTTTTCGTCTGCAACGGACATGAATTAGCTAACCTTCCTTTCCAGCGCTTGTCTCCGAAGCAGAACGGAGGTTCAACGCTTGTTGGAGTCCGAAGATTTCGTCCAGTTTGTCTGGCTTGCTCATGCCGTCTCGTCGAGTATGCGCGAAAGTTGATGAAAACGCACGGCTTTTCTGCTAGGATTGCCGGGAATCGCGGATCGGTTTATGAAATTGTTTGACTCCAGCGCCCCGGCGGCAAGACCGCTACGTGAAGTGCGGCTAGCCGCGATCAATTTCATCGCCGACGCTGTCAATCGCACACTCGACCTTAAAGAAATCGCCGATAACGCCCTGCACGCCATTCTTTCTGTTACCAAGTTGGATGCAGGCGCGATGTACGTGTGGCAGGCGAGCGACGAAGTATTGCGGTTGTTCGCTTGGCGCGGGATTTCCGAAGCATTTGCGCGGCAGGCGATGACTCTTCGCAAGGGTGACGATTCCACGGTCGATGCCGTGCTGGAAGGTGAGACGAAGATCATCGGGGACTTCACATTGGCTCCGCGCGCGTTCGGAGTCGATGATGTGCGCGCCGGGTTCCGCTCGGCGATCATGTGTCCCATCCGCGCTCAGGGGTTTGTGGTCGGCTTGCTGGCGTTGGGGACGTACAAGACGCGCGAGTTTGAGACGGACGACATCAGTCTCATCGAAGTGATTTCCAACCAGATCGGTAATGCGATGGTGCACGCACAGTTGGAGGCCGACCTCCGCGCCAGTGAAGAGCAGTATCGTGGGATGGTTGAAAACTCCGATGACGCCATCTACATCGCCGGCCCCGATGGTCGCCCGCGGTTCGCCAACTCGGCGTTCCCGCGCATCTTCGGATTTCAGATGGAAGAACTGGCGGCGATCGACCCGTTTGACCGCATTCATCCGGACGATTTGCCGGTGGTTCGCGATGCGTTAGCGAAACTGGTCCGAGGCGAGTCCGTCCACAGTTTGGAATACCGGTTTTGCCGCAAGGACGGACAGTGGATCGATCTCCAGTGCAATGCCAGCGTGTTCTCGCGCGATGAAGATCAGGTTGAGGAATTTCAGTTCGTCGTGCGCGAGGTGACGCAGATGCGGCAACGTCAGCAGCAGTTGATCAGGCGCAACCGCCAACTGGCGGCTCTGACCACACTGGCGGCAGTGGCGAATTCATCGCTTAACATCGAAGAAATCGCTCGCAACACCTTGGAAGTGGCGTTGGAGAGCACGGGCATCGAAAGTGGGGGCATCCATCTGGTGGATCTCGATCGCACACAACTGCGCCTGTATGTTCAGATCGGGCTTCCGCAGGAGTTGGTCGAACAGTTGCGCGTGGTGCCTTGGGGCGTGGGCGTAACTGGCGCGGTCGCGGCTTCGGGCCACGCCAAGATTTACAGTGACTTGGCGTCGGAGGCGCCCATGGCTCGCCCGTCGGCACACAAGCACGGATTCAAATCCCTGATCGTGGTACCGGTGAAGGCAAAAGGAGAGGTGCTTGGGACGTTGGGGTTGATGGGCAAACGCGAAGTGCAATTTGCACCCGAAGTGGTGGAAATGGTCAATGCCATGGGAAATCAATTCGGCATCGCCATCGCCAACGCGCGGCTCTACGAAATGCAACTGCGCGAGAACGAAAAGCTGAACGCGCTGGTGGAGATCAGTGGCGGAGGCTCGCAACGATTGGAATTGGAGCCTCTATTGCAGCGGATTTTGATCAAGTCAGCGACCTTGCTGAAGGCCGATGCCGCTTACATCGTGCGCTATGAAGGCGATCAGGCTGAAGTGGTGGCGGCAACGGCAGGGTTTGAGCGTCTGATTGGAACGCGATACGCAGGTTCTACGGGATTGTCTGGTCAGGTTCAGGCGCTTCGGCAAGGTAAAATATTTACACGGGACGAGGTGGCGCAGCACGTTGACGACCCGATCTTGCGAGGGGCGAACGTACGCTCGGCTTTGGTCGTGCCCTTGGTTTCGCGCAACGAACTGATCGGCGCCTTGGCCCTAACGCGAGAGTCCGATGCGGCCAGCGATTTCTCAGCGGCGGACTTGGACCTGATGGAAGCATTTGCCAGCCGTGCTGCCGTAGCGATCGACAACGTGCAATTGTTGAAGGACCTGCGCCACAAGAACGAACTG
The DNA here is from genome assembly GCA_050013395.1 of Verrucomicrobiia bacterium. Classification (GTDB taxonomy): domain Bacteria; phylum Verrucomicrobiota; class Verrucomicrobiia; order Palsa-1439; family Palsa-1439; genus JBEKZD01. Next base: position 37,536 of record JBEKFI010000053.1, on the reverse strand, counting down.
CTGGAGTTGCTCATCGAAGAAGCACACCATCGCATCAAGAACAACCTGCAAATGATCTCCGGACTGCTGCAACTGGAAGCGGAGATTGCAGGCGGTGGCAGCTCATCAGAACGATTGCGGCAGGCGATCGCGCGCATTCAGGCGATTGCCCAGGTGCATCACCTCCTCAGTAAGGAAATGCCTGAGAAAGTGGACACCCACGCACTGATCACAACCATCGTCGACACACTGGTGAGTTCGGCGCCAACGGTTGGCGCAGCGCCCCAAGTCACGCTGGAGTTGGAGCATCTCTGGCTGAATGCGGATCAAGCCGTGGCACTCGCGTTGATCGTCAACGAATTGGTCGCCAACTCGCTGTTGCATGGACGACCAACCGATGGCCAGGCGCTCCACGTAAAGGTACAGTGCCAGCAGCAGGGAAATCAGGTGTTCCTTGTGGCCCAGGACAATGGTGGAGGCTTTAAGGACGGAAAGGACTGGCGGTCGTTCACAGGCCAGGGCATGAACATCACCAACCAGCTCGTTCAGGTCAATTTGCGCGGTGAATTACAAATCGGGACTCGCAACGGCGGCGTGCGCGCCGAGCTCCGGTTTGAGATCGCTGGCCGTCCTTCTGAGCGCACGCATAAACTGGCCGAGATTACTGCGGGGAGCGAAACTTGACTTCGGTCGCCGTCACTCTAAGATTCGCACTCGACGAAGCGAGGAGAAGCAACATCTGCTTATGAAATCCCTGCGGGTTCTCATTGCCGATGACGACGGATTGACCTTGATGGTTTTGCGAAAGATTCTGGTTGCCATGGGTCACACGGTCGTCGGCGAAGCGGCCGATGGCCAACAAGCGGTCGCACTGGCGCAGGAAACAAATCCCGATCTGGTTGTGCTGGATATTCGGATGCCGAACATGGACGGCCTTGAGGCGGCCCGCGCAATTCAGAGCCATCAGGCCACGCCCGTGATTATCTTGAGCGCGCACGCGGAGTCCGGTCTGGGATCCGAAGCCGCTAGCGCAGGAGCGCACGCCTATTTGGTCAAGCCATTCACAGCAGCCCAACTCAAACCCGCCATTGAACTTGCCCTGGCGAACTTTGAAAAATCTAAGATGCTGGAACAAAAACTTCAGGAGGTAAATGAGGCCTTGGAGACCCGCAAGGTGGTTGAGCGCGCCAAAGGCATCCTTATGCGACAGACCGGCCTCGATGAAGAGGCTGCGTATCTGAGGTTGCAGAAGACCGCACGAAGCGAAAACAAGAAATTGGCCGATGTCGCGCGTGCTGTCATCTTGGCCGAGCAACTCCGGCGGGAGACCGTGAAAATCACGCCGCCTCGCGGATCGAGTCATCCTCAGCGGTAAGCGCGGCGGTCCCGCCACGGCGGGACTTGACCAGTTCTGGAACTTCCCGCTAGTCTCATGCATCTCACGGCTAACGACAGGACAATCTCATGGAAAACGTGGTCATTATCGGTTCGGGATGCGCGGGTTGGACGGCGGCTTTGTACACGGCACGAGCGAACTTGAATCCCTTGTTGCTCACGGGGTCGCAACCGGGAGGGCTGCTCACGACCACCAGCATCGTCGAGAACTACCCCGGTTTCCCTGAGGGCATCGACGGCACGGAGTTGATGATGCGGATGCAGAAGCAGGCCGAGCGTTTCGGCGCCCGAACGCAGTATAGCGTGACCGTTACCCGCGTGGATTTTTCCCAGCGCCCGTTCAAACTGTGGGCCGAGGATGAGTTGTTCGAATCGAAGGCCGTCATCATCGCTGCAGGCGCGTCGCACCGGCATCTCGGCCTGAAAAGCGAGGAACTGCTGGAGCGCAAGGGCGTGACCTATTGTGCCACTTGCGATGGGGCGCTGCCGGTTTTTCGCAACCAGCCGTTGGTCGTCGTCGGCGGTGGCGATTCGGCATGCGAAGAGGCGACGTACCTGACGCATTTCGGTTCGCGGATTTATCTGGTGCACCGCCGCGACACGCTGCGGGCCTCGAAGATCGTGGCTGAGCGCACGTTGAAGAACCCAAAGATCCAGCCGATGTGGGATTCGGTGGTCGAAGAGATTCACGGCGTGAAACAAGATAAGGTGACCGGCGTGCGCCTCCGCAATGTGAAAACAGGTGTGACGCAGGAACTGGTGTGCGCTGGGGTGTTCGTTGCCATCGGCCACGCGCCCAGCACGGCGGTTTTCAAAGGACAGATCGAAATGGATGCCGACGGCTATATCATCTGCAAGCCGGGCACGTACACCAGCGTCCCCGGCGTCTTCGCCGCCGGCGATTGCGTGGATCGGGTGTACCGCCAAGCGATCACCGCCGCCGGCACCGGCTGCGCAGCGGCAATCGACGCAGAGCGCTTCCTCGCCAAGTTAGGGAGCTGACACTGCGGCAGGGCGTGCTTGCGCTTCAGCGTTTTCGATAATCTTGATGAAGCTCGTGGGATCGGGCGCTTCGATGAGTTGCTGGCGGACGCTGTCCTGACGCAGGAGCCGAGCGAGGTTGCCCACGACGCGCAGATAATCTGTAACCATTTGTTTCGGTGTGCCAATCAGGAAAATCAAACGCACCGGTTGATTGTCTTTCGCTTCAAATTCGATGCCTTGCGCGCTGCGGCCAACCGCGATCAGGATGTCGCTGCAGTGTTCCGTGCGCGCGTGCGGGATGGCGACATCGTGTCCGAGCGCCGTGTTGCTGACACGCTCGCGATCCAAAATCTCCTGGAAAAACGCCTCGAAATTGGTGACGGAGCCAGTGTTCCGAAGTAATTCGGCGACTTCACGCAACGCCGCGACCTTCTGCTTGGCTTGCACGTTCAAATTGATTGTTTCCGGCTTCAGCAAGGACGCTACTCTGACTGAGAACGCCTTTGTTGTTTTAGACATTCGAACCGCTCCATTTCAGTTTCTGCCGCAACACTTCGAAATACACATGCCCTTTCGGGGTCACCAAATGCACCGGGTGTGGCGCAGAACACACTGCGACTTCGTCACCCACCTGCATCCGCGTTTGCACCTGACCATCCACCGTCAACAGCAATTCGCCTGCCGCACTGGCCACCCGACATCGCAATACCGAATCTTCGCCCGCAATGATGGAGCGATTGCTCAACGCGTGCGGACAAATCGGTGTCAGGATGCAGGCACGTGCCGTTGGCAACAGGATTGGGCCACCCGCGCTCAGTGAGTACGCGGTCGATCCTGTCGCCGTGGCGAAAATCATGCCGTCGCACACATATTCTGTCAACCACTCGCCGTCGATGGACACACACAAGCGGACGATCCGCGAGAATGCGCCGCGAGAAATGACGACGTCGTTGAGCGCCCGGTGTGTCTCCAATGGTTTGTCGTCGCGCATCAATGTCGACTGGATCGTGTGCCGCTCGCTGATTTCGTATTCGCCGCGCAGGATCTCCGTGACCGTCGTGCTTAACGCGTCGCTGTGAACGCTGGTCAAAAACCCCAAATGGCCAAGGTTGACTCCTAAAATGGGCGTTTCGGAGCCCTCCAGCTCTCGTGCCGCGCGCAGAATCGTGCCATCGCCTCCCAACACAATGACCATGTCGGCCATCTTGCCGATCTCCTTCAGCGTGTGTGTCTGGCCCGACCTTCCCGCCATGGCGGCAGCTTCCTGCTCCAGGTGAGCCTCCACGTTGTGATTGCTCAGAAGGTTCAGCAGTTCGAGGAGTCGCTCGCGGGATTCCGGTTTCCCAAGATTCGCCGCCACACCGATGCTTTTTGGGACGTGTCGCTTCACGGCTTCGTCAATCCCATGAGAAACTCTTTGTTGCCGGCGGGACCGAGCAGTGGAGAATCAAGCACACCGAGAAGGCGCATTCCGAATGTTTCCGTAGCGAATGTTGTGATTGCCGCTTTCACTTGCTCATGCACCTGCGAATCTCGCACAACGCCGCCCTTTTTCACGAATTTTCTACCCGCTTCGAATTGCGGCTTGATCAACGCAATCAACGTCCCGCCCGATTTCAGCACAGCCACAGCCGCAGGAAGAATCTTGCGCAACGATATGAATGACACGTCAATCGTGACCAAATCCACCATTTCTCCAATATCGTTTACAGTGATGTTGCGCGCGTTCAGCTTATCGTGTACAAGGACGCGCTCATTCTGTCTCAGTTTCCAATCGAGCTGCCCTCTGCCGACGTCGACGGCGTGAACACGCCGCGCGCCACGTTGCAGGAGGCAATCGGTGAATCCTCCCGTCGAAGCGCCAATGTCCGCACACGCGAGACCTGCGCAGTTGACCTTGAACGCATCGAGTGCAGCTTCCAGCTTGCAACCGCCCCGGCTGACGAATCGTTCAGCGGCGGCAATCTCCAGTTTGGCATCCTCCTCGACAAGATCGCTCGGTTTCGAGGCGACTTGGCCGTTCACGCGCACCGCACCCGCCAGGATTAAACGCTTGGCCTTCTCGCGGCTGGGCGCAAAGCCCCGCGCGACGAGTTGCGTGTCAAGCCGTATGCGCATCCGCAGTGCCGAGCACACGGAATTTCTGCGGTTGAGCAGTCGCCTTGGAAACTTCGGCCAACAGTTCCTTCACCTTGGCGACAGCAACGCGCGAATTGAGTCCGTACTTGTCCTGCAAATCCTTGTTGCTTGTCGCGTGCTCCATGAATTTGTCCTGATAGCCCACACGCGCCACGGGCGTGTCAATCCTCAGATCTTCCAGCGTCTCCAACACGGCGCTGCCGAAGCCACCCATTAGCACATGGTCTTCGATGGTGCATACAACTTTGACGATGTGGCCGTACTTTTGCAGCATCTCCCGATCGATCGGCTTGCAAAAACGGGCGTTGATCAGTGCCACGGATTTGCCATCGGCCTCGAGCGCCGCCACAGTTTCCCTGGCGATCTTGCTGACCGCTCCGTAAAAAATCACCGCCACATCAGTGCCGTGCTGCAGCACCTCGGCCTTGCCGATCGGCAGAATCGCGGGATGTTGTTTGATGGGCACACCTTCAGCGGCGCCGCGCGGGTAACGAATGAAAATCGGACCGTGATGCTGGAGCGCTGTCCAGAGCATGTCTACCAGTTCGTCCTCGTCTTTCGGCGCCATCAACATCGCGTTGGGCACGCAACGGGCATACGCAATGTCGAACACACCGTGATGCGTTGGTCCGTCATTCGCCGACAAACCGCCGCGATCCATGCAGAAAATCACGTCCAGATTCTGCAGCGCAACGTCGTGGACGAAGCAGTCGTAGGCGCGTTGGAGAAACGTGGAATAAATGGCGCAGACAGGCCGGTAGCCCATCGTCGCCATGCCCGCCGCGAAGATTACAGCGTGTTCCTCGGCAATCCCCACGTCGAAGTAGCGATCGGGTTTGGCCTTCTGCAGTTTGCCGAGGTTCGTGCCGCTGGGCATCGCAGCGGTGATGCCGACGAGTTTGCTGTTGATCTCGCAGAACCGCACCATCGCGTCCCCAAATACGTCCTGATAACTGGGCGGCGTGCCCTCTTTCTTCGGAGGCGATTCGCCCGTGGCAATGTCGAATGGTCCGCAGCCGTGGAAGGTCTGCGGATCTTCAACGGCGATCTCGTAGCCCTTGCCTTTCTTGGTCAGCACGTGCAACAGGACCGGCATCTCTTGCTTCTTGCAGAACTCCAGTTCCTGAATCAATAGATCGATGTTGTGACCGTCGATGGGGCCCAAATAACGCAGCCCGAATTCCTCGAACAGAATGCTCGGCACGATCACGCCTTTGACGGCTTCCTCAAGCCTGTGCTCAAGCTGCGCGATGTCAGGGCCGACTTTCGGAATGCGTTGCACCAATGCCTGGAATTCCTTGCGCAGGCTGTTGTAGCGCGGGTTGGTGACGATCTTGTTGAGGTAGGCGGCGATGGAGCCGACGTTCTTGGCGATGCCCCACTCGTTGTCGTTCAGAATCACGATCAACTTCTTCGTTGTGTGCGCGATGTTGTTGAGCGCCTCGTACGTGATGCCATTGGTGAGAGCAGCGTCACCCACGATGCAAACGATGTGCTCGCTGCCGCCCGAACGATCCCGCGCGGCCGCCATGCCGAGCGCCGCCGACAACGCCGTGCCCGCATGACCAGCGCCGTAGCAATCGTATTCGCTTTCCGCGCGGAAAGCGAAGCCCATCGGCCCGCCGCTCTGGCGGATTCTGTTAAAGACCTGCCGACGCCCCGTGAGAAGCTTGTGCACGTAAACCTGATGGCTCACGTCCCAGACGAAACGGTCCTTGGGACAATCGAAAACCCGGTGCAACGCGATGGTCATTTCCACCACGCCGAGGTTCGGCGCGAGATGACCGCCGTTCTTGCTGAGAACGTTGATCAGTTCGTCGCGGATTTCCTGCGCCAGCGTCTGGAGTTGCTGCATCGTCAGCAACTTCACATCGGCAGGCGAATTGATCATGTCCAGGTAACGGCCCATCTGTTAAATCCTCGTTAAAATCGTTAAAAGGGTTAAAACCGTTAAAACAACTTGGCTTCCTTGTCGTCGGGACTCTCGTCTTCGGTGGTGGCGCGAGCGTCCCGCTTGCGGTCGTTGTCCTTATCTGTTTCGGCCTCTTCAGCCTCGTCTTCCGGCTGGAACGGCTTCAACGCAACCGAGCCGTCACTTTTCTTGGTCAGCAACTCGATTTTCTTTTCCGCTTCCTCGAGTTTCTGGCTGCAGAACCGGACCAGACGCGAGCCTTCCTCGTATTTCTTCAGAATGTCCTCAAGAGGAAGCTCGGCACTCTCCATCTCAGCGACGATCTTCTCGAGCCGCTGAACGGCCTGCTCGAAACTCGGTTCCTTGGCAGATTCCTTGACGACGGTTTTCTTGCTGCTTTTCATCACCAGTAGGGCGGGAACATACCACAAAACCGAACTTTTCATCAAGCACGCATTCCGGCGGCGATTAACCGCGGATTACGCGGATGAGCGCGGATCATTTCACCACCAAGGCACGAAGGGCACCAAGTCATGGAGGGCCACGCTCCGTCGTGGCCGCCGTTCACGTCTCCTCGTAGCCGCGACCGGAACCGGACTTTAACCGCGAATGAACACCTGCCACGTTTCACGTGGCGGATGGACGCGAATACCGGTAGGGACGGCTCGCCCTTGTCCGCCGCAGCTTGAGCGAAGGAGGAGAGCCGTCCGCTTGCTGCTCTTGGTTGTGCGCAATGGGCATGATATATCGCCAGGCGATATATCATACTGTAACCGCTGCACCCCGCCTGCCGCTTCCCTCATCGTTTGTCACCCTGAGGCCTTGGCCGCCGCAGTCACGCCAAAGGCGGGTAAATCTCGACGGAGGAGGCTTGCTGAAGGGTCTCAGTCGTCGTTACACTGCATCCGTCAACCATGCACTTTGTGACCTCAGTCGAATACGTATCCGGCTACAAGCTCCGGTTGGGTTTCGAGGACGGCAGCGTGCGGTTGGTGGACCTGGCGACGGAGTTGGACGGCGAGGTATTCGAACCGTTGAAAGACCTGCGCATCTTTCGGAGCGCCCGGCTCAACCCCGATCTGGACACTGTCGTCTGGAGCAACGGCGCTGATATGTCGCCCGACTTCCTCTACGCGATCGGTCAACCGGTAAAGGTTTACCCGGAAAAAGTTCGGGGCAGGCGTCGCGTCGCCCACCAAGTCGCCGAAGCTCGGTCCAAGTATCGCGCGAAACGCCGAGCGCGGTAGATTCCCTGCAACCCGCGCCGTCCAGTGCCTGTCCGCAGGTTCGCCCGTCCCTCATCGTTTGTCACCCTGAGCCTTGGCCCGCCGTAGCCTTGGCGAAGGCGGCTCGAAGCTTGCCCGTTGCCCTCGCATTCGCTACACTCCCGCCAATTCAAGAAAGGATGAATCACGAGTCACCAGTAACCAATAACCAATTTCATTTCGCGTAGCTTCGGCTGCTGTCCAGATCGAAACAGGAAATTTCGCGTAGAAGGACGGCGCTTGATGCGCGCCCCGCAAGGGGCGTGCTGAAAGCGTTCCTTCGAGGGCATTCCTGTGCCTGATCTGGGGCGTAAGTAAGGACGCCCCCTTTTCTTTGGCACTGGGATCTCTCTAAGGAAGCCATCCGCAGACAGGGCTGATTCGCAACGCGAGCGAGGATGCCCATGTCCTTTAATTCCAGACTTACCGACCTTCTAAAGAAGGATTCCCGCTTTGTTGACGGCGAAGGGGAATTACTCATCACGGCGGTGCAAGACCGGGCGTGGAAGATTGACCACGATCTCGTCAAGTTGTTGCTTTCCGACAAGGAAATCAAAGCTAAGTTCTTCGACGAAATCGCCGGGCATTGGGTGTTTAACCTCAACACGTTCATCGAATACATCTCGCAGAAGAATTTCCTCGATAACTCGTACACGCGGTTTCGCAACCGCATCGGCCTGACGGTTGGCGACAAGTATTTGCGTGAGCGCGGCGACGTGGCGCTGGCGTGGCCGTACAAAGATACGGTGCTGGAAGGCGGACAAACGAAGGAAGACGAAAAGCGCAAAGAAATCTTCTTCAACGAAGTGCTGGCAGAGGACGAAATAAATAGACTGCTTGACCCGAAAGTCTTGGCCAACTTTGTGCGCTATACGACGAAGGGCAAACAGTCGGTGAAGGAGTTCAAGCGTGACGAAAACGGAATCATCCGTGAGAACCTGATCGTCAAGGGTAACAACCTCCTTGTTTTGCATACGCTCAACAAAATATTTCGCGGGCAGGTCAAATTGCTCTACATCGACCCACCGTACAACACCGGTTCCGATTCTTTCGGGTACAACGACAGCTTCAACCATTCAACATGGTTGACGTTCATGAAAAACAGGCTGGAAGCGGCCAAAGACCTCTTAAGCGAGGAAGGCAGCGTGTGGGTAAATATCGATGACAATGAGATTGCCTACCTCACAATCCTGATGGACCAAATCTTTGGCAGAGCCAATTACATCACTACGGTTACAGTGAAGCGCAGCGGCGCAACCGGCCATAAAGCTATCAATCCATCCCCAATTGTAGTTTCCGATTTTGTCTTGGCGTACTCGAAGACAAGCAAGTGGAAGTACAAGATTCAATATGCGAAGCGCGATTACGATACCGCATACTCGCTCTTTATCGAAAACTTTAACGAAGATTACCGGCGATGGAGATTCGTTGGCGTTGAAGAGGCCATGAAGAAAATGAAATGTGAGGACATCTACGAGCTAATCGCCAAATGTCCTGAGAGAGTAATCAGGTTCGCAGAGCCGAGTTACGAGGGAGTCGGAAGCGAAACGAGAGCATTGATCGACAAGTCGCTGAAAAGACCGAAAGAAATCTTGAAACAGGAGCGCGAAGACCATGACGATATTTACTTGCTCAACGGACAACGAATTCTGTTTTACAAGAATAAGCTGAAGAGAATCGACGGCGAGATGGTAACGGCGGAAACACTTACCAACATCTGGCTCGACATCCCATTTCAGGGCATTGCCAAGGAAGGAGGCGTTGTATTGAAGAAAGGAAAGAAGCCGGAATCCCTCTTACGCAGAATATTCGAGATCGGGTCAGATGAAGGCGACTTGATTTTGGATTTCCATTTAGGAACCGGTACGGCAGCAGCCGTTGCCCACAAGACCAAAAGACAATACATCGGCATCGAACAGTTGGACTATGGCGACAACGATAGCGTTGTCCGCCTTCAGAATGTGATAAAAGGCGACCAATCAGGAGTTTCAAAAGCTGTGAATTGGCGAGGTGGCGGTGATTTCATCTACTGCGAGTTGATGAAATACAACGAAGCCTTCATGGAGCGCATCGAAGCCGCGAAGACCAGCAAGGAGTTGGTCAAAATCTGGCAGGCAATGGCCGAAGATTCGTTCCTGAATTGGTATGTGAATCCGCATGTTCCAGAGGACGCCATCAAGGATTTTGAAGCCATCGGCAAGAACGAAGACGGCGTTGCAAAGCAAAAGCGGTTGCTGGCCGAGCTGCTCGACAAGAACCAGCTATACGTGAATCTGGCCGAGATTGAAGACGAGCAATTCAAAGTGAGCGCTGAAGACAAGGCATTGAACAAGGCTTTCTACCACGAGGCGCACAATGCCTGATCAGTTTCTTTACGAGACACTGAACGCCGTGTCGGGGATGGGGTTTCTGAAAAGGGAAATCCCGCAAGCCGTTTCGCTGAACCTGAACCCCAAGTTTGAATTGCGGCCCTATCAGGTCGAGGCGTTTGCGCGCTTCTTCCACTGCCACAAGAACGAGTTCCCCGGCAAGACGCATCCGCTGTATTTCATGTTCAACATGGCGACAGGCAGCGGCAAGACGCTTATCATGGCGGGGCTGATTCTGCACCTGTACGAGCAGGGCTACCGGAATTTCCTGTTTTTTGTCAATTCCACGAACATCATCCAGAAGACGAAAGACAACTTTCTGAATCCGCTATCGTCGAAGTTTCTGTTCGTACCGGACATTGTCGTTGGCGACCGGCACGTGCGGGTGTCGCCGGTCGAGAATTTTGAAGGCGTCAATCCGAACGATATTAACATCTGCTTCACCACGATTCAGAAGCTGCACATTGACCTGACGACGGAAAAGGAGAACGCCATTACGTTCGAGGATTTCCGCAAGCACAAGGTGGTTCTGATTGCCGACGAAGCGCATCACTTAAACGTCCAGACGACAAGCGACCAGGAGTTGTTCGAGAATTGGGAAAACACCGTCGAGCGCATCTTCAAGCAGAACGACGAGAATCTTCTGCTCGAATTCACGGCCACGCATGATTACGAAGACGCCGACATGGTGAGCAAGTACCGGAACAAGGTCATCATACGGTACGACCTGCAACAATACCGGAACGACCGGTTCTCCAAAGATGTCATGATCGTGCAGTCCGACTTTGCTTTGGAGGAGCGCATACTTCAGGCGTTGATTCTGAGCGAGTACAAGCAGTTAGTAGCGGCGAAACACCATCTCAGCTTGAAGCCGGTGGTGCTGTTCAAGGCTCAGCGAACCATTGCGCAATCGCACGAGAACAAGGCGAACTTCCACAAGTTGATTACCGGGCTCACGGCGAAGCAGATTGGCTTAGTTCGCAAGTCCGACATCGCCGTCATTCAACGCGCATTTCAATTCTTCGCCGAGAATAAAATCACTGATGGTCAACTCGTGGAACGACTCAAACGGGAGTTTCACGAAGATTTCTGTTTGTCGGTCAACGAGGAAGGCGAGAAGGAGCAATACCAGCTTCTACTGAACTCGCTCGAAGATCGGAATAATCGCATCCGGGCAATTTTCGCCGTCCAGAAACTTAATGAAGGCTGGGACGTGCTCAACTTATTTGACATCGTGCGTTGTTACGAGGCCCGCGATACCGGCCGGCAGGCAATTGGCAAGACCACGACCTCGGAAGCGCAGTTGATCGGGCGTGGTGCGCGATATTTCCCGTTCATTTTGCCGGGAAGCAATGACCGCTTCCGCCGCAAGTTTGATGGCGACATGGGGCACGAGTTGCGCGTGCTGGAAGAATTGCACTACCACAGCATCAATGACTTTCGTTACATCCACGAAATTCGCGCCGCATTGGTCGCGCAGGGCATCATGGACGAGGAAACTGTCGAGAAGCCGCTGACGCTCAAAGACTCGTTCAAGAAGACGCCGTTCTACAAGTCCGGCGTGATCTACACCAACAACCGTGTGGAAAATGATTATCAGGAAGTCAAATCGCTTGCGGATATGGGCGTCAAGAAACGCAACTTCGTTCACACCATTGCCACCGGCCACGGCGGTGCAAGCGCGATTCTCGCGGAGGGTAAGCAAAAGGCGGTCGTGACCGAAGAAAACCGAAAGGATGTAAAAGTCACTGACATTGAGCGCAATATTGTGGAGTCGGCACTGGCACGGAATCCGTTCTATACCTTTGCCTCACTCCACCGGTATTTCCCGCACCTGACTTCGATGCGAGAGTTCATCACGGCGGAAGCGTTCCTTGCCGGACTCGCTATCACTTTTCAAGGGAATGTTTACCTGCTAGACGAAAACAAAGCCGAGAAACTTCGCGCCGTAGTTGGTTTGCTTCATCAGATCGAAGCCGAAGCGAGACAGCAAATCACCGAGTATCGCGGCTCGCGGGAATTCCGGCACAATCGGGTGCACGATGTTTTCCATGATAAGATTTTGAAATTCGCCAAGGGCAATCCGCTGGCATTGGACAATCCGCAATTTGAAGCGCTGATTGCCGGCAAGGATTGGTATGTATTCAACGCGCTCTATGGCACGAGCGAAGAAGAGGCGTTTGTGCGGATGCTCGACCGGCAAATACCGGCGTTGAAACAGAAATATGAAGCCGTTTACCTTGTGCGCAACGAAGGTCATTTCAAAATCTACAACTTTTCTGACGGGCAAGCCTTTGAACCGGACTTTGTCCTATTTCTGCGGGAGAAAAGCGGCAAGCTGCTCACGTATCAGTTGTTCATTGAACCGAAGCTCACGTATCAGTTGTTCATTGAACCGAAGGGCAAACACCTCAAAGAACATGACCAATGGAAGGCAACATTCCTGAAGGAAATCCGGGAGGAGTTTACGGATCGAGTCTTGAAGCTTGATGGCGATTCCAAGTACCGCCTGATTGGCGTGCCCTTCTACAACAACGAAGACGAGAATCAATTCAAAGAGAGCCTGACGTCAGTGTTGACCGTCTGAGTGCGTTGGGTGGTAGCTCGTCACCACTATGACATCAAGTGCCGTCTACGGAGACCTGCGGTCAGGTGAGGTGCGCGGTCTGGCCCCGAAATGCTTCGGGGTAAAAGACACACGCACAACCTGGAGCCGCCGCCAGCAACACCTTCGAGCGCATCAAGCGCGTCCAGCCGTCCGGTGCGGAATTCTGGTCCGCGCGCGAATTGGCGCGCGTGCTCGAATACACCGACTTCCGCAACTTCATCGCCGTCATCGCCAAGGCCCGCGAAGCCTGCGCGAACAGTGGCCACGCGGTCACCGACCATTTCGTTGATATCAACGAAATGGTCAGCATCGGGTCAGGAGCGCGGCGGCCGGTCGAGGATTGGGCGCTTTCCCGCTACGCCTGTTATCTCGTCATTCAAAACGCCGACCCCGGCAAACCGCTCGTGGCGCTGGGGCAAAGTTATTTTGCCGTGCAAACGCGGCGTCAGGAGTTGGCGGAGGATGAAGCCCTCAAGGAAGAGCAGAAGCGACTCCTGCTCCGTCAGGAAATGACGAAACATAACAAACACCTGGCTGGCGCGGCCAAACAGGCGGGCGTCATTCAGCCTGTGGATTATGCCATCTTCATGGATCACGGGTATCGCGGACTTTACGGCGGGCTGGGCATGCGCGACATCCGCGAGCGCAAGCATCTCAAACCCAAGGAACACGTCCTCCTTCGTGCCTTGGTGGTGAGGAAAGGCTGAGACTTGCCCGCCTGCGGCGGGTAAACTTCGCTTCCGCCCCGAACCAGTTCGGGGCAAGCTCAGGATGACAGGATGGGCCGGCAGGGTGGTTAGCGATTCACTTCACCACGGACCCGAACTCACCGTCAGCCACGAGCGTGCTGATGAGGTCGCCGGTTTTAACGGTTTTAACGATTCTCCCGTCCGCCGTGCGGGTGATGCTGTAGCGGCCGTTGAAGGGTGGAGCGGAAGGCTGAACAGATCGAACTTGCCGGCAGGACGGAGTTTAAGCCACGGCAGCAGACTCGTGCTTCAAAACCAACAACTCCTCGCGCTTGAACTCGCTGACAGCGACGGTACGGCCTTGCGAATCCAGAAACTCCACTTCGAATGCGTCCGGAGCGTGGACTTCGATGATCGTGCCCACTTGCCCGGCGACCAAGCCTTCCGCCGGCTTGTCCTCCAGCAAAGCCACCACATCCAAAAGTCTGACTGTCGTTCGCTGCATGGCTCTTCTATAGCACGTAACACGTCACCAAGCGAGGAAAATCCTCACTCGGCCGCACGTTCCAGACACTCCGGAGCTTGGCGGTTTGTCCGCGAAAAGATACGACGAAATCAACCAGGTATCGCTGTCCATGCAGAGTCTGGCGTCCGAGTTGGCAATGGTGTTCACGTGCGGCGGCGACCAGTTGCCCGCGCAGCCAGTCGGCGTCTTCCATACTCAGTCCTAATGCTGCTGCAAATACGCGCGCCTTGTGCTTGCCCTCCTTGTGCTTGGAACTGAGGCTATAGTCCCGCAGTTTCGCAATGTCCACAACCGCTCGCTCGGCATTGGGTAGCTTCAAGGGCGTTCTCAGTTTGTGGGTTTCACGACCGACCCGAACTCACCGTCAGCGACGAGCGTGCGAATCTGATCTCCGACTTTAACGGTTTTAACGGTTTTAACTATTCTCCCGTCCGCCGTGCGGGTGATGCTGTAGCCGCGTTCCAACGTCGATTTCGGGCTGAGCAGTTCCAGCTTGGTGCTGGCTTGCCGCAGCCGATGGCCGATCTCGCGCAACGAACGCGACGATGCGCTCTCGAATCGGCGGGAATTCGCTTCGAGCCGCTGTTTCCAATTCGACACCTGCGCCTGCGGGCTGAGCAGCCTGAACTTTTCACCGGCAGTTTCAAGCCGCGCACGCTGACTACTCAGCGCCGCCGCCGTGGCCTGCGAAAGCCGGTGCCGCAAATCGTCCACCTGTTGTTGATACTGGCGAATCAACTCGGCAGGTTGACGAAAGACGTAGCTCGTCGCCAACGTCATCAGCCGCTGCCGCGCTTCGCCAACTTGCAGACGCAAATCCTTTTCCAGCCGCCTCTGATACTCCCGCATTCGGGCTGCAAACTCGTCCTTGGCCTTCACGACCAGCTCGGCGGCGGCGCTCGGCGTCGGCGCGCGCAGGTCGGCGACGAAATCCGCAATGGTGAAATCGATTTCGTGGCCGACTGCCGAAATCGTCGGAATCTTTGACCGGGCCAACGCGCGAGCGACGACTTCTTCATTGAATGCCCACAAATCTTCCAGCGAACCACCGGCACGCGTGACGACTAGAACGTCGAGCGTAAGAGCGTGAGAAGCGTGGAGCGCATTAAACTGGTCAATAGCATCGGCGATCTCCTGTGCGGCGCCTTCGCCTTGGACGCGCACGGGATTGATGATGATGTGCACGTTCGGGAACCGGCGTCCGATGACGTTGAGGAAATCGCGAATCGCGGCGCCCGTGGGCGAGGTGACAAGGCCAATGCATTGGGGAAGGGCGGGGATTGATTTTTTCCGAGCAGGGTCGAACAACCCTTCCTTGGCGAGTTGCTGTTTCAGGCGTTCGAACGCGAGTTGGAGTTCGCCGATGCCCTTCGGTACGAGTTGTCGGACAATGATCTGGTACTGGCCGTGCTTTTCGTAAACGCTGATGTCACCGAAGGCCAGCACGCGGAGGCCATCTTTCAGCTTGAAGTTGACGCTGCTCGCAGCGTTGCGGAACAACACGGCGGCCAGTTGCGAATTGGCATCCTTCAAATTGAAGTACATGTGCCCCGACGATGGCGTGCGCAGATCGGAGACTTCGCCTTCCACCCAGACGCTGGGGAAATTGTCTTCCAGCAGGCTGCGGATTTTCCGCGTCAGCTCGGTGACGGTGAGAACTTGTGTGGGGACGTTGTTGGGCATGTCAGTGGGTGTAGCTGCGCTTCTCTGCCCCGAAGCCTTTCGGGGTGAACGAAGAGCGCAGGCCGTTGCTCCGCGTACGATGGACGGCGCTTCGCAGAAGCGCCTCTACCCCTCCCCGCACGCGGGGCGAGGAGATTTCCCCTCTCCCTTTCCAAGGGAGAGGGCCTGGGTGAGGGTTCGAGCTGTGACAGACTGTCGAGCTTTCAAGCGCATCGTGAATAATCCGGGCTACAACCTGTGCTTCACCTCCTCCAGTTTCTTTTTCGCCAGCGCCTTGTAGTAGTCGTCGGTCACCCAGGCTTTCGGCATGGCGAGGGCGTGCTCCAATTCCTTGTTGGCTTCGGCCCCATGGCGGGCGTCGGCCAGCGTGATGCCCAACTCGACGTGATGTGCGACGACGTTGGGCGCGAGCTCGGTCGCCTTGCGCAGGTTGGCAGTCGCCTGCTCGAACGAAGCGGGCGGGAATCTTCCGTAGAGTAGCTCAGCAAGCTTCTTCAACACCCAGTTCAACTCCACCATCTCGCGGTTCCAAACGCCGAGGACGTGATACGCGAGGTCCTCCTTTGGATTCAGATCGATGGCCTTTTCGGCTTCCGTCTTGACTTCCTTGGACAGCTCGACCTTCTGCTTGCCGCCGAGATAAAGGGCGAGTTTTCCGACTGCGATGGCGAGATAGGTGTGGCCTTTGGAGTCGGTGGGATTCAGCCGGACTGCTTCGCGCGCGAAACGTTCGGCCTCGGCGCACAGCTTCTTCCGTTCGCCGGGATTTCCGGTGGCGAGCGTGGCTTTATCTGCAAACGTCCGTGCCAGTTTCCAGTTCGCCTCGTAGTGTTTCGGATCGAGATTGAGCGCTTCCTGGTATGCGGCAGTGGCCTTGGTGAGATCGAATTGGGCGACCGCTTGGTCGCCCGTTGCGAGCGCGGACGCGACGTTGACTTCTTCTTCTGCAGCCGCCGATGATGCCAGGACAAGAACCGCGAGCCAGAGGCTACGGCTCATAATCTTCATTCGGGAACTCAGGCTTCATGACCGGCTTGTAGCCGCGCGGCACGGGAACCGTGAAGGTGACGATCTCGTACACGCCGACCAATTCGCGCCCGAACCAGCGAACCAGTCCTTTGCCGATACCGTAGGTGACGCCTGCCGCGCCGCCGTGTTCGGAGTTGGCCTTGGTGAATTGGTTCGGGACTTCCACGATGCCGAAAAGAACATTCGAGCATCCGCGGCCAAGCTTGCGCAACGCGTTGTGCCCACTCGGCGCCTGGTCGGTGTCAGCCTGGGCGATCAGCGCAGTGATGAGCAGCACAGCAAACGAGAAGATGAGCATTTTGGCTTTCATGGCCTGTAGTATAGCGGTTCGAGCGCGGCAATGCAATTTGTTTCCCTTGCGCGTCATTGGGCACGTCCAGTAATCTTTTCGCGCAATGAAGCTGAGAGGCAAGACAGCGCTGGTCACGGGCGCGGCCAAGCGTGTCGGGCATGAGATTGCGCTGGGCCTGGCAAGGCGTGGCGCGAACATTGTTGTCCACTACAACACTTCAGCGACCGATGCTCGGTGGCCGAGATCAAGGCGCTCGGCGTTGACGCCATCACGGTGAAGGCCGATCAGGCCAACGCCCGCCAGGTGCACGCCGCCGTTACTCAAGCGCTCAGACACTTCGGCACGATAGACGTTCTCATCACCAGCGCCGCTGTGTACAAGAAGACTCCGTTCGACACGCTGACGGAACGCGATTGGGATTTCCATATCAATGCCAACTTGAAGGGGCCGTTCCTGTTTGCGCTGGAGGTCGGGCGACACATGAAAGCGCGGCGCAGCGCGGGCAAGATCATCCTGTTTGCCGACTGGGCGGCCATCCGCCCGTACGCTGACTATCTTCCGTACTGCGTCTCGAAAGCTGGTGTCATCTGTTTGACCAAATCACTCGCCAAGGCGCTCGGAGCAAACGTGCAGGTGAATGCGATCGCGCCGGGCCCAATCCTGCTGCCGCCAGACGTCGGCGAAGAGGAACGACGGGAGATCATCGAAGCCACGGTTGTGAAACGAATTGGTTCACCCAAAGACATCGTTAACTCCGTGATTTTCCTCATTGAAGGCAGCGATTTCATCACCGGTCACACGCTGTTGGTCGATGGCGGAAGATTGATTGCGGGAGTCTAATGAACCACCAAGGCACCAAGGCACCAAGAACGGCAATCTCGTCGGAGACCGACGCGATTGCCAAACAGGTCGTTGACGCCGCGTATGCTGTTCACCGGGCACTTGGGCCTGGCTTGCTGGAGAGCGTGTATGAGATTTGTCTCGTCCACGAGTTGGTGAAGCGCGGACTCAACGTCGAACGCCAGGTGAGCTTGCCTGTCGTTTACGATTCGCTCCGTTTGGACGCAGGCCTCCGATTGGACCTTGTCGTGGAGCGACAAGTCGTGGTGGAACTCAAGGCGGTCGAGATTCTCTTGCCAGTACACGAAGCGCAGCTTCTGACATACCTAAGGCTCTCGGGGCATCGCCTTGGTCTGCTGATTAATTTCAACGTTTCGCTCATCAAACATGGCATCCGAAGGATGGCTCTATGAAACCCTTGGTGTCTTCGTGTCTTCGTGGTTAAACTCCATTCGCCATGTTCAAGGTCACGAAGCAAATCGAATTCTGTTACGGGCATCGGTTGCTGAATTACAGCGGGAAGTGCCAGCATCTGCACGGGCATAACGGACGAGTGGAGATCGACATCGAGTCGGCAACGCTCGATGCGCGCGGGATGGTGCACGATTTCGCCGAGATCAAGTCCGCGCTCAAGAACTGGATCGATGAGACGCTCGACCATCGGATGCTGCTGTGCAAAGACGATCCGATTCTCCCGTCGCTGAAGCAACGCGGCGAGTTGTTCTTCGTCATGGACGAAAACCCCACCGCTGAGAACATCGCCCAACTCATCTTCAATCACGCCAGGTCGAAGGGTTTGCCTGTTGTCGAAGTGCGCCTCTGGGAAACATCAACCTCCTGCGCCAGCTATAAAGGGTGACGGAGGGGTAGGATTCGCCCGGATTATTCAAGATGCGCTCAAAGCACCCACAGCTTGTGATCACCCAAACCCTCACCCTGACCCTCTCCCTTGAAAAGGGAGAGGGGGAAAGTTTCCTCGCCCCGCTCGCGGGGAGAGGATCAAGGTGAGGGGTTGCCCATGCAAGATTCCACGGCAACGAGAGACAAGGTCGTGATCCGTCCCTATGAACAACGCGACCGCGAGGCCGTGCGGGAAATCTGCTGCGACACGGCGGACGGCGGCGAACGCGTGGAATCGTTTTTCCCCGACCGCGAAGTGTTTGCCGATCTGCTAACGCTCTACTACACGGATTACGAATCGTCATCGACGTGGGTGGCCGAGCAGGATGGTCAGGTCGTTGGGTATCTGACGGGCTGCCTCGACACGCGCCGGTTTCTTCGCGTGATGGCGTGGCGGCTGGTGCCGAGGACGTTTCTCAAGGCGCTGGTGCGCGGCACGCTCTGGCATCCGCAAGTCGTGACGTTGCTCAGCGCCAACCTCGGTGGCTGGTTGCGAGGCGGATTTCGCCGTGAGGTGTCGCTCTGGAGTTATCCCGCGCATCTGCACGTCAATTTGCGGAAAGGCAATCGCGGCCAGCAGATTGGCCGTCAACTCGTGGAGCGATTCTTGGAGCAGGCGCGGCAGGCCGGCTCGAATGGCATTCACGCGGGGATCAGTTCGGAAAACGAACGGGCACGTCGGTTTTTTGAGTCCCTCGGTTTTACGTTGCTGGCGCGCGAAACGCGGTTTCGGTCTCCCGGCACGCAGCAGCCGGTCAGCACGGTCGTTTACGGCAAACGATTCTGAACGGCCATTGCCGGGACTTTGGCAAGAAGGCGGTCTCGACAGAAATGTCACTCCCACAACCAGATTCCCAGATTGCGTTTGTCCTTGAGGGGTTTGGAGGTGATCGCTAGACTGCCGCGTCATGCCGGAGAACATGAGCGGCAAAACCGATGTGGCGTAAGCTGAGTCCACTGATTCTGACCGGTGCGGGACTGCTTGCGTACTGCAACACGTTCCGCGTGCCGTTCATTTTCGACGACCTCAACGCGATTACGAACAACGCCCACATCCGTACGCTCTGGCCTCCGTGGGAAGCGATGATTACGCCGGCACAAACTCCCGTCGCAGGCCGGCCTGTCGTCAGCCTTTCGCTGGCGCTCAACCACGCCGTGAGCGGACTGCAACCGTGGAGTTATCACGCGTTCAATCTCGCCTTGCACATCGCCAACGCTTTGCTGTTGCTCGGCATCGTGCGCCGCACGGTGCGCGGCGAGCGGACCGACGGAACCGCTCTCGCGGTCGCGCTGATCTGGCTGGTGCATCCGCTGTTAACCGGGAGTGTCACCTACGTGGTGCAACGCACGGAATTGCTGATGGCATTGTTTTTCCTGCTGACTTTGTACTGCATGATTCGCGGTTGGGAGTTTGGCGCCGTCGTCGCGAGCGCGTTGGGGATGGGATCGAAGGAAGTGATGGCGATGGCGCCGCTCGTTGTGCTGTTGTACGACAGAATGTTTCTCGCGGGATCATTTCGGGAAGCGTTACGGCAACGATGGAGATTGTACGCAGCGCTGGGGGCGACGTGGCTGGTGCTGGTGGCATCGATTGGAGGTGGTGCTCGGAGCACAACGGTCGGGATCGGTTTCGAGCGGATCACGCCGCTGCGCTACGCGTTGACGCAGTGCGGGGTGATCGCCCACTATTTGCGCCTGGCGGTATGGCCACGTCCGTTGGCGCTGGATTATGATGATTGGCCGATCGCGCAGTCGGTCGCCGACGTGTGGCCTGCAGTGGGTTTGGTCGTCGCGCTGGTGGCGGTGACGTTGTGGGCGCTCTGGCGAAAGCAGCGGTGGGGGTTTCTCAGCGCGGCTTTCCTGTTAATCCTGTCGCCCACGTCGAGTTTTGTGCCGATTGTGAGCGAGGTGGCAGCGGAGCAGCGGATGTATCTGCCGCTGGCTGTCGTGGTGGCCACCATTGTTTTCGGTGTGCGCGTGCTGGTGAAGGACCCGTTGCGCCGTGGAGTGCTTGTTGCGGTCGCGGTCGTCGGATTCGGCAGCATGACCGTGCGGCGAAACGGGGATTACGTGAGCGACCTTGCGATTTGGAGCGACACGGTGGCGAAGCGCCCGAACAATGCGCGCGCCCAGATGAGCTTCGGCGTTGCACTGCTGGAACGGGGCAAAGTGGACGAAGCGTCGGCGCACCTTCGAGAGGCTGTGCGACTGAAGCCCGGATATGGGGCGGCACATGACGATCTTGGCGCCGCGCTCGCCAAGCAGGACCGCCTGGCTGAAGCCATTGCTGAATTCCGCGAGGCCCTGCGGTGCGAGCCGAACAACGCGCGCGCACACTACAACCTCGGTTTGGCGTTGGTGAAAGAGGGTGATCCTGCCGGTGCGGTTCCGCAATTTGCCGAGGCCGTCCGGTTGGAGCCGGACTTCGCGCGGGCAAGCAAGCAATTGGCATCGGCTTTGGCGCAACTCGGTCGGACGAACGAAACGACTCGCCCGTTGAAGGAGCGTTCACCGTGAGGACGGTACGCGGAATCACGAACCTCCGATCGTCGCCGGGTTTTGATCTTGAGCCGTGTTGGAGGCATCGTTAGACTGCCGTGCTATGCTTGAGGATACCAGCAAGATGGATCACGCGGGGCGCGTGATTGATGTGGCTTACGTCGCGTATCTGGCGCGCATGAAGTTGAGCGCAGCGGAGATGGCGAAGATGGCCGCGCAACTCAGGGACATCCTGTCCTATGTGGCGAAACTCAATGAGTTGGACGTCTCGAACGTCGAGCCCACGGCCCATGCCACGCCCCTGACAAACGTGCTCCGCAAGGACGAAGCCCGTCCGTCGATCGAGACGGAGAAAATCCTGAAGAACGCTCCCGAGCACGCTCGCGATCTGTTTATTGTGCCGAAGATTGTGGAATGATGAAAACCGCGCTTCATTTCACCTCGGCCCTTCTCCATTGTCATTCTGAGCGAAGCGAAGAATCTCTACTGTGCAGTAGGGGCACGTTGCCAAAGACTGAGCCCCTTCGCTTCGCTCAGGGTGACAGCTTTTGGAAAGCATGAGCCTGCACACGCTGACGATTCAGCAACTCCGCGACAAGCTGCGCCGCGGCGAGGTGTCCGCTCGCGAAGCGACGCAGGCGATGCTGGATCGGATCAACGCCGTTGACGGCAAGATCAAAGCTTACCTCTGGCTCAACCCCGAAGACGCATTGGCTCAGGCCGACGCGATTGATCGCGCGGGCATTGCACGACCGCAGGCGGGGACGCCCGCGCCACCAGACGGGAAGGCGCTGGCCGGTGTTCCGATTGCCATCAAGGATGTCATCAACGTGGACGGCCAGCCGTGCACGTGTGCATCGAAGATTTTGAAAGGCTACGTGTCGGTTTATGACGCGTTCGTGATTCGGCGATTGCGCGAGGCGGGCGCGGTGTTGCTGGGACGGACGAACATGGACGAGTTTGCCATGGGAAGCTCGACGGAGAACTCGAGCTGGGGTGTGACGAGAAACCCGTGGGATTTTGACCGTATTCCCGGTGGATCAAGCGGCGGCAGCGCGGCGGCGGTCGCGGCGGATGAGGCGATTGCCGCGTTGGGCAGCGACACAGGCGGTTCGATCCGCCAACCTGCCGCCGTTTGCGGCTGCGTTGGGTTGAAGCCGACGTACGGGCGGGTGTCGCGCTACGGAATGGTGGCGTTTGCGTCATCGCTGGATCAGATTGGGCCGCTTACGAAGACGGCAGCGGACTCCGCGTTGATGCTGGGCGTGCTGGCGGGCCATGATGCGAGCGATTCGACGAGCGTGCCGCAACCTGTGCCTGATTACACGGAGGCCTTTGGAAAAGGGATCAAAGGGCTGCGCGTCGGTTTGCCGAAGGAATATTTCATCGAGGGCATGGATCGAGAGGTCGAAGCGGCAGTGCGCGGAGCGATCAAGAAACTGCAAGACCTCGGCACGGAGGTTGTGGAGATTTCGCTGCCGCACACGGATTATGCGGTGGCGGTGTACTATCTGATCGCGACGGCGGAGGCGAGCGCGAATTTGGCGCGGTTTGACGGGGTGCGCTACGGACTGCGCATCCCAGGAAAAGATCCGATTGAGATGTACGGCAAGACGCGCGGCGCTGGGTTCGGACCGGAAGTGAAACGGCGAATCATCCTCGGCACGTACGCATTGAGCGCAGGCTATTACGATGCGTATTATCTGCGCGCCCAGAAGGTGCGGACGCTGATCCGGCGCGATTTTGAGCAGGCGTTTGCGAAGTGCGACGTGATTGTGACGCCGACCTCGCCCACGGCGGCGTTCAAGTTTGGGGAGAAGACGGAGGATCCGTTGCAGATGTACCTGAGCGATATTTTCACGATCAGCGTGAACCTCGCCGGCATCTGCGGTGTCAGCGTGCCCTGCGGGTTCACCAGCAACCCGAAACTGCCGATTGGCCTGCAAATCCTGGGCAAGCCGTTCGGCGAAGAAACCATCCTGCGCGTTGCCCACGCCTACGAACAGGCAACGAATTGGCACAAGCAAAGGCCGAATTTGTGATGGAATACGAAGCGGTCATCGGGTTGGAAGTGCACGTGCAGCTCAATACTGCCAGCAAGATGTTTTGCGGCTGCGCGACGGAGTTTGGCGCGCCGCCGAACGCGCAGGTCTGCCCTGTGTGTCTCGGTTATCCTGGTGTGCTGCCCGTGATGAACGAAGAAGCGGTGCGCAAGACGATGCTGACAGGATTGATGATCGACAGCGAGATTGCGCGTTTCTCGAAGTGGGATCGGAAGAACTATTTTTACCCCGACATGCCGAAGAACTACCAGATTTCGCAGTACGATTTGCCGTTGTGCAAGGGTGGGGTGGTGGAGATCAAATTGGAGGGCGGCGCAATCAAGAAGATCGGCATCATCCGTGCGCATCTCGAAGAGGACGTGGCGAAGAATTTCCATTTCGAGGCGACCAGCGGTGTTGATTTCAATCGCGCGGGCGTTCCGCTGATGGAAATTGTCAGCCAGCCTGACATCAATTCGCCTGACGAAGCGTTCGCGTATCTAACGGCGCTGAAGGAAGTCCTGATCAGCGGCGGCGTGAGCGATTGCGACATGGAGAAGGGACAGTTGCGCTGTGACTCCAACGTGTCGGTGCGGCCTGTCGGACAAAAGGCGTTTGGAGAGAAAGTCGAAATCAAGAACATGAACACCATCTCCGGTGTTCGCCGGGCACTCGCGTATGAGATCGAACGTCAGACAGCCGCCTTGAAGAAAGGCGAAAAAATCTCGCAGGAAACGCGACGATGGGACGAAGCGGCCGGCGTGACGACGGTGATGCGCACGAAGGAATATGCGCACGACTACCGCTATTTTCCCGAGCCTGACTTGATGCCCGTGCTCGTTAGCGACGCGATGATCGAAGACATTCGCAAGGAGTTGCCCGAATTGCCTGAGGCAAAGCGGCAGCGGTTCGTGAAGCAGTACGGCCTGCCCGAGTACGACGCGGGCGTGTTGGTTGCGGATGCGATGTTGGCAACGTATTACGAGAAGGCAGCGGCGGGTTCAAAGAACGCGAAAACGCTTGCCAACTGGGTGATGACAGAGTTGCTCGGCAAATTGGCCGAGGCCAAGAAAACGATTGCAGAATGTCCGATTGCTCCCGAGCAGCTTAGCGAGTTGGTCTCGCTCGTGGATAGTGGACAGATCAGCGGCAAGATGGCAAAAGACGTGTTCGCAGAGATGTTTGCCACGGGCAAAAGCGCGGCGGCCATTGTGAAAGAGAAGGGCCTGGCACAGGTCAGCGATGCGAGCGCGATCGAAGCGTTCGTGGACGAAGCAATCGAGAAGAATCCGAAATCAGTGTCCGATTTCGGGGCGGGCAATCAGGCGGCGCTGAATTTTCTCAAGGGGCAAGTCATGAAGCTCAGCAAAGGCAAGGCGAATCCGCAGTTGGTTGGAGAGATTCTGACTCGGAAGCTGCAAGGTTCGTGATGCGCGCAGCCTGTTTACGAGTCGGGCGTTGGGTCCTCAGTTTCCTTGACGAGCTTGTTTCCAGGCGGTAATGTTGACATAAGAATATCTCAAGAAGGATATGCCAGCCCAAGACGAATATGTCGTAGAGATCCTGCGGGACCTCGGACTGATCACGCACGAGGACCTGCTGAAGGCCAAGGATATGACCAAGCTGGGAGGCATTGGTCTGCTCGATGCGCTGATCAAGATGGGCTGCGTGACGCAGATGGACGTGTCCAAGGCGTTGGCCAGTCAGTTCGGAATGGACACCATCAACCTGGCCGAATACCGCGTCCCCGACGAAGTCATCGCGCTGGTACCGCGCCACATAGCCCGCCGCTACAAGATTGTCCCCGTTTACAGGCACGATAACACGCTCACCGTGGCCATCAGCGATCCAATGGACGTCGATACGATCGACAGTCTTCGCTACATTTTGAGGGTGAACGTCGAACCTGTGGTCGCCTCGAAGCCTGATATCGAAGCCTCGTTGGCCCGTTATTACGGCAGCGCTGACGACACTGTCGAGAATATGCTGCAGGAAATCACCGAGGGCGAAATCGACCTGGGCATTTCAGCGAAAGCGGCGGAGTTCAGGGTTGACGAAGGGATGGAGACCGAGGCGGACGCGCCGATTATTAAACTGGTCGGGCTGATAATCAACGAGGCCTATCGCAGTCGGGCCAGCGATATTCACATTGAGCCGCTGGAGAAGCGGTTGCGCGTCCGTTACCGCATCGACGGCGTATTGCACGAGGTGGAGAATCCGCCGAAGAAGTTACAGCCAACGATCATCAGCCGTCTCAAGATCATGTCCAATATGAGCATCGCGGAAAAACGCGTGCCACAAGATGGGCGCATTGAGATTCCCGTGATGGGCCGGGTGCTGGATTTGCGCGTCTCATGCTTGCCAACCAATCACGGCGAGAGCATCGTGATGCGTATCCTGGACAAGAGCAGCTTGTTGCTCGGCTTGGGCGACCTCGGGTTCTTCACCGACCAGGAGGAACTCATGAACAGGATCATCGGGTCGCCCGACGGCGTTTTCCTCATCACTGGGCCGACCGGTTCCGGCAAGACGACGACTCTTTACGCCTGCCTCAACGCGATCAATAAGCCCGACCGTAAGATCATCACGGTTGAGGACCCTGTTGAGTACCAACTGTCGGGTATCAACCAGGTGCAGGTGAATCCCGACATTAACCTGACGTTTGCGGCGGGGTTGCGTTCGATTCTGCGTCAAGCGCCGAACATCATCATGATTGGTGAGATTCGTGACTTGGAAACCGCCAATATCGCTGTGCAGTCGTCGCTGACCGGTCACTTGGTGTTCTCGACGCTGCACACCAATGACGCGCCGTCAGCGGTGACGCGTCTGATCGACATTGGCGTGAAGCCCTTCCTCGTGGCCTCGGCAGTGCGCGCGATCATGGCACAACGGCTGATACGCACGGTATGTCCGAGGTGTAAGGAGCCCTATACGCCGAGCCAGTATGAGATGGACATTTTGAAGCTCGACCCGGAAGAGATGAAGAAGACCACGATTTATAAGGGGCGTGGCTGTTCGGATTGCGCAAAGACAGGTTACCGCGGGCGCAAGGGCATCTTCGAGATCTTCGTGGTCGACGAGGAGGTGCGCCGCCTGATTTACGAGAAAGTATCTGCGAACGTGCTTCGCAATCGTGCCCGCGAGATTGGAATGCGTACTCTGCGCGAAGACGGCGTACGCAAGATCATGGCGGGTATCACCACGCCCGAGGAAGTCATTTCGATCACGCAGCGTGATGTAGATTAGGTTGAACACCAGGATTCGCCCCAACCAAGATGGAGAAAGATAACAATGTTGACTCAAATGGATGATTTGTTGCAGGTCGTGGTGGATGAAGGCGCATCCGACCTGCACATTCGCGTAGGCGTGCCTCCTATCATTCGCTTGCACGGAGAACTGTTGCCGATGGACTTGCCCGTGCTGACGCCCGAGGACACCGAGAACTTGATGAAAGCCGTCACCTCGGAGAGTCACATTCAGAAGGTGCGCGAGCAAGGCGGAACGGACTTCGGCTTTGCCTTTGGTGACATGGCTCGTTTCCGAGTGAGTGTCTTCAAAGAGAGAGGCAATCACGGCTTGGTGTTGCGCCAGATTCCCAACAAACTGATGTCGCTGGAGCAGATCGGGTTGCCGCCGTCGGTCAAGGATTTGCTGTATCGTCCCCGGGGGTTGGTCCTCGTAACCGGGCCGACTGGCTCGGGCAAGACCACGACGCTGGCTTCGATGATTGACATCATCAACACCGAACGCGACTGTCACATCATCACCGTCGAGGATCCGATCGAGTACTACCATCCTCACAAGAAGTGCGTGGTGACCCAGCGCGAGATCGGCGTGGATGTTCCCGATTTCGCTGAGGCCCTGCGGCGCGGGTTGCGCCAGGACCCGGACGTAATCCTGGTGGGCGAAATGCGCGACTTGGAAACGATGGAGGCCGCGATCACAGCGGCGGAAACCGGGCACTTGGTGTTTGCGACGCTGCACACGACGGGCGCGGCGCGGACGGTGGACCGCATTGTGGACGCTTTCCCAACGAACCAGCAAGAGCAGATCCGCACCCAATTGGCGTCCTCGATCGTCGCGGTGATTTCGCAAGTGCTGCTGGTTCGCGCCGACGTCAAGGGTCGCATCGCTTGTTTTGAGATTATGATCTCCACGCCGTCGATTCAGGCATTGATTCGCGACAACAAGACGTTCCGGATCACCTCGGATATTCAGACGGGAGCGAAGTTCGGCATGGTGACTTTGGATTCAAACCTGATGAGCCTCTATGAGCGCGGGCTCATTTCGTACGCCGACCTCGTCACGAAAGCTCAAGACCCGCAGTCAATTCTGCAGAAGATGGAAGGCGAGCAGTCAGGTAGGAGGCGCTAGATCATGTTTGAAAGCGAAGCAGTTATATTGTCCGAGCTTATCCGCGAGCGCAACCTGATCAGCCCCCAGCAATTGACGGAGATTCAGGAGGAGCACGAGCGGACAGGCAAACCGCTGTCGCAGGTACTCGTCGATTTCGGATTGGTGGGCGAAGAGCAACTATTGCGGGCCGTCGCCGAGCATCTGGGCCTGGAGTATCTGAATCTCGAAGATGTGGATCCCCAGCAACAAGTGTTGCGCTCCATGCCAGGCAGCATGGCGCGAATGTACGGCGCAGTCCCGGTTTCAGTGATGGGCAGCATCGTCACTGTAGCCGTCCTCGATCCGTACAATCCACAACTTGTTGAAGAACTCTCGTTTGTCCTGGGCAAAGACGTTCAACTCGCCGTCGCGCCGCGCAAGCAGATTGAAGCCGCCATCGCGCGGTATTACAGCGAGGAGAGCGGCTCGCTCAAGGATGTGCTTGCGGACATGGAGTCGCAATTGGCCACCTCGGCAATCGTGGAAACCGTCGCCAAAGGAGGGGGCGGAACCGCTGCGCTGGAGGAACTGGCCAGTCAGGCGCCGCTCGTGCGGTTTGTGAACCTGGTCTTGTTCCAGGCGATCCAGGACCGTGCCAGCGACATCCACTTCGAGCCGTTCGAGGATGAATTCAAGATTCGCTACCGTGTTGATGGCGCTCTCTATGAAATGGCGCCGCCTCCGAAGCACCTCGCGTTGCCCGTGATTTCCCGCCTCAAGGTCATGTCCAACCTCAACATAGCGGAGAGACGACTGCCGCAGGACGGGCGCGTCCGGATCAACCTCGGCGGCCGCGAGGTGGACTTGCGCGTCTCGACGTTGCCCACGCAGCATGGCGAGTCGGTAGTGTTGCGCGTGCTGGATCGCGCGGTGGTAAACCTGGAACTCGAAAGCCTGGGCATGCCGAAGGAGATTTACGCGAAGATGCTGGAGGTGATTCGCATTCCCAACGGCATCATCATCGTGACAGGGCCGACGGGCTCGGGCAAGACGACAACGTTGTACTCCTGCTTGAAGCGAATCAACACGATCGATTTGAAGCTGCTCACCGCTGAAGACCCCGTCGAGTATGACATTGAGGGGATTATGCAGGTCGCCATCAATGAGGCGTTTGGGCTGACCTTTGCGCGGGCGTTGCGCTCCTTCTTGCGGCAGGACCCCGATATCATCATGGTGGGCGAAATGCGCGACTTGGAGACGGCGCAGATCGCCATTCAGGCATCCCTCACGGGGCACCTGGTCTTTACGACGCTGCACACAAACGATGCCCCTGGTGCCGTGACGCGCATGATTGACATGGGTGTCGAACCGTTCTTGATGACATCGACGTTGGAAGGCGTGCTGGCGCAACGCCTCGTGCGGAAGATTTGCAGGAAGTGTCGGGTTGCGTATGAGCCGACGCAGGCGGTATTGTCGGAGTTGGGGCTGACGAAGGCTGACATAGAGGGGCGCCCATTTTACTATGGCAAAGGCTGCGCGGACTGCAACGAAACCGGCTATTGGGGGCGCAAAGGATTGTTTGAATTACTGCTGGTGTCAGACCCCATCCGCGAGTTGGTTAACATGCGTGCGCCCTCGGGGGTCATCCACGCCAAGGCACTCGAGTTGGGAATGCGGACGCTGCGCGAAGACGGAATCCGCAGCATTCTGGATGGAGATACGACCGTCGAAGAGATATTGAAATACACCTGAGTTGCCGCGACCGCGAAGTCGCGGAGGAGGTCGATATGCCGAAATTCAATTACGTCGCGATGGACACGAAGGGCAAGGAGATCACGGGCGTCCTCGAAAGCGACAACAACACCACCGCTGTCAGCCGCATTCGCGAAATGGGGTATTTCCCGACAAACGTCACCGAGGTAACCAACGACAAGAAGGGTGGCCGACCGACTCGCGCACCGGCGGGCGTGGCCAAGCCTGCCAAGTCCGCCAAGTCCGCCAAGAAGGGTTTCGGCCACATGGAGCTGAAATTCCTCCAAGGCAACACGGTGAAGTCAAAGGTTCTCACGGCGTTCACGCGACAGTTGGCGACGCTGATCGATGCCGGCTTGCCGCTGCTGCGCGGGCTGGACGTGCTGCGCAAGCAGGAGAAAAATCCCGTCCTCAGGCGCACGCTAATCCGGTTGGCCGAAGCTGTCGAAGGCGGCAGCACGTTTAGCGAAGCGTTGGCGCAGCACCCGAAAGTTTTCAATAAGCTTTACGTGAACATGGTGCGTGCTGGCGAAGCGGGTGGTGTGCTTGACGTGACTCTCAGCCGACTGGCCGAGTTTCAAGAAAAGGCGCAGAAGATCAAGGGCAAGGTCATCTCGGCGATGGTATATCCAGCGGTGATCATCACTGTCTCTGTGGGGATTCTGATCTTCCTGATGATCGTCATTGTGCCGAAGTTCCAAGAGATTTTCAACGAACTGCTGGAAGGCAAGTCACTGCCGCCACTGACGCTGTTTGTGTTGGGCATCAGCAATGTGGTGAAAAACCAGTTCTTGCTGGTCCTTGGTGTTGTCGTTGCCTTGGTGGTTGCCTTCAAGATGAGTGGCAAGACAGCGAAGGGTCGTTATGCGATCGATGTGATGAAGCTCCATGCGCCTGTGTTCGGTTCAATGATCCGCAAGGTCAGTATTGCGCGGTTTACCCGCACGCTGGGCACGCTGATTGCCAGCGGCGTTCCCATCCTACAAGCGCTCAATATCGTCCGCGAAACCTCGGGCAATGCAGTCATTGCCAATGCGGTCAGTCAGATACACGACTCGGTCAAAGAGGGTGAACGGATCGTCCAGCCGCTGGAAGCCTCCAAGGTGTTTCCGCCGATGGTCATCAGCATGGTGGATGTCGGCGAGGAAACCGGCGCGTTGCCGGACATGCTGATGAAAGTGGCGGACGTCTACGACGACGAAGTGGACAACGCAGTCGGGGCAATGACGTCGCTGCTTGAGCCGATCATGATCGTGTTTTTGGCCGTGATCGTCGGCACGATCGTCATTTCCATGTTCCTGCCCCTGATCAGCGTCATCGGTACGCTGAGCAGCCAGTAGGTCCGAATGACTGGGGGCGGCTCGGATCGAGAGGGACACTCTGCCTAGGAGCGCGCAAACAAATCCTGTGTGCAAGCCGTTTCCTCTTCCACCTCAGCCAGGAGGGATTTGAAGCCGAACTGCTTGAATAGCGCCGATAGTTTCGTGTAGTCGGGGGTTTGCACCTTCAAATCGTCCAGCGTCACCGGCAAAGTGAGATCAGAACGCAAGGCGATCAATTGACGGTTGGCGCGTAGCCGGTCGGCAGAGGCACGGATGACTTCTCTTAACCTCGGTTTCTCGATCTGCGAGACAGAGGCCAGAAGGTTTTCCACCGTCCCATATTGACGCAGTAATTCCGCGGCGGTTTTTTCGCCAACGCCGGCCACGCCGCGAATGTTATCCACGGAATCACCAGCCAAACTGAGGAGATCGACCATCTGTTCCGGTCTGACGCCATAGCGGCTTTCAACACCAGCCTCATCGATCAGCGCAGCTTGTTTCCCATCGGTACGAATCAATCGAACGCGTGGTCCGACGACTTGCATAAAATCCTTATCGTGACTGGCGATGAACACGTCCGCTCCTGCCCTGGCGGACCGCACGGCGAGCGTGGCGATGATGTCGTCGGCTTCCTCGCCATCGATTTCAACGACCGGAATCCGCAGGGCGGCGAGAACGCCACGGATGCAAGGAAGTTGCGCGTCCAACTCCGGCGGGGTGGGGGGGCGCTGTTGCTTGTAGCTGGGCAGGATGGTCAGTCGATGTTGGGGGACTCCGAGATCGAACACCACGGCGCAATGGCTGGGACGATGATCGGCCAGAAGTTTCCGCAGCATTTTGGTGAAACCGTAGATGGCATTGACGGGTTCGCCGCGAGGCCCGGTGAGTGAACGGATCGCAAAAAACGCACGGTAGATCGTTGCGTAAGCATCGACCAGTAAAACTTTAGTCGCCATAGTACTGCCACCGCATCATGCGCGGACAACTAAAACAACCCAGCCCGCTGAACCAACCAAAGGGCTGCCTTGGCAAGCTGCAACCGGAGATTATCTCAGAGCGGCTGTCTCCTGACGGTGGACTGGATTGCCTGCCGGATCGATCAGGCGCGCGCTCACGAAGATCAACAAGTTCCGCTTCGTCTTCTGGGTGGTTTTGTTTTGGAAGAGGCGGCCAAGCATCGGGATATCCCCGAGGAACGGGACTTTGTCGTTTATTGTCTGCACGTCCTCCCGAATCAATCCACCGAGCACCACGGTCTGGCCATCCCAGATCACAATACTGGTGGCCAGGGCGCGGGTGGAAAACAACGGTTGCTTGATGCTGTTGAAAACGTTCACGACAGTTGTGCCCGACGCAAGAGCTTCGTTGCCACCGTACTCGATGAATCCTAGGAATTCCGTGACTTGGGGGATGAGCGACAAGTTGATCGTGTAACCGTCGGCTCCCACTGTCGGGATGACGTTGAGCAACACGCCAACCTCACGAGAGCTGAAAGTGCTCGGAATCGAGGGCGTCACAGCGATGGGGGAGGCACCTCCAACGCTGCCAGCGGTGCCAGCCACAGCCGTGGGTGGCGTGTAGGCGGTGGGATAAATGAATTCCTGCGCGATGCGGACTTGGGCCTGCTGGCCGCTGACGGTCGTTACTTTCGGCGCGGAAAGCAAATCGGCGCCCTTCTTCTGAGAGAGCGCCTTGATGATGAGTTCGAACTGTGGGTTGGTCAGAATCCCGCGGATGGTTGCTATCTGACTCTGGGGAGTGGTGACCGTGCCGAAACCTTGGGCAGCCAGCAATGAATCAATCGCATTCCCTTGGATCGCGGTCTCGTCCCGCACACCCGCCGTGATATTGTTCGCCGTCGCCGACGGAGGACCGCTGGCAAGACCAAACGGGGTTGTGGGCGGACCACCTGCCACGGCGAAGTCGCCCAGTTGTTTGCCGGCAACGTTCCATTGGAAGCCAAGCTCGTTAAGATCGCTTTGCGAAACCTCCACGAATTTCGCTTCGATCTCCACTTGCGAGGGGATGGTGTTAAGTTTGTCCAGCACCCACTCGAAGGCGTCCAGCATCTCAAGCGTGTTGCGGGTGATGATGGTGCTGGTGGGTTGATTGTACACGAGAGTGGAATTCGTAGGGAACTGTACGCCGGCACTGGTGAAAAACGTTCTGACCTCGTCCGTTGTCGGAACGGTCAGTATCCCTATTTGGGTGGTTTCCAGGCCCAAGAACTGTCCGCCGCCACCGGCCCCGCCACCGGCGCGAGTTTGTTGCTGCTGCTGCTGGCCGCCGAAAGTGGCACTGCTGAGGCCGCCGGTGGCGAGTGCGCTCACCGGCATGGCGCGGGTTCCGAACACGCCGGGGTTCACGTGATAGGAACGAGTCTCCATCTGTGGCTCTGGCGCGTCCACGGGGAGGACGAGCACCGCGCTTGACTCGATTCGGTACTTCAAATTCGCCATAGTCGTAACATAGCGCAGCGCATCTATCATCGGAACGTTGCGAAGGTTCAGTGTGATCCCGCCTGGGCGGCCGGCAGTTGCTACAGGGGTCGTCGGGGTCACTGGAGTCACTCCGGGTGCACTCTCGACAGGCGCAGGTGTGGATACAGGTGAAGGCGTGGGTGCTGGGGCACCGCCGATTCCGGCTTGGAGCACGATGCTGACGCCCACCTTCTCGGGATCGAGCTTGCGGCTTTCGTCGCTCAGGAAGTTGACGACATCGCTGATGACGGCCTCGCGGAAACTGATTTCGGGGAAAATGATTTCATCGAGTTTCTTCGTGATCTGCGCTTTCTTCATGATGCTGGCCCCGATGACGCCGCCGGCACCAAGAGCCGGAGGCTTGACTTCGCTGCCGATTTTCGGCACCCAAGAGTCGGTGACTTGCCACAGGCGCAGGCTACGGGTCTTGTCCGAGGCATTATCGGCGAGTTCAAGACGGGCATCGTCGATTCGTTGCAGCATGGTGTAGGCGTCGTCATTGTAGCGGTCAATCAGCAGGATCTGCCTGACCCGCTTCTCCGCCTCGTCGTACTGACCGGAATTCAGCAGGATTTTGCTTTCGCGGAAGAGCTTCTTGATCTCATCTTTGTTGGCGAGAAACTCCGGTGCCCTGTCGGGAGCCGGGGTTGTCTCAACCGTCGTGGGAGATGGCGGCTGCGGCGGATGCTTGGCCGCCTCCTCCTCCCGCTTTTCCGCGGCCTTGGCTTTGACGATGACATTCTCTGCCGAGCGGTTGTGAGGATCGTATTCGAGCGCCTTCTGGGCGAGTTGTTTGGCCTTGGTGTTGTCGCCAGCCCGATAAGCCGCGTCGGCCAGACGGTAGTAAGAATCTGTCAGGCCATGCGCGGCGCGGTTGTAATCGGTCTCTGTCGCCTTGGCTCGTGGCAGAATCTTGATTACCTGCTCCAATTGGGCGATCGCGGCCTCATACTTCGCGTCGTAATAGAGTTTCAGACCTTGCTCGATCAACTGTTGCGCCATCATCTGTGCTTCCTGGCGACGAACGATTTCTTCGCGGCTGGCCTTTTCAATCTCGGAACTTGGTGGGGAGGCAATCGGTCCGGTGGCGGCTCGTGGATTAGCCGGGGGATCGGCGGGTCGCTGCGCCGGGGCTGCCGTTTGCTCGGGAGGCGCTGTCGTGGGTTGCGGGGCGGCTTGTCTTGCAGGTTCAGAATTAACGTTTGCCGCCTGGATCATCTCCTCGGCGATGAGCTTGGACTGCATGGCGCAAAGACTGCCGATGAGCAGCGCCAGAAAGATTTTCCTCATAACACGATTCTCCATTCCGTTCCTTCACGCGCAAATACTGCGCGTGGACACTTCAGATGTCCTGCCCCTGTTCCCATATTTAACTCGCCCCCGCGCCACACATGAAAACTCGGCGTCTCTTGCTTCGATTATTATTTGGGCACGGATAAGGGGATAATTTGTTTCTCCCCCGACTTCACATCAATGATTATCATCTGCTTCGGAGTGATGTCAACGACATTGTAGGTCGTGTCCACGCAGCTGAAAGGCTGTCCGCGACGCACGTACAGCGTGCTTCCCCCGCACAGTATCTGCGCCACGGGTTCACGCCCCGCTTTAATCCGTCCGTGCACCATGACAATGGGGTCGTCGCCTTCGTGCTGGAGCGTGAGTTCCGAGACGTCTTTGTCTTTTGTAATGCCGCCCTCAGTCACTGTAATGGTCTTTTTCTCGAACTTCTTGATGATGTAACCGGTTTTTGAGAATCGGTCCGCGACCTCCATGCCGACCTCCGGGACCATAAACGTTTGAGACCGTGTCAGAAAGTTCAGTTGGAAATTATGCCCATCGCCCGAATAGGCCATAAATAGCAGATTGAACGGCACGTAGAGGACCTGCGCCAAAACCGGCAGCTTCCCCTCGGCCGCAGGCGCCTGCGCCGTGCTGGTTACCGAAATCGGCACAGGACCGATGAACATCGGCATGGGTTTGTTTGTCCACAAGGGGGGCTGTTGCACGGATTCAATTGCGTTGGTGTATGGTCCAAGATTGATGGACTGAGCGGGTTTCCCTTTCGTCTTGGTTCGACGGGGAGCTTCTTGGATTTCTTGGCTGAGCGCTCCCACCTTGAGCGACAAGATGGTTGCTGACGCAATGAGGAGCAGCAGCGCCAAGGCGAGTGTGATCTTTTCGTAGTGTTTTTTTATCCAGTCCATATCAGCGGTGTCGGATTTTCATCACGCTGGCCTTGGCTTCGGGCTGGGAAACTCAACCAAGTCGATTCGCATGGTCACCAGCAGTTGTTTGTATTGCGGGATGGCGGTTGTTCCTGTGGGAGGCGTCCCCGGTGCTGAAGTGCGTACCACGGGGATTTCGGTTCCGATTTTCACCGTCTCGACGGTGAAGAACCAGTCAGACTGTGACAGGCTGTTCAAGAACGATTGCAGCGCTTTTTCGCTGCAGGTAACCTGAATATCGAATGGCAACCTGTAATACCGCGCCTTCGGGTCTTCGGTGATGGACCCGGGCATCGTGTCGGAGCCAAACAGAACGCCCGGCTCCACTTCGGTGCGTCGGATCACTGTGATGTTGTCGACGCCGTTGCTAATGGCGAGTTTCGTAAGCTTTTCCACTACGACCAACTGTTTAGCCAGTAACGTCAGCACGCGACGGCATTCGTCTCGTCTGAGGACGGGATTGCGACAGGGAAAGGTGTCGTCGTAGCGGCTGAAACCAAAGGCAAAATCCCCCTTGATCTCCACTCCGCGGCTGTTTGCGAGATCACGCAACTCAGTTTGGGTTTTTCGGAGGCGGTTCACAAAGTCGATCTCGTTCTGCATAGCAGCGACTTCCAATGGTTCCTGCATGGCCGCCTTTTGCAGAGAGCCGTAGAGTTTCTCCAATTCCTCACGGTCGCGTTTCAGTATTTGGATGTTGTCGGAAGAAGGGTAGGGGTCAAGGTTCCGCAATCGTTTGAGTTCTTCCTGCTTGCCGCTCAAGTCTGCTTCAACCTCTGCTTTTCGCGCGGTCGCCGCTCGCTCCAGCCAGATGATCCCACCCAACAGCACTGCGAAGACCACCACGAAAATGATCACCACGAAATTCCGTTTTAGCCAGCGCGTATTCACTTCATCAAAACGCGATCGGTTTCGCCAGTCTCGCGCGCAGTTGGAACGCAAAGGTGGAGCCCGTTGCCTTGGGCGGCCTCTGGATTTCCACGCCGTCCGTGACTAAGAAAGGCGATTCTCTCAGGTTCTTGGCGAACTCGTTGACCAGAGCGAGATCAGCAGAATCGGACTGGTGGTTGCCTTCACCTTCGATTTGAAGTTCGTCAATTGGGCCTTGTCTTGCCGTCGCCGAGGACATGAGCGTGGAGGACTCTACGTCCTCGTCAATGGTGCGCCGAAAAGAGCCGCCGCCTCTTGGCGTTGGCTCTGGAGTGATGGCGCCACTCTGTGGCCCGGGAGTGATGGCGCCACTCTGTGGCCCGGGAGTGATGGCGCCACTCTGTGGGGTTAACGCAACGATCCACAGATTTGGTTCGAGCCGCGTATTCAGGTCCTGCAGCAATTCAGGCCAGAAGGAACGTTGCTGGACGAGACTGGTGATCTCGTCAGCTTTGCTTGTGAGGTCTGCCAGTTGGGACTTTTCGTTCTTCACCGATTTGTCAAGCGACTGTAGTGCTTCAACCTGCCGCGACACGTCCTCGCGCTGCTGTTCCTGGAGTGACGCCGTTTTCGTCGTGTAGGCCCACCAACAAAGAGGGATCAGCAATACACAGATCGCCGCGCCCGCCAGATACGGCCGTTTCTGCTCCATCAGCATGCGCGCGCGGATCGATCGCGGCAGGAGGTTGACCTCAAGGGGACATTTCGTGAGTCTGCGCAATCCCAGACCAACGACCTCGCCGAAGAAATGAGCGCAGCGAGCCAGTTCCTCGCGCGAGATGGAAGGATCGATGTCGACATTGCGGAACGGATTGAAGTATTCGATCGGAATCTGAAGCTTTTCCTGAAAGAACCTGTCCGTGTACGGAAGGATCGAAGTGCCACCCGAAAGCAGCATCCGCGACGGGGCGCTCCCGCCCTGCTGGCTGCGGTAGAAATTGATCGAGCGCGCCACTTCGGCATGCAGACGCGTCATAACGTTGCGAATAATCTTGCTGACGCGCGCCTGCTGTTCATCCCCGGGCTCTGCATAAGCACCGCCGAGAGCAACAAATCCCTTGGATCGCTTCAATTGCTCTGCTTCCAGGAACGGGATGTTGAACTCGGCGGCAATGCTTTGAGTGATGACATTACCTGCAATGGGAATCGAGCGCGAGAAGACGCGGTTCTGCTCCATGAACAACAGGTTGGTCGTGCGCGCCCCGATGTCGACGACCATTGTGCAGCCTTCGGTGTCGCCCTCGTTGTAGCGGACGGCATTGTAGAGCGCCATCGGTGCGACATCGACCGTCTCGGTGCGCAGCTCCGCCGATTCGACTCCCTCGTTCAACTCTTCAATGA
>JBEKFI010000052.1:0-20476 GCA_050013395.1 Verrucomicrobiia bacterium | reverse complement strand
GGACCCAGGACCAACTCATTGAAGCCGCACGCACCGCCTTCAATGCCATTTCAACCGCCGACTGCCGCGGCTTCTTTTTACACGCCCATTACGCTATATGATTTGTGGAAATGCTGTAGGTATCAGGGTTTACCTCCACTTCGCCGGGCGGCTTTGCGTTTGCCTTGCAGCCGTTTCTCGAATCGCGTCCACTTCGCCTCCTCCAGCCGCAAGTCGTCGGCGCGGCCCTCAAGCAACTCCTGCGTTGCCGATTTCTCGCCGGGTTTCAGTTTGAGTGAACCACGGAACGAGCGGATCTGATCGGTTGTCGCGCGCGTGCGCGCTGTAGCGCTTCGGTGTGCGTAGGTGCGCGGCTTTGGCATAGCGCGGTCAGGATAGCACCCAGCGGCGCCAGCACAAGTCCGCAAGCTCGACGGCTCCGCCATTCGCGTCTATTCGCCACGTGAAACATGGTAGACGTTCATTCGCCCCGACAACCTTGTCGGGGCTCCCACGGGGCACGACGGCAACCGGGACGGTCGCCCTACAACTTCTCGGCGTGAGATCGCCATGCGGACAAGCCGCGCAAACGCAAAGCGGCGTCAGGCCGCCGCACTCCAAGGGAAGAGATCCTTCTTCCGCGAAAGCGGGATCAGGATGACAGCGCGAGAATCGCGCTGTCACTTTCCGCTGAAAAAGCGTTTGGCTTTTTCGAGGAACGATTTGCGTTGCGGATACGCTTCATCGTTGGCGAGCGCAGCGAATTCTTCCAGCTTTTCACGCAGTTGTCGTGAGAGCTTGGTCGGCACTTCGACGGTCACGCGCACGAGCAGATCGCCTTTGCCGCGACCGTGGACGTTGGGCATGCCGTGGCCGCGCAGGCGGAACATCGTGCCGTGCTGCGTGCCGGCCGGAATCTTCAATCGTGCCGAGCCCTCCAACGTCGGCGCCTCGATCTCGCCGCCGAGCGCGGCTGTCGAGAACCGGATCGGAATCTCGCAAAGCAAATCGTCGTCCTGACGCACGAAAAGATCATGGGGCCGGACGTGGACGACGACGTACAAATCGCCGTGCGGATCGCCGCGCGTGCCGGCTTCGCCGTGGCCCGAACTGCGCAATCGCGAGCCATCCTCGACACCGGCCGGTATGCGTACTTTGGTTTTACGGCGTTGCTGCGTGCGGCCTTCGCCGCCGCAGCGTTTGCACGGGTTGCTGATGGTCTGGCCCGAGCCGTTGCAGCGGGGACAGGTGGACGCGACGGTGAAAAACCCGCGTGTGTGCGCGACCTGGCCGCGTCCGTGACAGGTCGGGCAGGTCTCCACTTTCGCGCCTTCGGCAGCGCCG
Source organism: Verrucomicrobiia bacterium (assembly GCA_050013395.1). GTDB lineage: Bacteria > Verrucomicrobiota > Verrucomicrobiia > Palsa-1439 > Palsa-1439 > JBEKZD01. The sequence goes on along the minus strand of JBEKFI010000052.1, from coordinate 19,153 downwards.
CGCCCGTCGCACTCGGGGCAGGTGTCGAGAACGTTGAAGGAGACCTCCTTCTGGACGCCGCGCGCCGCTTCTTCGAAATCGATTTCCAGATCGTAGCGCAGATCGTTGCCGCGTCCGCCGCCGCCACGTCCCTGGCCGCCGCGTCCGCCGCCGAAAGCTTGTTCGAAGAAATCGTCGAAGATGTTGCCACCGACCGCGCCGCCGAAAACTTCGCGGAAGATGTCAAACGGGTCGTGGAATCCGCCCCACTGCGGCCCGCTTCCTCCGCCGGCGCCGGCACGCGCGCCGGGAACGAAGGCGGCGTGGCCGAAACGGTCGTAGGCGGCGCGTTTTTCGGGATTGCTCAAGACCTCGTAGGCTTCGCCGAGTTCCTTGAACCTTTCCTCGGCGGTCTTGTCGCCGGGATTCTTGTCGGGATGATACCTGAGCGCGAGCTTGCGATAGTTTTTTTTGATTTCTTCCTCGGAAGCTTCGCGCGGGACGCCGAGAACTTCGTAGTAATCGCGCTTGGTCATGGGGAAGCTCGCAGCTTTCAGGTCTCAGCTTTCACATTGTCCGGGGGTTGCGGCGCGCCCGGCGGTCGCGCCCTGCCATCTGGTGGCCCCACGGGCAGGCCCTTGCTGACGACGACGCGCGCGGGACGCAACAGATGATCGGCAAGCTTGTAGCCGCGCTGGAGTTGCTCGATGACGTGGCCCTCGGGGTGTTCGGCGCTCTCGGTATGGCCGACGGCCTCGTGGAGGTTCGGATCAAACGGGTGCCCCGCGCTGGCGATGACTTCCTGCAGGCCGAATTGTTCGAGGGTGCGGCGGAACTGCGATTGAATCTGCTTGAGCCCGTCGAGCAGAGAGCTGTTGTCGCCGCCGTGCGCTTCGGCTGCCGCCAGGGCGCGGTCAAGGTTATCCAGCACGGGCAGCAGCGCGGCGACGACGCGCTCGGAGGTGTAGCGGGCCAGTTCTTCTTTGTCGCGGGCGACGCGTTTGCGGTAGTTGTCCAGCTCGGCGGCGGCGCGGAGGAATTTGTCCCAATTCTCATCCGCCTGCGCCGCTTTGACCTTCAGTTCTTTGAGTTCCTGCTCGGAAACTTTGACGGTCTTGTGCTTCGCGTGAGCCGGTTCTTTCGTTTCCGGCTTCGGCTCAGCGGTGGCCGTTGGCTCGGTCGGTGCAGGAGCGGATTCTGTTTGTTTGCTTTCGGGAGTCATACCAAGTCACTGGGTTAACAATGACGGACGGCTAGGATTTTTTCAAGTATTTGACCAGGCGCAGCGTGTTGCCGGTGTTGTCATCGGAACTGTAGTGCACTTCGTCCATGAACTTGCGCATGATGAAGATGCCGTAGCCGCGCGGTTTCATCTCCTTGATGCGACTCTGGATGTCGGCGGGGCTGTAGCTGGCAAAATCAAAGTGTTGGCCGTGATCGTTGATCTCGATGATCAGGCGACCGTCTTCGGCGCGGACATCGAGTCGTATCTCAGGGTCGCGGTGTTTCCAGCGCCATTCTTTTCTGGATTCGTAAGCGTGCTCGACGACGTTGGAGCACGCCTCGTCTACAGCCATCTCGATTTTGGCAACCTCCTCCTCGGGGAAGCCGACTTGGCGGGCGAGATCACCGACGATGGTGCGAATATAGGATAGATAACTACCGTGACCGGGCGTCTGAATCTGAAGTTTGTCCGGCGATTTCTCGAGATGGATGTTTTCGGGTGTTTCCATGAACTAGAAACGGATGATTCAATGGGTGGCGAAACTTTCGAGGGCGCTCTCCTCGGTGTTGTGAACCTGCAGCACCTTGCTGAAGCCGAGAAGCTCGATGATTTTGAAAACCCGGTCGGGCACATTGAGGAGTTTGACGTCGCCACTGTGCTCGCGTGCCTGTTTGGCGAAACCGATCAGCGCGCCGAGGCCTGCGCTGCCGATGTAATCGAGATCGTGGCAGTCGAGTACGATCCAGTACTGACCTTGCTGGAAGAACGAGTTGATCTGCGATTCCAAGCGGGTAAACGAATACATGTCCAGAGAGCCGCTCAGGCGGAGAAGTTGCACCTTCCCGCGAGCCTCTTTCTCAATGCGAAAATCTTTCATGGGTGAATCCCCCTTCACGTGGCTGCACTCGGGCGTTTCGCGCTGGAGATGAACCGACGCGGCGGCGCGCCGTTCTGGAACGTGCCACGTCCGACGACGCGCACGTATGTTTCGCCATTTGCGCAACTGACGGAAATCCCTTTGGCAGTTTCTGTCACAACGCGTCTCCTTTCGCCTGAAGCATGATACACCAACCCCATTGCCAAGCAAAAGCAGGATTATATGCTGCCAGTTCCGCCAGTCAAGGCACACGCCCAATTCCGTCTCACCAAATGCAGGCTTGCCCAAGTGACCATCAGAGGATGATTTTAATAGTCCAGCGCGGGGTGTTCAGATTTTGCTGGTGGGGGACCGTTCTTCAATGTGGCGGCCTCCGCAATTTCATTCCAGATTCCGCTTCGGCTTGTATGGAGTTCCAGCCATCACCGCCAAGCGTTCACAAAACTTTCCACGCACCGTGCGAAATCTCGTGCGTATCCGCCTTCCAACACCATGAAGCACGGAAGTGCCCCGGTCCCGCCTTTCACAGCCTGGCAGAACGAGACGATGCGTGCGCCGATTTCATGGAAGGTGTCGATCTCCAACCGCATCGCTGTGATCGGATCGCCTTTGTATGAGTCGAACCCGGCTGAGACCGCGAGCATGTCCGGGTGAAAGTCACGAAGTTTCTCCAGCGCGTTGTCAAGCGCAGCCAAAAACTCCTGCGGACCCGTGCCCGGTCGCAGCGGGTAGTTCAGACAGTTTTTGCGGGAAACGAGGCCCGTGCCCGGATAGCAGGGCGATTGATGAAGCGATGCGAACAAGACGCGTTCGTCGCCGCAGAAAATGTCTTCCGTCCCGTTTCCGTGGTGACAGTCGAAATCGAGAATAGCGATCTTTTTGATTGAGGCCGTGCTGTCGCTCAAAGTCCTCGCGACGGCAATGGCGATGTTGTTGAGGTAGCAGAAACCCATGATGCGGTCGCGTTCGGCGTGATGACCCGGCGGCCGCATCAGAGAGAACGCAGTTTGTCCCGAAACCGCCTTTTCAACGGCGAGGATCGCTGCGCCGGCCGCGAGCCGCGCCAGTTCATAGATGTTGGAGAAAACCGGGGTGTCGGTGTCGAAGAACTGACCGGTCTTGACCGCCTCCAGCAACCCTGCTGTGTGCACTCGAAGGATGTCTTGTTCGCTGCAAGGTTGGGGATTGAACCACGTGTGATGACGGTTCTTGAGTGCAGTGATGGCAGCGGCAACTCGCTCGGGATTTTCCGGGTGGCCGGCCGCAGCGTATTCGAGACATCGAGGCGAGTGGATGATCACCATCGGCGCTCAATTCCCCTCAAGTGGATTGCGCTCGTAGAGATGGCCTTTCGTCGGTTCGGTAAGCTTCTTCTCGACATCCTGCGGTGTTTGCTCAAACGTGGCGCATCCAACGAGGAAAATCAGGCCCAGCGCCAGCAATAGCATCCTCATGTTCCAGTTCCTCCCTGCACCAGCGGACAATAGCAGCGGCGCTCGCCAGCCGCAAACCAAAGCTGTTGCAATGCCCAGGGCGCTATGTTACGTTGCCGCGTTCAAGCGTATCCGTGATTCTGAATTTTTCGGCGTCACGCAAATTAGATGATGCGCCGTCGTCAATTGTAACGGTATGGAAGAGAAACCTTCTCGTTTGCCCAAGCTGAAGCGTTCGCCCGATGGACGCGATCCGCGCTTTCCCGTGCGAGTCATCCTAATCTGGCTCGCCGTACTCATTGTCGTGCCCTTGCTTTTGCGCTTGCGGCAGATGCAGCAGGAGCGCGTCGAAGAGATCCCGTATGGCCAACTCGAGCAAAAAGTTGATGAGGGTTTGGTCAAGAGCGTCACCGTGGAAGCGGGTGCTGGAGCGCTCGACAAGATCAAGGGAGAATACGACGTGGCCATGAAGGACGGCGGTACAAAGTCGGTCAAGTTCGCTACAAAAGTCCGCTACAGCGACGAGATCTACAAGTTCCTCAAGTCGAAAGGAGTCCAACTCGACTTCACCGAGGCCAGCCAGTTCTGGATGCAGTTTTTCTGGTCGGCGTTGCCGTTCGTGCTGTTTGTCGCGTTGCTTTATTTCGTTTTTATCCGCCAGATCAAGATTGCCGGCAAGGGCGCGATGAGTTTTGGCAAATCGCGCGCCCGGTTGCTCAGCCGCGATAAGAACAAAGTCACCTTCAAAAATGTCGCCGGCATGCAGGAGGCCAAGGAAGAGGTCGAGGAAATCATCCAGTTCCTCAAAGATCCGAAGAAATTCCAGAGACTCGGCGGCCGCATCCCGAAAGGCGTGTTGATGGTCGGCCCGCCGGGCACGGGCAAGACGCTGCTCGCGAAAGCGATTGCAGGCGAAGCCGACGTTCCGTTTTTCAACATCAGCGGCTCGGATTTCGTGGAAATGTTCGTCGGCGTCGGCGCCAGCCGCGTCCGCGACATGTTCGAGCAGGGCAAGAAGAACGCTCCGTGCATCATCTTCATCGACGAGATCGACGCCGTGGGCCGCTCCCGTTTCAGCGGCATCGGCGGCGGGCACGACGAACGCGAGCAGACGCTTAACGCGCTGCTGGTCGAGATGGACGGCTTCGATACGCAGGAAGGCGTCATCATCATGGCGGCAACCAACCGTCCCGACGTGCTCGACACCGCGTTGCTGCGTCCGGGCCGCTTCGACCGTCAGATCGTGATCGACATGCCGGACCTGAACGGCCGCGAGGCAATCCTGAAGGTCCACGCCCGCGACGTGAAGCTGGCCAAGGATGTCGATTTCAAAGTCATCGCCCGCGGCACCCCCGGTTTCTCCGGTGCTGATCTTGCCAATCTGATCAATGAAGCTGCCCTACTGGCCGCCCGCAACGACAAGAAGGGCGTCGGCATGGAAGAGATGGAAGAGGCCCGCGACAAAGTCCGTTGGGGTCGCGAGCGCCGCAGCCGCGTGATGGACGAGAGGGACAAGAAGATCACCGCCTATCACGAGGCCGGTCACGCGCTGGTGATGTGCAAGCTCGAATTCACGGAGCCGCTGCACAAGGTCACAATCATCCCGCGCGGCATGTACCTCGGCGCGACCTTCTCGCTGCCTGAGAAGGACAAATATCACGAGAGCAAGAAACAGTTGTTTGACGAGATTGCTGGCATCATGGGCGGTCGCATCTCCGAGGAATTGATCTTCGGCGACTACACCAGCGGCGCGGCGAGCGACATCAAACAAGCCACGCACATTGCCCGCAAGATGGTCACCGAATGGGGCATGAGCGAAAAGATCGGCATGGTCAACGTCAGCGATCGCGAGGAACACCTGTTCCTCGGCCGCGACCTGTTCCGGCCGCGCGAAGTCAGCGAGCAAACCTCGCGCGAAATCGACGAAGAAGTGCGCAACATCATCGACGTCTGCTACGCCCGCGCCAAAGACATCATTGCCCAGAATCGCGACAGGCTCGTCGCTCTCGCCGAGGCGCTGCTCGAATACGAAACACTCGACGCCGCTGAAATCGGAGAGATCATCGACACGGGCAAGTTATCCCAGCCGCCCAAGCGCGGTCCGGGTCTGACCTCGTCCGCCGTTCCGACTTCTCAGCCCGAAAAGGCGCCGCCAGGGGCCAAGACCGAGCCATTCCCCGCGCCTAGCATCGGGCCATCGCCCGCCAACGCGTAAGTCGCGCGAAGTTCACTCGCGTCGGTTTTTCGCGGTTGTTTCTCCACTTCATTGACGTAAACTGAGTTCGCGGTGAAGATTTTTCAGTGGAATACAACCCGCACGCTGGTGATGGGCGTGTTGAATGTGACGCCGGACTCGTTCTCCGACGGCGGGAAGTTCGTTGACGTCCAGCACGCGGTCGCGCACGCGCGGGAGATGGCGCATGCCGGTGCTGACATCATCGACATCGGCGGTGAAAGCACGCGGCCGGGGGCAGAGCCGGTGAGCGCAGAAGAAGAACTGCGGCGTGTGATTCCAGTTGTCGTGCAGCTTGCTGCCTCTCACCCGGCCCTTCTCCCCGCGAGCGGGGAGAGGGTAACGGGTGAGGGATCGAGCGGCGCGCCCAGTGGTCGCGCCCTACCGCTGATTTCGGTGGATACCACCAAGGCGGTAGTGGCCGAAGCGGCGCTTGCAGCAGGCGCGCGCATCGTTAACGACATCAGCGCCCTACGGTTTGACGGGCGGATGGTGGATGTCGTGCGCGAGCACGGAGCGGGCGTGGTGCTGATGCACATGCTGGGCACGCCGCAAACAATGCAGAACAACCCGCAGTACGCCGACGTGGTCGCCGATGTGCGCGGGTTTTTGCAGGCGCGGATCGCGTTCGCCATCGATCACAGCATCGAAAAAAGGCAGATTGCCATTGACCCAGGCATCGGCTTTGGCAAAACTGTCGAGGACAACTTAAAATTGCTGGCGCACATGGATAAGTTTCAGTCACTCGGTTGTGCGGTGATGGTCGGCACATCGAGAAAGGCATTCATTGGCAAGGTGTTGACCCCGCTCCGAGCAGGGCTGAACCGCGAACAGCACGAACGGCTGTGGGGCACGGCGGCAACGGTGGCTTGGGCGGTCGCGCATGACGCAAACGTGGTGCGCGTGCACGACGTGGCGGAGATCGTCGATGTCGTGCGGATGATTGAGGCGGTGAAGTATCTTTTGTGAAGTTGTGCTGCACAAGCGCTGTCATTCTGAGCGGAGCGAAGAATCTCTACAGCGGCTGTTCACGCGTAAGCAGTCCAGCAGAGGCCCTTCGCTTCGCTCAAGGTGACAAGAGAAGAAAATGGAACGCGTGATAGAATTCGTCGCAAATTACTGGAAGGCAGTGTTTGAAATCCTGCTGCTGGCGGCGGCCATTTATTATTGCCTGTTGCTGTTCCGCGGCACGCGCGGCGCGGCGGTGCTGACGGGTTTCATCATCCTGCTGTTCGGCATCGCGGGTGTGACGCAAACTTTTCAGTTGGATGTCATCAATTGGATTCTCAGTCGTTTCCTCGCCTTTCTCGCCATCGCGGTCCTGGTGATTTTCCAGCCCGAGCTACGGCGTGCGTTGGCCCAACTCGGCAGCCAATATCCCTTCAGCAGCTCGCGGCTGCGGTTCGAATTGATCGACGTGCTGGTGGAAACGGCGCGCTCGCTCTCGCAAAAGCGCTGCGGCGGGTTGATGGCCGTCGAACGCGAGATCGGCTTTCGCGGCGTGGCCGAAACGGGTGTGGCGGTGGACGCGAAGGCGACGCCCGAGTTGCTCACAACGATTTTCTTTCCCAACACGCCGCTGCACGACGGCGGCGTCGTGTTGCGCGGTGATAGCATCGTGGCGGCAGCGTGCGTGTTTCCGCTGACGCAGCGCCAAGGATTGAGCGCCAGCGTCGGCATGCGTCACCGTGCCGCGATCGGGTTGACCGAGGAAACCGACGCGGTTGTGGTCGTGGTCAGCGAAGAGACGGGTGAGATCTCCGTCGCGCATCGCGGCCATCTCGTGCAGGGGCTTGATCCCGACGGCTTGCGCAACTTCCTTTCGACGACGCTTGCGCCGAGCGCCAAGAAAGGATTTGGCATCACCGACATGTTGCGCCGCGCGCTCAGCAGTCTGTTTCTGCGCGAGGGGCGTGGCGTGGCGCAGGAAAGTTTTGGTGAAGCAACGGGGACGTTGGAAACCACGCCTGAGACCAACGAGGCGCAGACCAGCGAACAAACCCGCCAACACGAGGAAGCTGGACACTGATGCAGATGCAGTGGCTGACGAGTAACGCAGGGTTGAAAGTGGCTTCGCTGGTGCTGGCGACGGCGATCTGGTTCTTCGTCAAAGGCGTGACCGGTGATTGGCGCATCATCGACGGCGTACCCTTGGAAATCAAAGCGAAGCCAAGCCTCACCGTACTCCAGACGAGCGCTTCGACCATCAACGTCACCGTGCGCGGCACGCGCGAGGACGTGCGGCAAATCTCACGGCAGGACCTTTCTGCCGTGGTCGACTTGACGCGCAACGAACGCACGGGCGAGATGACGGTCAAGCTTAGCCCAAGATTGATCCACCATTCCCGCCGCGTACAAGTCGTGCAGGTCGAGCCGTCGGAGATCACGGTCAATATCGACCAACTCGTCGAACGCGAGTTGCCCGTGCAGCCGCAGTTCACAGGTGAACTCCCGTCCGGCGTCGTCGCCGGGCGTGTTTTGACCAAACCCGAGACCGTCAAGCTCAGAGGCCCGAAGGTCGTGCTCGACAGTTTGATCGGCGCTGCGACATTGCCGATCGATTTGACGGGACGGCGCACTTCGTTCCGCGAGCGCGTCGAGCTCACTCCGCTCCCGTTTGCCTCTGCATCTTCCCCGCGTCACTGGGTGGAAGTGGACGTGCGGATCGGCCTTGCCCCGTCGGTTGACAGCGGCGCGGGCGGCGGTGTAGAAGGGAAACCGTGAGTCCGCAGGCCCACGAGAAAAGGCTTTTCGGCACCGATGGCGTGCGCGGCGTCGCCAATGTCGAACCTGTCACCGCCGAGACCGCGTTGAAGCTCGGACGCGCCGCGGCTCACGTCTTCAGAGCGCGCTCGCCGATTGCCAAAGGCCACGGACGCCACAAAATCGTCATCGGCAAGGACACGCGCCTGAGTGGCTACATGCTCGAAAACGCAATCGCGTCGGGCATTTTGTCGATGGGCGTGGACGTGCTGCTCATTGGTCCGCTGCCGACGCCGGGCGTCGCGTACATCACGCGGTCGTTGCGCGCCGACGCGGGCATTGTGCTCACCGCTTCTCACAATCCATACGAAGACAACGGCATTAAGTTTTTCCGCGACGACGGCTACAAGCTCGATGACGCCGTCGAAGCCGAGATCGAGAATCTCGTGTTCAGCGGAGAGATCGAGAAGATTCGCCCAACCGCCGACGACATCGGCAAGGCCGTCCGCATTGATGACGCTCTGGGCCGCTACGTGGAGTTTGCCAAGGCCGCATTCCCAAAAGGCATGACGCTGGAAGGATTGCGCGTGATCGTGGATGTCGGCAACGGCGCGACCTACAAGAGCACTCCCTGCGTACTGCGCGAGCTCGGCGCGCGGGTGACCGTGCTCAACAACACGCCCGATGGCACGAACATCAATAAGAATTGCGGCAGCACGCATCCCGAAGTTGTGTGCAAGGCAGTTCGCGAAATCGGTGCCGACGTTGGCATCTCGCACGACGGCGACGGCGACCGCGTGCAGTTGTGCGATGAGAACAGCGTGCTGGTGGACGGCGATGACGTGCTGGCGATCACCGCACTGGATTGGCTGAGCCGTGGAGAACTGAAAAAGAACACGCTTGTGGCCACCGTGATGAGCAACCTCGGCTTGGATCACACCGTTCGGAATGCAGGTGGACAAGTCGTGCGCACCCGAGTCGGCGACCGCTACGTGATCGAGCGGATGCTGCAAGACGACCTCAACGTCGGCGGCGAGCAATCGGGCCACATGATCTTCCGCGATTTCACGACGACGGGCGACGGAATCGTCAGCGCGCTACAAGTGCTGCGCATCATCATGGAAACGGGCAGGCCGCTCAGCAAACTGCGGCAGGTGGTGACGAAGTTCCCGCAAGTTGTCGTCAACGTCCGAGTGAAGGACAAACCCGCGTGGGAGACGATGCCCGACATCCTCGAACTCATAAAGGAGACGGAAACCAAACTCGGCAGCGAAGGCCGCGTTCTGCTGCGCTACTCAGGCACCGAGCCCAAGGCCCGGCTGCTAATCGAGGGCCGCGACGGCCAGCAGATCAAAGCCTTCGCCGACAAGATTGTGGCTAGAATTCAGGAGCGAATTGGCACAACTTAGGGCGAGAAAGGATCGCCTCGGTTGTCATTCTGAGCGGAGCGAAGAATCTCAGCGGCGGACGCTCACCCGTGAATCGTCCAGCAGAGGCCCTTCGCCTCGCTCAGGGTGACAGGCGAGGAGTTCCAAGAAAGGTTGGCAAAGTATGAAAATCTTCATTGATACAGGGAACATCAACGAAATCCGCGAAGCGGCGGCGATGGGATTGCTGGACGGTGTGACGACGAATCCGTCGCTTGTCGCCAAAGGGGGCAAACCATTCAAGGAATTACTGCAGGAAATCGTCGCCATCGTCGACGGTGACATCTCGGCCGAGGTCGTCTCGCTCAAATGCGACGAGATGGTGGCCGAAGGCGAGCAACTCGCGAAGATTCACAAAAACATCGTCGTCAAGATCCCGCTCATTCCCGAAGGACTGAAGGCGATCAAGATTTTGAAGACCAAGAATATTCGCGTCAACTGCACGCTTTGCTTCACCGCCGTACAGGCGCTGCTGGCTGCCAAAGCGGGCGCGTACATCATCAGCCCGTTCGTTGGCCGCATCGACGACCGCGCCGAGCGCGGCATGGACATCGTCGAGGAGATCAAGAAGATTTACGACAACTACGGTTTTAAGACCCAGATCATTGTCGCCAGCATCCGTAGCCCATTGCACGTGAAGGAAGCCGCGCTGGCCGGTGCCCACATCGCCACCATGCCGTTCGCCGTGCTCATGGAACTCGCCAAAAACCCGCTCACCGACCTCGGCCTGAAAAAGTTCCTCGACGATTGGGATAAGGCGAAGAAGTGATGGAGGGCGCGGGTCCACCCGCGCCGCCGGTCGTTCCCATACGGCTCGGCTGGAGCCGATCCCTCCAAACCGCCTGCCTCGCTGATCGGATTGGCGCTACGTTCACGGCGTGTTGCCGAAGCGCCACGCACCCGCTCATCCAAATGCGGTTCGTCTGCGGGACCGGTCCACGATTATCTTCGTCACGATCTGCACGAAGGAGCGAAAGCCAATACTGGCGAATGATGTCGCGATGAACTTGCTGCTGAAGAAGTGGCGACGCGCGGACGAATGGCTTGTGGGGCGCTTTGTGATCATGCCCGACCACGTGCATTTGTTTTGCGCACCCGCACGGCTTGATTCATGCGAATTGCGGGCGTGGACAACATTCTGGAAGACGCTCGTTTCCAGGTCGTGGCCGCAAAGAGACCAACTTTCACTCTGGCAGCAGAACTTCTGGGATCGTCAACTGCGCCGTCAGGAAGGTTATGCCGGGAAGTCGGAGTACGTGCGGCAGAAGCCCGTGCGGCACGGGTTGGTCACCCGTCCTGAAGACTGGCCGTATCAGGGTGAACTGAACGTGCTGCTCTGGTGACTGGAGGGCGCAGGTCCACCTGCGCCGATTCGTTCAGCGTGAGCACAAGCCGGCGCGACTGGAGCCGCGCCCTCCAATCCCACCAACTTTACGACCTTCTACCAAAACAAGCTGGTATTGCCGTCACGGTTCAGTCTTTCGACTCTCGCTTGCGGCAAGCACGTATCGAAGACGGTCATGGCAGTCGTCAGTTGCTTGCCATGCGGAATCGGATCGGGATTTCCACGAGGGATCGAATCGGAGTATCCCCTGATCGCGCTGGCAGGAACTTCCAGCGGCGTACCGTTTCCAGCGCTGCTTCATCGAGAACCTGGTAACCGGAGCTTTTTAGAATTTCGACTTTGCCACCGCTCCCGTCGTCAAGCACTTCCACTCGCAAGAGAGTTGTGCCTTCCCAGCCGTGTTCACGGGCAACGCGAGGGTAGGGCGGGAGCGGATTGCGCAGGTAGGCGGGTTTACCGAAGGCGCCACTGCCGCCGGCTCCCGGTCTGCCCGAGCCGACTCCGCCGTGATGCGTGCCGTTCCCCAAGCCGTCAATGCCGCCGTAGATGCTTCCGTTGGTGCCGCCGGTATTGGATTGTCCTCTTATAGCACCAGCAGCTGGGGGCTCCTTCTGAAGTATCTCGGTGGCGGAATCGTCCGCCAGTTGCGCTTCCTGGCTCGCGCTGATCTTGACAGTCAACAGCTTGACCTGCTGCGCTTCCCTGAGCGGCAGATTCTCGGACATTTCAACCTGCGGCGGGACCGGCGATGGTAACCCGTCACTGGGCACACCGGGATCGCCTTCCTGCACTCCACCCCCTCCGCCTGAGCCGTCGGCGGTCACGGAGACAAACTGAACCACGGGGAAGTCGCTGCCCACACCGTACGTTGCGGGGTGATAGACGGGCGCCAGGTTAGATTTCACAGTGAGTGCCGCCAAGAACACACCATGAATGACGACCGAAAGAACGGTCGCGAGCCACAGATGACTGTGGGTGTCGATGGGCACGCCGACTACACTTCGCGGTGATCCAAAGCCTCGTGTTGTCCCAAGAGCTTTCCATGCGTGATTTGCGGGCTGCACGTGTTGTGGGAAGTGCAACCGGCCTTGCCGCCGCTCCAGAACAGGATGGACATCTTCTTTCACAGTACTCTCGCCAATCCGCAGCTCAAAACTTCGCCATGCCGCCGCCCCAGAATGTCCTTCCCAACGCGGGGAAACCAAAGACCTCTTCATATTTGTCATCAAGCAGGTTCTCGACGCGGAAAAACAGGCGGAAGTACTTGCACGGGTCGTACGCCAAGCCGAGGTCCATGTTGACGTGACCCGCGTTGGTGACCCGCTGGAATGGGAACGTCGAGAAATTCATATCGGGACTCGGGCCCACAAACTTCGTGTTCAAATTTGCTGTGAATTTCTGCCAGAAACCGTATTCGATGTCGAGGCTGCCGCTGTGTTCGGGGCGGCGCAGCAGCCGCTGGTTGGTTGTGCGATCCTCCGCCACGGCCAGCCACGTGTAGGCGCCGCGAACAGTCACGTTCGTGAACGGCGTCCACGTCGCGAAAGTTTCCACGCCCAGCGTTTCGGCTTTGCCGATGTTGAGCGGTCCGGAAAAGATGTTCGTAAATCCGCCAACGATGTTTGTGACGACTCCCGAGCCGATCAGGTTGTTGAATTCGTTTTGGAAATACGTGGCGCCGACGTGCAGCTTGTTATCCAGCAGTGGTTGTTCCACGCCGAACTCCCAGCCGAGGCTTTCCTCCGGGTCCAGGTTCGGATTGCCAAAGACTGTAGAGAGTTGGCGGATCGGTGGCGCACGAAAACCCGTGCCAACACTGGCGCGGAAGATCGTCTCCGTCTCCGGCGCAGTAAAGCGCGCCGCAAAACGGTAGGTGCCGTGCGCGCCGAAGGTGGTGTAATCGTCCACGCGCCCGCCCCCGGTGAGCGTCAGCCGGGACATCGGACTGAAGTCGTACTGGCCGTAGAGGGCCTTGTCCTCGACCGTGCGGCGCAGGAACGTGGGAGAGCCGCTGAACACGCTCGTATCGTCAGCATGGCTGTTGTCAAACGAACCGCCCGCGAGAATCTTGTGTTGGTCGCCGATCGAGAAGATGTTCTGAAAGTCGATTTGATCGCGGTCGCTAACGGTCGTCTCGCTGAACGGGCCGAAGAAGAACGGCGGATTGGGCGTCGGCTGGTCGAAGAATCCCCGTTCGTGCGCATGGGAGAGAGTCAGCCTCGCGTCCCACCATTCCGTCGGCTGTCCGTGGAGCTTCAGCACGACCAGCGAATTTTCGTTGTTGAGGAAATCGTTGGGATCATTTGTGAAACGGTCGTTGGGCGTGCCAGCGTGCGACTTCAACCAGGTGCCGAGCAGGCTCACGTCGAGTCGCTCAAGCAGTTGATAGGCGGCTTGGCCCGAAGCGTCCCAGATGCGCACCTCGCTATTGGTGCGCTCGTTGTCACTGGAGAAATAGCTGGTGGCTGCCGACAGCGAAAGCTTGCCAAAGGTGCCCGCAAACGAACCGCGACTCCGGAACGCGTCGTCGCTGCCTCCCTCGACGAGAACCGATCCTGTCGGCTGCGCTGCGCCGCGTTTGGTAACGATATTGATGACGCCCCCCATTGCCTCGGATCCGTAAAGCGTGCCTTGCGGCCCGCGCAAGATTTCGATGTGGTCGATGTTGTCCACGGGCAGGTTGGCAAAATCAAAGGCGCTGTTGAACGCGTTGTTCACCCGGACTCCGTCAATGAGGACCAGCGTGTGTTCTCCATTGGCGCCGCGCAGGAAGACGGAGGTCTGGCCGCCCGGCTGGCCGGTCTGGGCGACCTCGACACCGGGCACATCCCGCAGGACCTCCTGCACAGTCTGCGCTTGTGTCTGCTCGATTTGCTCGTGCGGGACGACAGTGATGGAGTTGGGTGCGGTTTCCACTTCGGTGGGGATCCGCGTGCCCGTGACAACGACTTCTTCGAGGCGGTTGGTGACCGAAACAGGAGGTACCTCCTGAGCAACGACTACGGCGGGAACAGCCAACAGGGCACTGACAAACAACAGACGATGAAGCATGACAATTCTCCTTTGGTTCGAAGGATTTTGGGTTTCGCGTCGGCCGTTATTCTGACTTCTGGCTTCTTGCCCCGTCCCGCATTTGCGGGATCGGGGCAGATCTACTCGCCCGCCTTCTCCATTTGGATGGCTCTCCGGTGTGTAGCCGCAGGCTTTAGCCTGCGCTTGTTGGACGCACCCATAAAGGGTGCGGCTACAGACTGGGGGATGGGTTTTCGTAGCCAGTCACAGCAGCGCCACTGTCGCCGATTCTCACGGCGTTCCCTGCGCCGACGTGTACTGCTTCTGAAAGAACTGTCGGCGAGACTGGCAGAAACGCGCGCCAAAGAAAAGAGAATTCTGCGCGGTCACAAGGAAGGGAGTGCATCTTGTTGCTACCATCGGATTGTAGCCGCGAGCCTGCTCGCGGCAAGTCGTACCTCATCGGCTATCGCGGAGGCCGCGAGCAGGCTCGCAGCTACAACCACCCTATCCGCTATGGACGCTGGCGGCGCGGAACTTCATCAACATCCAGATTGAGTTGAAGAATAATTAGATCCCGGTTCGGTCTCGCGCGCATCTGAACTGAGAGCGTCAATGCTTCGGAGCGGATGACATTGGCGACCGCAGCCGCCGAGCCATGAACAGGACGCCCAGACCGAGGGCGAGGAGCGAGACTGTGGCGGGTTCGGGAACGAGCACCCAGAGCATCGCGTCCTGTTGGCCCGTGGAACTATTATACGCCCATCCAACGATGTCGCCATTGGCGTCAATGCCGCACGCTTCGGAATAAGTGTAGTTCGACGGAAGGAAGTTCTGTAGGTCCACGGCGCTGGCCGCCGTGCCGGACCACAACAGCGCGTTGGTGTTGCCGCCCGAGGTCAGCGTTCCCCAGCCGACCTGATGGCCGCCGGAAATGCCGAGGGCGCACGATGTAGTGAGCCCGCTGGGGTTGAGGTCCACGGCACTGGCCGCCGTGCCGGACCACAACAGCGCGTGGAAGCTGCTGCCCGTGTATCCCGAGCCGACCTGATGGCCGCCGGAAATGCCGATGGCTTCCGACATAGTGAACCCGCTGGGGTTGAGGTCCACGGCGCTGGCCGCCGTGCTGGACCACAAAAACGCGTGGGAGTTGCCGTCCATGCCGGATCCCCAGCCGACCTGATGGCCGCCGGAAATGCCGGTGGCCTGCGATCTACTGAACCCGCTGGGGGTGAGGTCAATGAACGTGTACGTCTGTCCTTCGGCCGCCAAGGGCGCGGCCACAAGCGCCAGCGCAAGCATCCAACATGCTTTGTTTTGTCGATTTCACATTTGGCTCTTTTGAACTCTCACACCTTCACCACCCAGTCGATTTGGCGGCAAATTCGGCTTGGAATTGCGCTACCGACCTACTCGCCCCAGCTCTAGGGTTACTTAGCCAGAGATGGCCGCCGAAGTCAAGAATAAAGCGGCTTCCGGGTGGGGCCAATCTCCCTATCCATCCCCATTCTTTGGAAGGCTCGGCTTCACCCGAGCCGTACGAGGCAGCGCGGGTGGATCCGCGCCCTCCAATCAACGGGATCGCGTGCGCCCGTCAAGCGCCTGCTCGATGTGTTTGGCGACGAAATCCACAATCATCGGATCTGATATCATCGGCGGCGAGAGTTCGTAGGTGACGCCCGGGTATTTCTTCAGCGTCTGTTCGAAGATGAACGGAATATCCTGCTGGAGATGCGAGCCTGGCACGAGGAAGAAGGCGTAGCCGAAGATGTGGTTGCAGCCCTTGGAAATCAGTTTCTTGATGGCAACGGGAATCAGCGGCTTGCCCAGTTCCATAAAACACGGCTCGATCAAGTCGCAGCCGAGGCGCTCTCGCAACCGCTCGACGAGATGGATCATGATCTCGTTGCCCTGTTTGAGCCGCGAGCCATGAGTGAACACGACGACCCCTGTTTTTCGCCGCATCGCGTGATAGTATAGCAGGGAAAAAACATGGGAGCAATGCAGTGATGGAGTAACGGAGCAATGATTTTGGTGGGATGAATTCACTGGAATTCGACCACGAAATCTGCTATCAAATACCTCAGGCGAGTAGTTGTTCATGTTAATCAGCGTCATCATCCCGACTCTAAACGAAGAGATTCATTTGCCGGTGACGCTTCGTCAATTGGCCGTTTACCCCGATGTCGAGTTGCTCGTTGTGGATGGAGGCTCGACTGACCGCACGGTCGAGATTGCGCAACGGTTCACGCCGTACGTCTTCGTCACGTCTGCCAACCGCGCTGAGCAGATGAATCTTGGTGCGCGGCACGCCACGGGAGACATCCTGCTGTTCTTGCACGCGGACTCGTTTCTGTTGCCCGGCGCGCTGGAGGAAATCCAGCGGCGCATCATCGGCGATGGCGCCGTCGGCGGCGCGTTCGATTTGAACATCGATTCACCGCGACGGCTCTGCAGATTCGTGGCCAGAATCTCCAGCCGCCGCTCGCGCGCGTTGAAACTGCCCTACGGCGATCAGGGAATCTTCGTCTGGCGGCAAGTCTTTGAGGTGCTTGGCGGCGTTCCCGGGATTCCGATCATGGAAGACATCGCCTTCGCCTGCCGTTTACGGCGGGCGGGCCGCGTCACGTTTATCCCGTCGGGACTAATCAGCAGTGGACGGCGCTGGGATGCGAACGGCGTGCTGAAAACCACCTTCGTGAGTTGGTGGGTGACGATGTTGTATTTTCTTCGCGTGCCACCGCACCGCCTGCGTCGCATCTACGACGGGTGGCTGGTGAGTGGCAAGGCGCACCGCGGCAAGTCGGAATGGATCCCGCCGCGTCGGAAGAGCCTCCACCGACAGTCGTGATTGTTAGGACAGGCGTCTTGCCTGTACACACCAGCGGACTGGTTGAGTTGGAACCCTGACCTGCCTAATGCTGGTTGATCACATCGATCAGCGACCGCAAGCGCCCGAAGTTTGTCCGGTTGAACGGGAAGACGATCCGCTGCAAGTCTGCCAGTTCGGGCTCGTTTTCCTCCTCGGGCAGCGGGCCGGAAGCTTGGAACTGCGCGCCGTTGACGCAGATGTTGGCGAACCGCTCGTTCAACGTGCGCAGCAACCCTTCCGTCACGGAATGTTTCACACGCACGACCAGCGCGTCTTTCACGTACCGGCACGAGTGATAGTTGCTGTAAAACCGGGTGATCTCGTCGCACGCTTCTTCGACATCGTCGGTGACCTTGAACAACGCGAGGTCTTCCTTTCTGATCATGTCGGCATCCAGCAATTGGTCTTCGACGAACCGCCACCACGTCTTCCAGTAATTTCCGCGCGGTCGATCCATGAACATCAGCGGCTTGGGCTGGCTCTTGCCGGTCTGCATCAATGTCAGCGATTCGAAGCCTTCGTCGTGGGTGCCGAATCCTCCGGGGAACAACACAATGGCGTCGCTCTCCTTCATGAAGCAAAGCTTGCGCGTGAAAAAGTATTTGAAATTGATCAGCTTGCGGTCGCCGGCGATCTCCAAGTTCGGCTCCTGTTCGAACGGCAGACGGATATTCAGGCCGAAACTGTTGTTGCGTCCCGCGCCGCGCTGGGCCGCGCCCATGATGCCTTCGCCGCCGCCCGTGATGACCATGAAATCGTGCGCAACGATGGCCTTGCCGAAAGCGACCGCCTGCTTGTACTCGGGCGCGTCCGGGCGGGTGCGCGCCGAGCCGAACACGGTGACCTTCCGTCGGCTGCGGTAGGGCGCGAAGATTTTCGAGGCATACCGCAATTCCTTCAACGCCGACGTGATGACCTTCACGTCGAGGCGGTCCGTCTTGTCGTCGATCAGCCGTAGCGCCGCCTCGATGATCTCGGCGACAAGATCGGCGTTCTCGCCGCCGCCGTGCTCACCGACAAGCTGTTGAATCAACTCCTGATCCTGTTTCGATAATGGCATATCGCGTGGAAGTTTCCGGCACTCCCACGCCAGAGTAAAGATTTCTTTGCGGGGAAGATTCAACCGCGGATTACACCGATGGCACAGATGAGTCGAAGGAGGTGAATGGTTGGTGAAATCCGCGCAATCAGCGTCATCCGCGGTCAACCATTCCGCTCGCAACCAGTCTTGACCGTCGTTCTGCCGCATCCTATTCTGCCGGGTATGAAACGCCACGCGCGACAACTCGTGCTGGTCGTCTCCGACGCGATTGGCAACGGTTGTGGCATTTTATGAAGATATTCTCATTACTCGCAGTGATTTTCATACTGTTTGGTTGCCAAAACAGTTCCATACCACGTGGGACTCATCTGTCTCGCGCTCAAGCGATCAGAATCGCCGAGCGAGTCGCTGTCGAACATGACGAGCGGTTAGAGAACTACCGCCCGCCCCGTGTGTATTTCAATGCTGAAAGAGGTCTGTGGCGCATATCGTTTCCGTTAAAGACGCCCTACACCTACGGAGACCCGAGCACCTATCACGTCTTCTCAATTGAGATCAAGGATAAAACAGGAAATGCCGAATACATTCCAGAGGTCGTCAGGTAGCCGCATCATGCAGTGTTCGCGGAAGAACTTACTCGCCATTTTTTCGATCAGCCTCTGTCCTGCAAGACCCCTGTTCAATGCGTTTGCTAGGGACGTCGGCACGCCGGACAGTCTAAAACCGGGGAGGGAGATGCCTCGACCAACTTGGCATGACAGACCAATGAAGAATCCGGGCTGATATATCGCCCAGCGATATATCAGCCACGGCATTCAAGATTGGCGTGCGATAAAAGTCTTCGTGGCGATTTCCACATCGAGAGATTTTGAATCCGCGCCGATCAACACCAACGCCGGTCGCGGCAAACGGCAACGCGGCGTCAAGCCGCCGCACTCCACAGTGGGAAGCGGGGCGTGGGCCTCACACAAGGTCCGTATTCTCCGCGCTTCTGTGGTTACTTCA